>NZ_OUMZ01000005.1:0-322609 GCF_900327775.1 Roseovarius sp. EL26
GACCAAAGATGAGGGTGGCCGTCACACGCCGTTCTTCGCGAACTACCGTCCACAGTTCTACTTCCGTACAACGGATGTGACCGGTACTGTTACTTTGCCAGAGGGCACAGAAATGGTTATGCCTGGTGACAACCTTAAGTTCGAAGTTGATCTGATCGCACCGATTGCGATGGAAGACGGTCTGCGCTTCGCGATCCGCGAAGGTGGCCGCACCGTCGGCGCCGGCGTGGTTGCCAAAATCCTCGCGTAACGCGCAACAGCGATTACACGACAGAAAGGGCTCCCATCAGGGAGCCCTTTTTTGTTGGTAGATGCTGGCCCCTTTCTCCAAAATTTCCGGAATTTTGAAATTGATCAAATGTGTGCATACTGGAGGCAGTAACGCGCACTCTTTTAGTTGAATTTCTTACCAGCCAACTGACACAACGACACATTTGGGGGAGACTATGTTTCGGTTTTTAATTTCGACAGCTTTGGCTGCATCGCTTTCAATTCCGGCTATTGCCGATGGCGTACCAAGTGAGGAGGCGGCGGAAGGCACCTTTGCTGAAAGCCCGTTTTCGCCCTACGCCAATCGCAATTTTCCAGAGCGCCCGCTGTGGGGGGATTCACATTTGCATACCGGCCTTTCGCTGGATGCCGGTGCCTTCGGCAACACGTTGCTTCCGGACGAAGCTTGGCGTTTTGCCAAGGGCGAGCAGGTGATCTCATCCACCGGCCAGCCGGTTCGATTGGCACGACCATTGGATTGGATGGTGTTGACGGATCACACCGATCTGATGGGCTTTGCCCCGGATCTGCAAGCCGGCAAACCAGGTGTGCTGTCTGATCCTAAGGGGTTGGAATGGTACGAGGGGTATTCAGCTGGTGGTGAAGAGGCCGGTAAGGCCGCATTTGATATCATCACGAATTTTTCGCAGATGACGCTGCCTGAGATCTTGCTTGAATCCTATAGCCCGGGTGCAGATGCCTTTGCCTTTACCTGGGAACACATTGTTATGGCCGCCGAGCGGCACAACGACCCCGGTAATTTCACCGCCTTTATCGGGTTTGAATGGACGTCAGTGCCCAAAGGTTTCAACTTGCACCGAAATGTCATGCTGCGCGACGGACCCGTCCGGGCTCTGCAGATGGTGCCACCTGTGACGCAGCCGCCTTATGGCGATACTGACCCAAAGGCACTTTATGCGTGGCTTGAAGAGTATCAGGGCAAAACCGGCGGCCGGGCTGTGGCATTTGCCCACAATGGCAACCTGTCGAATGGTTGGATGTTCCCGACGGAAGACACTTACCACGAAGGCAAGGTTGACGAGGAATATGTCAATAAGCGCGCCAAATGGGAACCACACTATGAGGTTACCCAGATCAAAGGTGACGGCGAAGCGCATCCGTTTCTGAGCCCTGAAGACGAATTTGCAGATTATGAGAACTGGGATGTCGGAAACCTTGATATTACCGAACTCAAGTCTGACGACATGCTGACGGGCGAATACGCTCGAGAGGCACTTAAACAAGGGCTGATGCTTGAAGAAAAGTTCGGGGTGAACCCTTACAAGTTTGGCATGGGCGGCGCGACAGACAGCCATACCTCCTTGGCGACGGCAGAGGAAGACAACTTCTTCGGAAAATCCGTGAGCGTCGAACCCTCGGCCACCCGAATCCAGCATCCATTCATTGCCAATGAACTGGGCGAGATCCCGGGCGATCTGTTAGTTGCCTCTGGTTACACCGCTGTCTGGGCGTCCGAGAACACCCGTTCAGCAATTTTCGATGCCTTTAAGCGTCGAGAAACCTATGCCACCACTGGTCCACGTATTGGTCTCCGCTTCTTCGGCGGTTGGGGGTTTTCCGAGGGCGATCTGCGTACCCGCTCAATTGCCGAAGCGGGATACACACGCGGCGTGCCGATGGGCAGCGATATGCGTCCACGTGAAACTGAAACTGCTCCATCCTTTCTAATTGCGGCCCTGCGCGATCCAATTGGGGCCAATCTGGACCGCGTTCAGGTGATCAAAGGTTGGATGGACGGCGGCGGAACATTGCACGAAAAGGTCTATGATGTGGCTTGGTCCGGGGATCGCGAGCCGAATGACGAGGGCAAGCTGCCTGAGGTTGGCAATACCGTTGATTTGGAAACCGCCAGCTGGAGCAATACCATCGGCACGTCTGAGTTGGTAAGTGTCTGGAGCGATCCAGATTTTGATCCGGCAGAGCGGGCATTTTACTACGTGCGTGTGCTTGAGATTCCAACCCCGCGTTGGATTGTCTATGACAAAGTCCGCTTTGGTATTGACCTGCCACCAGACGCGCGGCTGATCCACCAGGAACGGGCCTATTCCTCGCCAATTTGGTACACGCCGACAGACTGATAGTGTGGGGCGGGATTCTACCCGCCAACTCTTTCTCTTCAGTTGCGCCTTGATCGCCCGTAGCTTGCCAAGGGAGTGTCACTTCCATTGCTGAACCAACAACCACTAGGTTGTTACCTATTTGCCGACTTCGTTTTGCCATTCATGTTTTCTTGGAAAAGCATTGAATGGACGCTTGATTCCTCGAACTAGGTGTCGTAATCGGATCCCGGATATAGGGGTATAGCTCAGCTGGTAGAGCGACGGTCTCCAAAACCGTAGGTCCCGGGTTCGAGCCCTGGTGCCCCTGCCAACAATTTCAACACATCTGCCAACCATGCCGTGACTGTGTTGCAAAATTTGTGCGTATATCAGAAAGTCTCGTGAATTTGGAAGGTGCGGAGTGTGAGTTGTGCCATCTGCGATTGAAACGCCCACTCACAGATAGCATCCTCGCGGTTAAACCTCAGTGGCGCTGCACGTCCTACGCCCAAAACACCTTTGACTATTGGCAAACAAAAGTATTCCCATCTGAAAGGCTTTCGCGGAATCTTATCGTCGTGCTACGGACATAGTGGTCTGATGGTGACAATGCTTATGATACACTTGCGGCTTGGTTCAAGTGGTCCCAGTATATAACGCGCCTGGCTATGTCAGAGTCGGTGACGCAGCCAAGGGTAAATGCCTTAGCTGGGAGACATTGGCCGAGGTATGTAGCGGAAAATATTGGTGAAACTACAGTGAAATCTCGATCCTAACCCAACAAGAACTGCAGCTCATGTGTCGCTCACAGCAGACATGAAACCCTAACCCGCCTTTAGCGGACTAAAGCTGGTCGAAAATCCAGAACCACCTCTGGATCACCAAAGGACTATACAGGATTTTCTTTTGGATCAATTCCATGTCGTTTACACAGCAGATCTAGGTAACAACCCTCTGGTAGAACGCCATTGTATTTGTCCTTAAGAAAATGTTTTGTCTTTCCATAAATATGCACGGAATGTGTCATTGTTTTCTCAACATCTGATGTTGATGATACTGGGAGAAGCAGCGGCTGCCGCACAGGCCGCGGACCAGGGTATAGCACGTCTTTGTCCATCACGTGTACGGCCTCGCCAGTTTGCTTCAGAAAGTGGTCAATCAAACGTGGCCCGGACACTCCCCAATCAAAGTCGAGAAATCCGAAATCCTCGCCCTCAGAACGCATTTTCTTTAACCTTTTGCGCCGCCCTCCGTTAAAAAATGGCGGTATGGGGCAGCGCTCTTCGGACAGCTCAATAGCCAGTTGAAGTGCCAAACTGGAACGGGGCAAACCCAAAACACCATTGGCAATAAATAGCGGCTCGTCACCGTGCGCGTGATTCCCAAAAACATATTCTGATTTGAAATCAAAAGGTTTGACGCAAATGGCATCAGAATCGGCCCAAATGACATTCTCGGTGCGCCTTAAAAGATGTAGGCGGAAAAAGTCAGCATAAACACCATGGGCCCTTCTATCATCACGGTTAACACATTGAAATGGTGCAAGAAATGTCCGTGCATCATCGTAGTTCAGGCCATCTATTCCAAGGTCAATGTCTTCCAATGTGTACAGTGTAACTTTGTGCCCTGCATCTATGAAGGATTTAAGGCACAGTTGCTCGATAAACGACCAATCGGGTCCAATCCACATACTCGCAATTTCAGGTAAAGCCCTGGTTTTAAATTTCTGATTTTTCATATCTTGAAATTTGTCTACTTTGTTTCTTCAATCAAGCGTCTGCTCCACGCTTTATGCTTCGACGGTAGCAGTAAAATTTACCCCCAGCCATGACAAAAATCGGTCACGATGAAACCGCAAAGATCTGTTCTAAAAGTTTGCTTTTAATCAGCCCCGCATCAAGCGGTTGCCGGCAATCTTGCCGACAGTTTTTCTACATTCTGAACAACCAAAAATACAAGAAGGGTGATAGCCTGAAGTTTTTTAGCGATTTTCTCGTCTGGGCTCTAGGAGATCTGTCATGGGGTAACATGAAGTCACTAGCATATTGAACTAGTCGTTATCTTCTTAACTGCCACTGTTAGAGACTTTTTCGCGTTTGAACCCGCCACCGGATTGCCCGAACGCACCGGTTGCAGGGCGATTGGCACGCAGGTCGCGTTTCAATTCTTGTACTAGATCGGGCAGTTCCATGCCCCAGGCCAGAGGCGGGCCTTCACCGACAGCCCCAGCACTGACGAGTGACAGAATGCGGCCGCGCCCGTTTTCCTTTTTGAAAATTGGCGCACCAGAGGAGCCATAGGTGATATCACAATCAACTGTGATAAGCCCGCGAGAGCGACCCAGCACCCCGCAATCACGCTGCCATGACAGTGCTGCATCGCGCCCACGTCCATAGGACACAACGCTGACCCGGCTGCCTTTGCTGATGCCACGGTGCAGAGCAAAGGGGGCGGCTTCGAAGCTTGAAATCGGACTGTCCAGTTTCAACAATGCGACGTCATAGCGAATGGTCTGCGCGCTGGTGCGTATTTTGGGGTTGTATCCTTTATGAGCTGCAATCTGAATCACAGATCGATCCGCAACAGATACGCCATCGCGCAGGCCTGCCCGAAATTGCAGGCTGTCTGTAGATAGTAGCCGGGCGTTTTGATCGTACACACAATGTGCCGCTGTCAAAACCTGATCCGGGGCGATCAGGACACCGGTGCAATAGCCATGGCCGGATTGCTCCACCCGGCCCACGGCCTCCCAACCGAACAGATCATCACGATCGGTTAGCCGTGTCAGCCCACTGCTTTGCGCCAAAGCACCCGAGGCCAGAAAACAGAGAAGCGTAAGGATAGGAGTGATTTTCATGGCTTGGAAAACTTTGCTCCATTCACGCGACGTTTGGTGACCGGAGTAAAGCCCGAAACGTTCTGGATGTTTTCCAACTCACCCAAGCCCATCAGCGTCAACAGATCTGCTAGCGGACGCTTAAGTTGCGTCCCCAGTGAGACATCTTCGCCGTCCACTTCAGCCATGGCAGAGACAACTGAGACGACCCGGGGTGTGTTCTCTTCGAATGAGAAAACAGGCGCGCCTGAGGATCCGAAATCAACATCGCAGGACATAATCAGCACGCCTTGCTGACGGGCTTTAACGTCGCAGTATTCCTGTAGTGACGGCGCTTCGAGCCGGTCATGTGCATAGCTGACCACGCCAATGCGCTGTCCTTTGCGGGGGCGTTCGTCTGTCTGAAACGGGATGATCCGGGTGTTTTTGATCGGGTGCTGCAATTCAAGAAGGGCCACATCATTGCGCACGGTTGCGGCGGCGATATCTTTGCGGTGTTTGTATTTTGGATGCGCTTCTGCCCGGCGTACATTGCGGTACGCGGCAGCCCGACCATTGCGCCAGCCAGCAAGAAACTGGATCTCTTCTGGGTCGACTTTTTTACCAGTGCGTTTGTCAAACAGGCAGTGCGCGGCTGTCAGTACCAGATGCGGCGCGATCAATGCACCGGTGCAAACCCCATGCCCACCGATATCAAGCCGCCCGACCGCCTCCCATGCACGGGTGTCATCCCCTGTATCAAGGCGTTTCAGGGTAGAGTCTCCAGCCAGCACCATTGGCGCGGACAGACAGAGCAAAACAGCCATAAGTAATTGACGCATCAGGAACCTTCACAAATGAGCTGCTGCAAGTTAGGCAGGGTTTCAGGCCAAATTAGGGCATCAATGCACATTCGTGAACCTAAATCTTAACGTCGGGAAATTGTGACAACGCAGCCGGTTTAGGCCCGCCTGTGGCCCAATCCAGCAACTCAACTGTGTGCACTACGGGGTGGGCTGTACCTGAACTGATCTGCATCATACACCCGATGTTGCCTGCAGCGATAAGGTCGGGCTTTTGAACCTCAAGTGTGCGAATCTTTCGCGCCTTAAGTTGGCCGGAAATTTCAGGTTGCATCAGGTTATACGTGCCCGCGCTGCCGCAGCACAGATGGCTGTCAGCGGGCTCTACAACAGAGAACCCTGCGCGTTTTAATAAGTCCTTAGGGGCCGCTTTGATCCGCTGACCGTGTTGCAAGGAGCAGGCTGCATGATACGCAACGGTCAGGTTTTTAGGCGCACCTTGTGGCAGATCCAATTGCATCAATAGCTCAGATACATCCATGGCCATAGCGGCAATACGTTCGGCGTCCTTGGCCAGTGGGTCATTGCGAAACATATGGCTATAATCCTTGACTGTGGTGCCACAGCCCGAGGTGTTGATGACAATTGCATCCAATCCTTTTCCGGCGATCTCTGCAGCCCAGGCATTTATGTTTTCTGCCGCCGCGCGATGACTTTGGTCGACCTGACCCATGTGATGTGTCAACGCCCCACAGCACCCTGCCCCTTTGGCAATCACCACCTCGCAGCCCAACCGCGTCAGTAGCCGGATAGTGGCATCGTTGATATCGGTGTTCAGTGCCTTTTGTGCACAGCCCGTCATAAGCGCCACTCGTTTGCGTGGCGTGCCCTGAGCGACAAAACTTTGCGGATCGTCATTGCGGCTGACTGGCGGAATGACCTTGGGCGCCATCTCTAGCATGGCCCGCAGGCGGGCATCTGGCATTAATCGCGCAAATGGCCGGGCAATTTTTGCCCCTAAAAGCGCGAGCCGAAACCGCATTGGATAGGGTAGTATCCGCGCCAATACCCAGCGTAGGGCACGGTCGCTAAACGGTCGTTTGTAATGTTCTTCGATATAAGCGCGGGCATGATCAACAAGATGCATGTAGTGCACGCCCGAGGGACAGGTGGTCATGCAGGACAGGCAGCTTAAACAGCGGTCAATATGCTTGACGGTCTTGGCGTCTGGCACACGATCGTTTTCCAGCATGTCCTTGATCAGGTAGATCCGGCCGCGAGGGCTATCGAGCTCATCGCCCAGTATTTGGTAGGTGGGGCAGGTGGCGGTGCAAAATCCGCAATGCACACACGAGCGCAGGATCTCATTGGCACGGGCGGTCCCGGGATTTTTAAGCTGTTCAGGCGTAAACTGTGTTTGCATGAAATCCCCCAGCTACGCGAAAAGAAGAAAGAAAAGCGTTGAACCAATCAGGCAGGGCGTTGCCAAGGCCAGCTTTGCAGCCCATCCCTTTTGGTCAAAAGTGAGTAAGGTATAAAGTGCGGCGTAAATCGCTGCGAAGATCAAACCAGCAACTGCAGAAAAGTACAGGATCGCTCGAAAGCCCGATGCCATCCCGTTCCCTGCGGCATCCGAGCCGGTAATTGGCGGCAAAAAAGTATGAATTGTGAACACAATAATACCAAGGGCCGCGTAGATCAGAGCTGACTTATATGACTTTGAGAGTGCCAGAGAGATCAGGAAAATGATCGGGCCGGGGGTGAACAATATAAGCATGTCACGCGCCTTTCATGAGATAGCGATTTAGAATGCCCTTTGGGTCAAACTTCTGACGGATCGCCTGCGTCAGGGCCGCTACAGGGGCTGGTTCGGGTTGGAAAGCGTTCAGCCCGTTCCAAGCTTCTGATGGCGCTTTGACTAATGTGGCATGCCCCCCCAGCTGGGTAACATTATACTGTAGATTGGCATGTAAAACACGGATGCCTTCAAGAGGATCATTGCGCTTTGCTTCGTCGCCATAGCTTGCGATTTGAAGCAAGTGGTCTTGCGTCACAGCAACCCAAATTAGGCCTCCCCCCCAATCCAGCATCCAGTCGTAAGAATGCATTTGGTTCATCGCGTCCAAAAGCTCCAAGCTATCGCTTGGTTTGATGGAAACGCGCCAGACAGAATTATGGTTGCTGAATGCGCGAACATCTTTGGCTTCAACCCATAGCCTTGCATTTTCGCCCTCATCCGCGATGAGTGCTGCACTGCCTATACTGCTGAGACGGTTCAGTAGCCTTTGTGAACGGTATTTAACAGAATCTGAGAAACCTTCTAAGCGCAGGATAGTTTTGCCTGACAGATACGCAGCGCCAGTCACATCAAATGGGGATCTCAAGGCACCAGACATTACATCAATTGTGTCTTTGGAGGTGAGATCTTTGAAAACCAGTGTAGCCACGCTTTCTGGCTTTGGTAGCACCTTGAACGATACTTCACTGATCACACCGAGTGTGCCCCGGCTGCCGGCCATCAGCTTGACCAGATCATAGCCGGTCACATTTTTCATCACACGCCCACCATTTGACAGAACGCGCCCTTGCCCATCGACAAAGCGTACTCCTAAGAGAAAATCCCGCGCGGCACCGCATTGAATACGCCGGGGGCCTGAAACGTTGGCCGCAAACACCCCGCCAATGGTTGGGATGCCGCCAGTGCCCAGCAATGGGCGATGGTCCATGGGTTCAAATGCCACTTGCTGGTTTTCCGCGTCCAGTGTAGCTTCAATTTCCGCAAGTGGTGTGCCAGCCTTGGCCACCATAGTCAAAGCGCCCGGCTCATAAAGTGTGATGCCCGAGAGCCCGGATGTGGTGAGTAAATCTCCCTTAGGCTGGCCAACAGGTCGCGTCCCTCCACCCTGTATGCACAAGGGGGACTTTGCTGCGGCAATCATGTCGGAAAGCTCTGTTTCGCTGGTTGGTTTTAACACTTCATCTTTCTCAAAATATTCCGGGGTGAATTGGCCAAAGGTCAAAAGCGGCAACGCCCCTCATTCTGCCGCAACCCTGCGAGGTTCACTGGCGTTTAATGGGAACACCTTGGCTGGGTTTAACAGCCATTTGGGATCAAACACATCCTTGATCGCCATCTGAATATCAAGATCCTCTGGCGTATATTGATGGCTCATCAGATCGCGCTTTTCCACGCCCACACCGTGTTCACCGGTTAGGCAGCCACCGACTTCAACACAGAGCTTCAGAATTTCAGCGCCAAAAGCCTCGCATTTCTCCAGATCACCGGGTTTGTTGGCATCAAACAGGATCAGCGGGTGCATATTGCCGTCACCTGCATGAAACACATTACCCACACCTAGGCCAAACTCGGCGCTCATCTCTCCGATCCGACGAAGTACATAGGGCAGTTGACTGACTGGGATGGTCCCGTCCAGACACATATAATCATTGATCTGTCCCATCGCACCAAAAGCGGATTTTCGACCCAGCCAGATGCGCGCACTTTCATCGGCAGAGGAACTTTGCCGCAGTTCGACCGGGTTGTGGACGCGAGCGATGGTAGCGATTTTATCCAGTTGTGCGTCTATTTCCGCTTCTGATCCTTCGACTTCGATGATTAAAAGCGCTTCGCAATCCGGATAACCGGCCTTGGCAAAGGCCTCGGTTGCGCGGATGCAAGGGCGGTCCATGAATTCGATGGCGACCGGTAGAACCCCGGCTTTTATGATGTCTGACACGCACTGGCCGGCCACTTCATTGGAATCAAATCCAATCAATGCCGGGCGCGCACCCTCGGGCTTGTGCAGGATGCGCAAGGTGGCCTCGGTCACAACGCCCAGTTGCCCTTCTGATCCGCAGACCACGCCCAACAGATCAAGCCCGCCTGCATCCAGATGCGCGCCGCCCAGCTCTACGACTGTGCCATCCATTAGCACCATGGTCACACCCATCAGATTGTTGGTGGTCACGCCGTATTTCAGGCAATGCGCCCCGCCCGAATTCATCGCGATATTTCCCGCGATGGCGCAGGCCAGTTGGCTAGATGGGTCAGGCGCGTAGAAGAAACCGTGTTCTTCGACCGCGCCAGTGACACTAAGGTTGGTGCGGCCGGTTTGCACCCGTATAAAGCGGTTATCGTAATCGGTTTCCAAGACCTCGTTCATTTTGGCCACGCCCAGAATGACGCAATCCGCTGTGGGCAGCGCACCCCCTGCCAAAGAGGTGCCCGCACCGCGTGGCACAACCGGAACGTCCATCCGATGGCACAGGCGCAAAACCTCAGACACTTCCGTCGTTGAGTTGGGTAAGACAACGGCCAGAGGTGGGCATTTGTAAGCCGTCAATGCATCACATTCGTAAGCCCGGGTTTCAAATGGATCCGAGATCACCGCATGGGCGGGCAGAATCTGGTGCAGCTGCGCAAGCAATTCTGCCTTGCGCGCTAAAATGATCGGGTTGGGTGTGGGCATTTCCATGAAGGATCTCCGTCATTGGTAATAAAATATAACCAATTATCAAGTCCCGCAAGGGAAACCTGCGGCATGGCGACAACACCCGGAAGGGATGACGAAAAAGACACGCAGACGTGAGTGCAAAATCGTGCATGACAGCGATATATAGAAGGGTATGAAACGATTTTACCTACCCCTCCTTGCAAGCTGTCTGGCAAATACTGCATTGGCGCATGATCCTGAAATTCTTGACGTCAAAGTCGAGAAAATGGGCATGATGTGGAGCATTCATGTCACATTACAACATGGTGATACCGGCTGGGATCATTATGCCGATGGCTGGGTGGTTATGGATGTTGAAGGCAATGTTCTTGCCACGCGCAAACTGCATCACCCACATGTCGAAGAACAGCCCTTTACCCGTTCTTTGCATTCGCTGGTTTTACCGGATGGCACACGTGAAATCAGGGTCAAGGCCCGCTGTTCTGTTGATGATTGGTCAGATCAGGTGACGAAGGTCATCCTGACCCCCTAAGCCGATCAGCGCCGCCCCTCATAAAGCCATGCGCCTGTGATCAGTAGCATGCTGAGCAACAAGACAAACCATGCGGGCAGCAATGGGATCTGTGTCACAGATAGGGTCTCATAAGCATTACGTTGGGTCAGGCCAATCCAACCACGTCCAGCGGCAGGCCGCCCCATGCGCACATCGCGCAAGCGTGGCAATCCATCTTCAATCGCACTGATGCCGCCTGCGGTCTGTTTGACCAGTGGTGCCAGAATCTCTGTGCTCGCAAGGGTTTCAACAAATTCAATAGGGGCTGCAGGGCCTAGACCTATCACCGCGTTATGTTCACCATTTTCCAACCGATAGAGTCCGATTTCGGGCCCGTCGTACAACGTTTCAAACTGGCCCGGCGTTGTCTCTGACAGGTCAAGCGATTGTGTTTCACCGTTTGGTGCTGTCACGATGACTGGGTCAATGGTATCCGTCAGCGATCGGCGAATGATGCGCATTTTTTGGCCAGTCGCCTCTGCCCAAAGTGCTTCTTCCTCAAGCTCAGGTTCTTTCATCAACCAATGAGCCAAGCGGCGCAACAGCTCTAGTTGCGGGCCACCACTCTCGTATCCACGATGCCAGAGCCAAGCATGATCTGAGCCCAGTAATGCAACGCGCCCTTGTCCGACGTGATCCAGCACTAGTAGGGGGCGTTCATCGACGCCAGTCATCAAGATATCACCCCTTTCGGGCTGTAGATCGATCTGGCGCAGCCAATGTCCCCATTCCCCGTCAAATTCCTGCTTTAGTCCGGCGGTGACCGGATGGCGTTGCCCAATGTCGGAAATTTCGGGGCGGTAAGCTTTTTCATAAATGCGGGCAGTGGGGCGGGCTGGAACGATGGCAGCCAATGGTGTTCGATATAGGCTTTCTGCTGTGGCAAAATCCGGTCCTGCTGCAATCAAAACCGCGCCGCCTTCTTCGACATAGTTACGTACGTTTTCAAGATAGAGCGACGGCAGAATGCCGCGACGCTTGTATCGATCAAAGATGATCAGATCGAAATCATTGATTTTTTCCAAAAACAGTTCCCGCGTGGGGAAGGCAATCAACGAGAGCTCGCTCACGGGTACACCGTCATGTTTTTCTGGCGGGCGCAGAATTGTGAAATGCACCAGATCAACCGAGCTGTCGGATTTCAGCAGGTTACGCCATGTGCGCCCGCCGGGGTGTGGTTCGCCGGAGACCAGCAAAACACTAAGCCGGTCACGCACGCCGTTGATTTGCACCACGGTACTGTTGTTGCGGTCTGTCAGCTCACCCTCGACCATCGGGGTGGTGAATTGCAGCACGTTGCGCCCGCCATGCGGCAGGATCAGTGGTAATTCGATATCAGTATTGACCGAGACTTCAAATCGTTGTGGTTCGGCGCCATCGATAGAGACATCCAAGGGCACCTGCGTGTCACTAGGCGCGGCGGTGCCAAGGTCATCAATGCGCAGGGTCATCTGGATTTCTTCACCCAGAATGGCGAAGGCGGGGGCATTATCAATGGTCAGGCGTCTGTCCCAATCGTCCTCGCGCCCACTGTGCAGCAGGTGCAGCGGTGCGGGAATGTTAGGTGCGCGGTCGATATCGTGCACCCGCCCGTCTGAGAGTAAAATAGCCCCGGCGATACGACCTTGGGGCGCTTCCGCGACAGCGTCAGACAGGGCGGCCATTACGCGCGAGCCACTATTGTCGGGGCCATCTTCGACAACAATTGTACGCAGCTCTGTATCCGCGCGCGCGGCCAGACGTTGTTGCAAAGTATCAAAAGCTTTACTGGTCTCGGCGCGGCGATCACCCAGTGTCTGACTGGCGGTGCGATCATCGACAAGGAACACGATATCATCGAGTTTGTCACGCTCTTCTTGCTGCATCACCGGTCCTGTGAGCGCGACCAGAACCACACATGCGGCCAGCGTACGCAAGGCCCAGCCCGACAATCCGCGCCACAAAGATAAGCCTAAACCGCACAAAACCATGCCAAACAAAGTGGTAATGAAGGACCACGGAAGCAGAGGGTCAAAGAGGATCGATGTTGTCATAGCTGTCTCACTGCCCCAGTCTGTCAAGAAGCGCAGGCACATGGACCTGGTCCGATTTATAATTGCCGGTCAGTACGTGCATTACTAGATTGATGCCAAAGCGATATGCCAGTTCGCGCTGACGTTCGCCAGAATAGCCGCGGCCAACCGGATACAGCGGTGCGCCACTATCGCTGATGGCCCAGGCTGCGGCCCAGTCATTGCCGCCGATGATCACCGGCGTCACCCCATCATTGAGATTGCGGAATGGCATGCCTTCGATCTGTTCGGCGTTAGGCGGTGCGGCCTCGGCCCAGACAGGTTGTCCGGCGAATCGACCGGGGAAATCCTGCAGTAGATAAAAGGTTCGGGTTAAAACATGGTCGCGCGGTATCGGTTCTAGCGGCGGAATATCCAGTGGTGCGGCCAGCCGCTGAAGTTTGTTGCCGTTGGGTGAGGCGCTGCTGAAACCGGCAATATTGGCATCACGCGTATCAAATAGGATCAACCCGCCGGTGCGCAGATAGTCATTCAGGCGGGTATAGGCCAAATCAGATGGTTGTGGTTGATCTGGCGTGATGGGCCAGTAGATCAGTGGGTAAAACGACAGCTCATCCGTTTCCAGATCAATTCCGATCGGATTGGCCGGTTCAATCGAGGTGCGGAAAAACAATGTGCTTCCAAGGCCCCGCAAACCTGCATCAGATGTGCGGTCTAGCTTTGTATCCCCGGTCAGGACATAGGCGAGCACCACTTCGTTGGTGGCATACTGCGCCTTGCTATCTTGCGCGTGGCCTTCGCCGGGTATCAAGAATAGCGCACATAGGATTACAGCGGTGCGGGTGGGTAATAACCGTCCAGTCAGGGCCAGCGAAGCCATGATGTCTGTCATCAGCAGCAATAGCGCAAGTGACAAGAGCCATCCGCCAAGAGGTTTCTCAACCTGCGGTGATAAATCCGAGATGGGAAGCCCGTCTGGCCACTCAGCAGGGCGCAAATCTGGCTCAGCTGGAATGATATTCAGCGCCAAACGGCGGTCCGGGCCATCATAGACCCCGGGCTGAAGTGTGGGGCCGGGAGCCTCTGAAATCAGCCGCGCACCATCGACGCCGGGCAAGGTTGTCGCCTGTGTAAGCCGGCCAAACCCATCCAGCACCTGAACAGGCTGCCAAGTGGTGCCTTGCATTTGCATCATGTCAGGCACAGCAGCGGCGGAGGATGTGGCCAGCCGGTCTAGCATCTGCACAAACAGGCCAGACAGCGGCAGGCTGGACCATTCCGCATTGGCGGTCACGTGGAACAAAACCACCTGCCCAGCGCCAAGACGCTTGCGGGTGACCAAGGGCGTGCCGTCGGTTAACTGAGCAATGACCCGTTCAGCCAAAGTTGGATCTGGTTGGGCCATGACCTGTGCGGCGATAGAGACCTCGTCCGGCACGGGCAGGCCAAAGAAAGGGCTGTCTTCTGCAAAAGGGGCCAGCGTTTTAGGCGCACCCCAGCTCATTGCGCCGCCGATCATGCGTCCGCCTGCGCGCAGGCGCACGGGCATCAAATCAGGCTCGGAACTGCGGGCGATATCACTTGCGGCTAGCCGCGGCCCGGCAAAGCGCAAAAGCGTACCGCCGTTGTTGGCCCAGTCCAGCAGGGCCTCTTCCTCGGCGGTCGTCAGTGTGGCGACATCGGCCAGAATAATCACATCCGGATTGGCAGGCAGAATATCTAGTAGGCTGCCCTCAAGCAGATGTGCAGCGGGCAAGAAAGCCTGTTCGAGGTAGTGCAAAGGCGAAAGCAGTTCGAGGCCCTCGCGGTCTTCGCGCCCGGCGATCAGGGCAATTTCGCGTTGTTTCAGGGTGTCACCGGTCAGGGACACGGCCCCGGCATGGGATTGACCGGCAATCTGAAATCGGGTCAGGCGGGCACGCAGCTCTGCAGGCAGCGAAAGTATGCCTTTGGTCGCGCGCTCTCCTGCGTCAAAGCTTAGCGGCAGACTGGCCATCAAACGAGACGTCCCTGTGGGGTCACGACCGTGGGCCTGTATGGTGATGGCCTGCTCTGTAAGGGGATCAAGACGATGGGCTGTCAGCACGATGTCGCCATCTGCAATGACAGGCGGAGACAGGGCCATCAGGGAATGGGTTCCTTGATGGATGGTCACAGGGCCATGGCTTTGCAAGGCTGCAAGAATAGTATCACGCCCATTGCGGGCCAGACCGTCAGAGAACCAGCGCGTCTCAAAGGGGCCATCCCCCAAAAGTGCGACAATGTCATTTGTGTTCGCGGGATCTGGGGACCATGGCGCAGGGGCCATACCGCCAAGTTGCCCACGCCAGTCCGTGGCTGCACGAAAGGTCAGTGGCTCTGGTGTGCTGAGGTGCAACATTGCGGTGGGCCGGGCCTCACGTCCGGCCTCGGCAAGCAAGGATTCAATGACCGTGCGCTGGGCTGACCAATCTGCGGCGCTGGCCCAGCTTGCATCTAGAACGATCAAAAGCGGCCCGGTGTGTTTTTGTACGGGGTCTTTGTGCGGATTCAACACCGGGCCTGCCAGTCCGATGATGATGGCCGCCACGGCCAGCATCCGCAGCAACAACAGCCACCATGGCGTGCGGTCTGAGCTGCTGTCTTCGTCGCGTAGGCCAAGCAACAAGGCCACACCGGGAAACCTGCGCCGGACAGGCGCGGGTGGGATAGCGCGCAGGATAAACCACAGCACCGGCAGGATGATGAGCGCCAGTAATAGCAAAGGCGCGCTGAAGCCGATGGCACCAAGGGTCATGAGGGATTCCCCCCTTGATCAAAGGCACGGTAAAGCCACAACAGGGCCGATTGTGCGCTGTCATTGGTATGATGGCAGTGATAGCGCCAGCCGGTTGCGCGGCACAGCTGTTGCAGCTGATCTTTGCGCGCGGCAAGCCGTTTTAGGTAACGGTCGCGCAGATCGCTGGCTTGCAGGGTTTCGTGTTTCAGTGTCCCGCCACCGCTCTCAAATATGGCGCGCCCTCGGTAGGGAAAACTTTCCTCTGCAGGATCAAGGACCTGCAGTAAAACACCGCGTACTCCCCGATCGGCGGTGGCGGTCAGCGCCGATTGTAGCGACTCTAGGTCGCCCAGAAAATCCGACACAAACAGCGCATGGCTATGCGGTGGAATGGCGGCAAAGGCTGGTTGGCCGTAGTCCCCGTCATGATCGCGGGCAAGGGCCGCTGCCAGCCGAGTGATCTGCGCCGCGCCGCGCCTTGGTGGCAGCGCAGGTTCAGTAAGTCCGACACGTTCACCCCCCCGGTTCAACAATATGGTTAGTGCCAGTGATAATACCTGCGCACGATCTGATTTTTCGGGCAGGCCCGTGTCAGAGGTGAAGTGCATCGAGGCGGCATTATCGACCCAGAGCATGACTGTCTGGGCAATCTGCCATTCGCGCTGACGCACGAACTGCGCATCGCTGCGGGCAGAGCGCCGCCAGTCGATATGTCGGCGGGAATCGCCGGGTTGAACCGGGCGGTATTGCCAGAAATCATCACCCATGCCCGCCCGTCGACGACCGTGGTCCCCCAGCATAACCGCGCCTGCCAAGTGCCGTGCCCGCGCCAGCAACGGCGGTAGGGTTTTAGCCTCAGCTTCGGCGCGGGCACGAAGGGGGAGGGGGGTGCTCACGCGGCGGCCTCAACTTGGGTGACTGATTGCGTCACTGAAGCGATCAGATCTGGTAATGTTTCACCACGGGCCCGGGTTGCAAAGTTCAACGCCATCCGGTGACTTAGGACAGGCAAGGCCAGCGCGGCCACATCATCGGCGTCAGGGACAAGCCGCCCCTGCAACATGGCACGGGCACGCACGGCCATCATCAACGCCTGTGCCGCACGGGGTCCGGGACCCCAAGCTACAGAATCTTTGACGATCACTGATGCGCTTTCATCTTCTGGGCGGAAGGCGCGCACCAGATCAAGAATGGTGTTCATGACATTTTCACCCACAGGCATACGCCGCAGCAATTCCTGAGCTTTCAACAGTTCAGCCGCGGTAAACACCTCATGCGCTTCGGTCTCTGCTGCACCGGTCGTGGCTAGCAAAATATCACGTTCGGTCTCGCGGGTGGGATAGGGCACATCGATTTGCACAAGGAAACGGTCAAGCTGCGCCTCGGGGAGGGGGTAGGTGCCCTCTTGTTCAATCGGGTTTTGCGTGGCCAGAACATGGAATGGTGCCTCAAGCGTGCGGTCTTGTCCGGCAACGGTCACCTGTCGTTCTTGCATCGCCTGCAATAGGGCCGATTGTGTGCGTGGGCTGGCACGGTTAATTTCATCCGCCATCAGCAGTTGACAGAAAATCGGCCCTTCGATGAATTTAAAGCTGCGGCTGCCATCGGCACTGGTTTCCAGCACTTCAGATCCCAGAATGTCGGCGGGCATCAGATCCGGGGTGAACTGCACCCGGTTCGAGCGTAGGCCCATCACGGTCGACAGGGTTTCAACCAACCGGGTTTTACCTAATCCGGGCAAGCCGACCAACAGACCGTGACCGCCACATAATAGCGCCGACAACGACAGATCAACCACCTGCTGTTGGCCGATGAAACGCTGATTGATAGAGGCCCGTGCCTGCGCCAGCTTTTCCTCAAGCGTTTCGATCTGAGCCAACAATTCATTATCATCCGTCATGGCAAAACTCCTTAACACTGGCTATTCGTTACAATGAGTGTATCGCTTTGAATGGAAATGGCAAAAGTTATGAGCGAAAATCCCGTCACAACCCCGTCAGCCGAAAGCCTGTCTGAGGCGGCGCGCGCGGCGCAAGGCAAGGGGTTACCCCCGGTTCACCTATGGAATCCTGATTTTTCTGGTGATATGGACATGCGGATCGCCCGCGATGGGACATGGTTTCACGAAGGTCGTCCAATCAACCGTTTTGCTCTGGCGCGGTTATTCTCCACGATTTTGAAACGCGAAGGTGACAAATACTACCTTGTAACTCCAGTGGAAAAGGTCGGAATCACAGTGGAAGACGCCCCTTTTGTGGCGGTCGAATTCGATGTTGAAGGCGAGGGTCAGGCACAGGCGTTGGTGTTTGACACCAACATGGAAGATCGGGTTTTGGCAGGCAAAGAGCACCCGATCCGGGTGGAACGTGACCCGGAAACTGGTGAACCAGCGCCCTATGTCATGGTGCGCGACAGGTTGGAGGCGCTGATCGACCGCAAAAGCTTTTACCGGTTAATCGATCTGGGTGTGATCGAGGGAGACTGGTTCGGCCTGTGGTCAGATGGTGCGTTTTTCCCAGTTATCCCCGCATCTGAAATGCAGGAATAACGCGTTTTATCAGCTAATTTTACCTGCGTACCAGCGCGCGAAACTGGCGACATTCGGTTCTAGATCGGGTTGAAACCGACCTGCGCGCGCATCAGGGTTTTGCAGGCCGCGTTGCTGGTTTTCCAATGCCGGGATGTCCTCATTCAAGGCTGCATCCATCCGCTCGAAATAGGCCGCGATTTTCGTATCAAATCCCGGTGAAGCTGCAGTTTCAGGCGGCACGGTGATGGTTTGTACTACTTTACAGCGGTTTGGACCCAGTGGATAGGCCTCGTAGATCCATAGTGCATCGGTATTGGCGGCAAAGGTCATGTTTGGAAACACCCACGTGTAGCGCGCGCCATCATTGGCTCGTCCTGTCAGGCCCGGCATAGGAGGTAAGGCATTGTCTTGCGCCCCCTCCAACAATCCGCCGGTGCCCTCTGTCGCGCCAAACTGTGTGGCATAGTCGCCGGTTACGTCATCTGCTGGGTCAGGTTCGGCATAAATGCTGTCGATGGAATCGGGGTGAACATAGGCAAGGTGATAGTATTCGTTGAATACCTCTAGGAAAGCTTTCCAGTTGCATTCCACTTCCAGTTCACGTCGGCGGGCAGTGACAAGTGTGTCGAGCGGCCATGCGGCATGGAGATCAGCAAAATCGCCAAGATGTGTGTCCAGATCTGCGGCGTCAGGGTCAAGGCAGACGAAGACAAAACCAAACCGTTCTTCGGCGCGATAGCGGATCAAACCGTTTTCGGCTTTATCAAACCCCTCTGTCGCCTCCATATGTGGGGCGGAAACCAACCGACCATCAAGAGCGTAGAACCACGAATGAAACGGGCAGCGTAAGCCTTTGCAGTTGCCTGCGCCATCGACAAGACGGGCGCTGCGATGACGGCAAGTATTTGCTAAGGCTTGTATTTTTCCATCTTTGTCGCGGGTTAGAATGATGTTTTGCCCGGCCAGGTCGAGTGTGGTGAAATCACCGGGATTGACCACCTGATCAGCGCGCCCGACGCCGATCCAGCCGCCGCGAAAAATCTTTGCTAATTCTGAGTTGGCCATCGCGTCAGACGTATAAAATTCTGGTGGGATGGATGATGCCTGCGCTGCCGGTTTTAGGCAGTTTTCAAGCTCTGTGTTCGGTACCGCGTCTTTCATGATCCGCCCTCCCTAATTTGGAGGAATTACGATTGGTTTTTGCGCTCTGGTCTGTTCTGTTTGCGACAAAGGTGGAATTTGCCTAAGCAACAAAAGAGAGACCACAAAGGTTAACACTATGCCTCGCTTTGCTGCCAATCTGAGCCTGTTGTTTACAGAGCGCCCGTTCCTGAGCCGTTTTGCGGCGGCCAAGGTGGCAGGGTTTGACGCGGTTGAGATGCTGTTTCCCTATGCGCACCCTAAGGAGCGCATACTGCAAGAGATTGAATTAAATGAACTATCACTTGTTTTGATCAACACGGCAGCAGGGGATTGGGAGGCCGGAGAACGTGGGTTTGCGGCCGTGCCAGGCGCGCAAGAGTTATTCCGTACGGGGTTTTTGCAAGCGCTGGAATGGGCGCAGGATCTGAACGCGCGGTTTGTTCATATCATGGCCGGGAATGCGCAAGGGGCAGAAGCCAAGGAGACATTTGTTGATAACCTGCGCTGGGCAGTGGATGTGGCGGGGGAGCAGAAACTAACGATTGAGCCAATTAACCCCGTGGATATGCCTTTGTATTTTTTGAATAATTTTGACCTTGCCAGAGATGTTTTAGAGACTGTGAACGCCGCCAATCTGCACCTACAATTCGATGCCTATCATGCGCATAGAATCACGGGTAACGCTTTGAGGGCATGGGATAACTTTGGATCATACGCTGCCCATGTACAGGTTGCTGGTGTCGACGGGCGGCATGAGCCAACCTCGGATATCATTGATTATGCTGAATTTTTTGAAGTGCTGGATGCAGTAAAATACGCCGGGGTGGTCAGTGGGGAGTATTTCCCAAAAGGCCGAACCGAGGATGGTTTGAGTTGGATACGTTCCACGCTCTGAATTTGCGTACAACCTGTACAGGCTGTACGCGGTTTATGTACGCAAAACGACCGCAGTGGTTGGCGCGCACCTGTCGTCATAGCGCACTGTGCCCCAAGCCCCTGTTAACCAGAAGTTGAGACATTTGCCGTATCTTCAAAGGGAGTGGCGATGTCAGCGGAAGTGAACTGCCAGAAATTGCGCAACAACTGGCGAGGCTATTTAGACCATGTCGCCAGCACAGGTACACGCGTGGTGATCACACGTCACGGGCAGGCGGTGGCGGCATTGGTGAGTTTGCGGGATCTGCGCGCATTAGAAGAAGTGGATCAAGGTCGTGAAGAATTTATGGAGGCGCGACATCAGGAACGGATGAAGGCGTATCGGCGGATGCGTCGGGTGATGGAGCGGGAGTAAGCATTATTTGGATGTATAGCAACAAAAGGGTCGCGACCGAGCTGGAGGGCGTTCGGAGCGGCGCGTGGGGCGGATGCGCTGTTTAATGAAGAACGTTGTGCATGTTGAGGGGGCGCAAACACGCCCTCCAGGGGGAGGTCGGGTGCGACCCGAGACAAACTTGGGTGGATCGATTTTAGGAAATAAGGCTAGAATATCCGCACAAAGCGATTTTTCAGGTTTTTAATATCTAACTTGAACCCCTGCCAGCCAGCCCTTTTTGCTGTGCTGGATAACGGTTTGCGCGGAACAAACATATCTGGCGTTTGTAGGTCTTTCGAAAGGAAAAAAATCGAGTGGTGTCGCGTTTCTTCGTTCACCAGCACCACAAACAACGAAAAGTATATCCCAGATTGCATTCGTTCATTCTGCACATTCCAAGCTGCGCCAAGGATGGTATCAGGTAAAACATTAATGTTTTTCGAACGTGCGGTTTTAACTTGGGAGAGGTACCCGCAAAAATCACAAATTATGTCTGCGCATTTAAAGTTTGTCGGTAGCAGCTTTTGCGTGCCGTTTCTTTTGCAAGACGGGCATTGGCAATTTTTAGCAACAAACGCTTCGCCAAAGTCACCTAACGTTTGATATTTGGTTTTCGTTTTCAAATTAAGTATCCATGAAAGTGCAAGGTGGCCTTTCGAAGACTGAATACATCTAGTGCGCCTCAGCCCAGTTCGCGCCCTGACCGGCATCCACGATCAGCGGCACATCAAGATGCACGGCGGGGTTGGCGGCACCTTCCATGACGGTACGGGCGGCGGTGATGAGTTGCTCTTCGGCACCTGTCTGCACTTCGAACAGCAGTTCGTCGTGGACCTGCAGCAGCATTTTGCACGGGATATCTTTGATCGCGTCCGGCATGCGGATCATGGCGCGGCGGATGACGTCGGCGGCGGTGCCTTGGATCGGCGCGTTGATGGCCGCACGTTTGGCGAAACCGGCGCGCGGGCCTTTGGCGGCAATCTCAGAGGTGTTGATCTTGCGGCCAAACAGGGTTTGGACATAGCCGTGCTCTTTGGCGAAACTCACCGTCTCGTCCATATAGGTGCGGATGCCGGGGAAGCGCTCAAAATAGCGGTCGATGAACGCCTGCGCCTCGGACCGGGGGATGCGTAGATTGCGCGCCAGACCAAAGCCCGAGATACCGTAGATCACACCAAAGTTGATCGCCTTGGCCTGACGCCGGACCATCGGATCCATGTTTTCAACAGGCACGCCGAACATTTCAGACGCAGTCATGGCATGAATGTCTATCCCGTCACTGAACGCCTGTTTTAGGGCATCGATTTTGGCGATGTGGGCGAGGATGCGTAGCTCAATCTGGCTGTAGTCGAGGCTGATCAGCGTATTTCCGGGGGCGGCGATAAACGCCTCGCGAATGCGGCGGCCTTCCTCAGACCGGACGGGGATGTTTTGCAGGTTCGGATCGGTTGAGGCCATGCGCCCGGTGCTGGCCCCGGTTTGTGAATAAGAGGTGTGGACGCGGCCCGTATCAGGATCGATATGATCCTGCAGGGCGTCGGTGTAGGTGGATTTAAGTTTGCTCAGCTGACGCCAATCCAGCACACGCGCGGGCAAGTCATGCTCTGTCGCCAGGTCTTCGAGGACATCCGCACCGGTGGCATAGGCCCCAGTCTTGCCCTTTTTACCGCCTTCGATGCCCATTTCGTCAAACAAAATCTCGCCCAGCTGCTTGGGAGAGCCAACATTGAAGCTGCGCCCGGCAAGTTCATGAATTTCCGCCTCGAGCCCGGCCATTTTCTGGGCGAAGGTATTGGACATGCGGCTGAGTGTTTCGCGGTCGACCAGAACACCGTGGCGTTCCATCTGCGCCAATACTGGGGACAATGGGCGTTCAAGTGTTTCATAAACGGTGGTGACTTGGATGCGATGCAATTCGGGCTTGAACGTCATCCACAGGCGCAGGGTGATGTCGGCATCTTCAGCGGCGTATTTGACGGCCTCGTCAACATCGACCTTATCAAAGGTGATCGCGGATTTTCCAGTGCCAAGCAGAGATTTGATCGGGATTGGTGTGTGATTCAGATACCGATCTGACAGTGTGTCCATACCATGCCCATGCAGGCCTGCGTGCAGGGCATAGGACATCAGCATGGTGTCATCAAACGGGGCCACATTGACGCCGTAGCGTACAAGGATCTTGGCGTCGTATTTCATGTTTTGGCCGATCTTCAGGATGGCCGGATCTTCAAGCACCGGTTTGAGGGCTTTTAGCGTTTCATCAAGATCCAGCTGCCCATCGGCAAGTTTGTCAGAGCCAAAGAGATCATCTGCTGCACCTTCGCTGTGGGTCAGTGGGATATAGCATGCGGTGCCGGGCGCTGTGGCGAGTGAAATGCCGACAAGATCGGCCTGCATGTCGTTGAGGCCGGTGGTTTCGGTATCAACTGCAACATAGCCCAGTGCAGTGATCTGAGTGATCCATTTGTGCAGCGCGGCCATGTCCGAGATGCGTTCATATTTGTCGGGTTCAATCGTGGGCCATTCGGGGGCGGCGCTGTCGCTGCTTGCGGGCGCGGCAGTATCTTCGATTGCCGGGGCTTCGGCCCCAAGCGTGTCGGCAACACGTTTGGTGAGGGTGCGGAATTCCATCGCGGACAGAAATTTCAGTAGGACCTCGGCGTCGGGGTCTTTGACCTCAAGATCATCAAGGGTGAAATTCAGCGGAGTGTTGGCATCCAGCGTGACCAGCTTTTTCGACAGCTCGATCTGTTCGCGTTTTTCCAGCAGGGTCTCACGACGCTTGGGTTGTTTGATCTCGCCCGCGCGGTCCAGCAGGGTTTCCAGATCACCGTATTCGTTGATCAGCAAAGCGGCGGTTTTGATGCCGATGC
Organism: Roseovarius sp. EL26; assembly: GCF_900327775.1. NCBI lineage: Bacteria > Pseudomonadati > Pseudomonadota > Alphaproteobacteria > Rhodobacterales > Roseobacteraceae > Roseovarius > Roseovarius sp. EL26. Next base: position 23,584 of record NZ_OUMZ01000005.1, read on the forward strand.
CGGGCGCGCCGGGCACGTTGTCGACGCTGTCTCCAGCTAAAGCCTGTACATCGATCACACGTTCCGGGCCGACGCCGAACTTTTCCTCAACGCCCTCAACATCGATACGGCGGTTTTTCATGGCGTCGAACATTTCAACGCCGCCGCCAACCAGTTGCATCATGTCTTTGTCAGAGCTGATGATGGTGACACGACCGCCTGCGTCGCGTGCTTGAACGGATAGCGTGGCGATGATGTCGTCGGCCTCGTAGCCTTCCATCTCGTGACAAGCGATGTTGAAGGCGCGGGTGGCGTCGCGAGTCAGCGGCATCTGTGGGCGCAGGTCCTCGGGCATGGCCTCGCGATTGGCTTTGTATTGGTCATAAAGATCGTTGCGGAAGGTATGGCTGCCTTTGTCAAAGATCACGGCCACATGGGTCGGGGCATCTGGGCCAGCGTTATCCGAGATATAGCGCTGCAACATGTTACAAAAGCCGCTGACCGCACCGATGGGCAGCCCGTCTGATTTGCGGGTGAGGGGGGGCAGCGCGTGGTAAGCGCGGAAAATGAAGGCTGAGCCGTCGATCAGATGCAAGTGGCATCCTTTGCCGAATTGAGTGGTCATGCGCGCGCCCCTGATGGTTTGTGAATTCGTCTTACCGGTTTTGCCACGAAGTCGTCCGGGCTGCCAGCGGCTTCGTGTAATGGAGAACACAAGATTTCGGAGTCTGACAGAGGTCACGGTTTTGTGATATGGGTGGTGGGACTTCCATGAACTTATGTGAGCAGACCCATGATTGGCCAGAAAAACAAAGATCAGATCAAACGCCGCTGCCACCGGTGCCGCGGATCAGGTCGCGCTCCTTGTCAAATCTGCAATGGGGCCGGACAAGTGATCAAAGGTCGGGATATGCAGGGGCGGCCGAACTTTGATCGTTGCGACGGATGTTTTGGCATGAAAACTACGCGCTGCGCAATTTGCAGTGGTGAGGGGATGATGTGAGTTGTGTAGAGCCAGCCGAATGGGATCTCTTTTAGTTTAATATCGGTTATCGATCTAAGTTCTAATGATCCGTCTCGCACAAGCTATGATCGGCCAAAGTTTCGATAACAGCACATTCACCGACGTTGTGCCCATTGCAGGCAGTAATGCGCAGCAGCTCTTTTTCCAGACGCATTAGTTTTTCAATACGGTCGCGCACCTCCTCCAGATGTCGATTGGCGATGGTGTCAGCGGTGCCGCAGGGGGTTTCGGGGTTTTGGCTCAATTCGATCAGCTCGCGGATGTCATCCAGCGAAAACCCCAGATCACGGGAATGTCGGATAAACGACAACCGTTGTAGCCCGTCGCGTGAATAGCGGCGTTGGTTGCCTGCCGAGCGCCCTTGTGACGCCAACAGGCCTACTTCCTCATAATACCGGATGGTGGGTACTTTGACACCGGTGCGTTTTGACAGCTGGCCGATCGAAAACATAAAAAACCCTCTTGAACCTCTAGCCCCTAGAGGAATTATATGTCGGGTTGTCAAAGAAACAAGGGCGATGACAATGGCGCAAGACACAGTAAGTAGCTGTAATATGGACGAGGTGAAATGCGGATGCTCAGGCAATCCGCAGTTTGACGGTATGGATCCGATGTATAAGCGGATCCTGTGGTTGGTGATTGCCATCAATGCCACCATGTTCGCGGTTGAGATGTCAGCCGGTAAGTTGGCCGGGTCGCAGGCGTTGCAGGCGGATGCGCTGGATTTTCTGGGGGATTCGCTGACCTATGGCCTGAGTCTTGCCGTAATAGGCATGAGCCTGAAGGTGCGTTCCACTGCGGCGCTGCTCAAAGGTGTCAGCCTATTGCTGATGGGGCTTTGGGTGTTCGGCTCAACCGTCTACCAGGTATTTGTTCTGGGGGTTCCCAAGGCAGAGATCATGGGGATGATTGGCTTTCTGGCGCTGGCGGCCAATTTGGCGAGCGTCTTGTTGTTGATGAAGTATAAAGACGGCGATGCCAACGTGCGATCTGTCTGGCTGTGTTCACGTAATGATGCGATCAGCAATGTGGCGGTGATGCTGGCCAGTGTAGCGGTTTGGTATTCTGCGTCGGCTTGGCCTGATATTCTGGTCGCGTTGATCATGGCGGGGTTGTTCCTGCGGTCTGCGCAGTTGATCCTGAAACAGGCTTGGGCCGAGTACACCGCAAGTGAAATTTCAGGTCCGGTAGCGGACCATGAACATGATCCTGCACACTAAAGTAAGTTTCAGCAATGATAGCCAATAGGGTAAGGCGTGATACGCGTTGCCCTATTATCATTGTGGTGCTATCTGCGGTGCAAATTTTGAATGTAAGGAGCCACCCGATGGCAAACGATTATATTGTAAAGGACATCAATCTGGCGGCATTCGGTCGCAAAGAGCTGAACATCGCGGAAACCGAGATGCCGGGCCTGATGTCCTTGCGTGCGGAATACGGCGAAGCCAAGCCGCTGAAAGGCTCGCGGATTGTTGGGTCATTGCACATGACCATTCAGACCGCTGTGTTGATTGAAACATTGGTGGATTTGGGTGCCGACGTGCGCTGGGCCTCGTGCAACATTTTCTCGACCCAAGACCACGCGGCGGCGGCAATTGCCGAAGCAGGCGTGCCGGTTTTTGCCATCAAGGGCCAAACTCTGGAAGAGCATTGGGATTACCTGGATAAATCCTTCATGTTCGACGATGGTCCGAACCTGATTCTGGACGATGGTGGCGATGCAACATTGTACATCCTGCTGGGCGCGCGCGCCGAAGCGGGAGAAGACATTATCCCGGTCCCGTCCTCGGAAGAGGAAGAAGCGATCAAAGCACAGATCGCCAAGCGCATGGCCGCCTCACCAGGCTGGTTCACCAAGATGCGTGATCAGATCAAAGGCGTTTCCGAGGAAACCACCACCGGTGTGAACCGTCTGTATCAACTGGTGAAAGACGGCCACCTGCCGTTCCCGGCGATCAACGTAAACGATTCCGTGACCAAGTCGAAGTTCGACAACAAATATGGTTGTAAAGAATCACTGGTTGACGGCATTCGCCGCGCAACCGACACGATGATGGCCGGTAAGGTTGCCGTTGTCTGTGGCTACGGCGATGTGGGCAAAGGCTCGGCCGCGTCTTTGAGTGGTGCCGGTGCCCGTGTGAAGGTAACCGAAGTTGATCCGATCTGCGCACTGCAGGCCGCGATGGACGGTTTCGAAGTGGTTGTGCTGGAAGATGTCGTCGAAAGTGCTGACCTTTTCGTCACCACCACCGGCAACAAAGACGTGATCCGGATCGAGCACATGCGCGCGATGAAGGACATGGCGATTGTTGGCAACATCGGCCACTTTGACAACGAAATTCAAGTTGCGCAGCTGAAGAACCACAAGTGGACCAACATCAAAGAGCAGGTCGACATGATCGAGATGCCGTCAGGCAACCGCATGATCTTGTTGTCTGAGGGTCGTTTGTTGAACCTTGGTAACGCCACTGGTCACCCATCGTTCGTGATGTCAGCATCATTCACCAACCAAGTTCTGGCGCAGATCGAGCTGTGGACCAAAGGTGATGAGTACAACAACGACGTTTATATCCTGCCGAAGCACTTGGATGAAAAAGTTGCCCGTCTGCACCTTGATCGTATCGGCGTGAAGCTGACCCAACTGGGTGCCGATCAAGCGGCTTACATCGGCGTGGCCCCTGAAGGCCCGTACAAGCCAGAGCACTACCGCTACTGATCTCTGTCATATGATTGTAAAAAGCCGCCGGTTACCCCGGCGGCTTTTTATTTGGGCAGTGATCATCTGCGGCAGGGGGAATTAGTGCTTCATATGTGCGGATAAAAACGCCGCAATGTTATGTAGGGAGCGCCGTGCTTCCGGCACACGGTTGTCCCATTCGAAGACATGCCACAATCCTTCCCATACCTGCAGGTCTACGTGCACGGCGTGACCCCGCAATGTTTGCGCCAGGCACACGGCTTGACTTAGAAGTAAATCACGCGTGCCGCTGGTGATGATACAAGGCGGAAAACCTGCGTTGAAGTCACCGTTGATCGGGGAAATGGCCGGGTCTTCGAGGTTTTGCCCGGAGGCATAATGCTGCGCTGCTGATCGGACGTCTTGTGCCGTCAGTGTCGGATCCCGACCGTCATTTGCGGTCAGGCTGTCACCGGAATTGCTCAGGTCACACCACGGTGACAAGAGACCGGTGCACCGGGGCAGGGGCAGGCCTTTGCTTTGGGCACGTAGCATCAAGGACAGGGCGAAGTTGCCACCCGCTGATTCACCGACAATGGCAAAGGGATGTGTGGCCATATGACGATAAACCTCGAACCCGTCATCAATGGCTGCGGGCCAGGGGTGCTCTGGTGCCAAGCGGTAGGCGGGAGCGATGATCTTGGCGCCGGTCATTGTACATAGGTGTGCGGAAATTGTCAGATCTTCAAAGGGGCTGCCTTGGACAAAGCCGCCGCCGAAACCATACAGAATTTGCCAGTCGACGGTTTGTTTCGCTGGGGTGATTTCCAGGCATGGAACGCCGCTAATAGTGATGTTTTGGATCGCAACACCTGTGTCCTTCAGGGCTTGTTCGACAAACGGGGTGATGTAAGCCTTGGTGTTGGCCCGCAAATGCGGCAGGTTTTCTGTGCTGCGCTGGATTGGCGCAACAGGGGGCTGGGCCAGTATGTTTAGGGCTTCTGGGCTGATCTTGCTTAATGGTTTCAAATGATGCCCCTTTGCATGAACTTGTTCAGATCCGTTGTCTTGACCTTGTCGCATTCGTCAATCGAATGCCACATCCCGCGCGCTTGTCGATGAGACCGGCAGTTCCGTTGCAGTGGGGGGTCAAAACAGCACGTTTGCTGCGGCGCTGTCTGATTGACTAGAGAGATAGCTGCGCACGGTTGGGTCTATGTGTCGGCTTTGAGTGGGATAAGCACCGCAGGCTTTCAACGCCTCGCGCAGGGTGGTCTTGTTGTCGATGCGTTTCCAGATCGAGCGTGAGGCGTAGGGGCTAATGTGTGGGCGCCATGCGACGCCAATGGTCATGCCGCGCAAATATTTGACCTGCTGGCGATGTGATGGTGTCAGGATGGTTTCAACAATGCTGCCATCGCGCACCATCTCATGTTCAACCACATAGACGCGATTGCCGCGTTGTGAGACCATGCCCTCGTAGCGGGATTTTTGATTGACGCTGCCGTCTTTGGCGATGACACGTTCAACTGAGCGCGACATGACATAGCCGTCTTTTTCATAAATCCAAATAAGGCTACGCAAGATTAGGCCATCCCAGGTTGGGGTCTGGAAATGCGAGTGATAAAACCCAAGGTACTGCCGCAGCGTCTTTGTTTGATCTCGGAACGGGCCAATCATCAAATCAACCGGGCCGCTTGCGGTACGTTTCTGGTTGAGAATGTGGCGTCGGGTGAATTCGGCGTGGTCCGCGAACAAGTCAGCTTCGGCCAGATCAAAGTGTCGCGCGATGCGACGTAGGTTATGCGCAGATGGCATGCCGCCGCCGCTGAGGTATCTGTTGAATTGCTGTCGGTTGATGCCGATCTCGCGGCAAACCTGAGCAATTGAGCCGAATTCAGCACAGATACTGCGAAGATTTTCAGAAAAGTTATCCATTAGGCCATATTTCATTCTCAAGTTGGCGCAAGATAGCGTCATATTGCTTACAAATGTATAAACATGAGAAGTTTATATAATCAAGCTTAACGCCAATTGTGGGGTCAAATCACGGTACCTGCCGTGGATATTTTGGGAGGAAAAGACATGGACGCACAGGATAGACACGCAAAATGGCTGATTGGTCAGGTTGAAAAGGGGCGTATGTCACGCCGTGAGTTTCTGGGGCGCACTGCAGCCATCGGTGTCGCGGCGAATATGGGCGCCGGGCTGTTCAGCCAAGCCCAGGCCGCAACACCCAAAAAGGGCGGGCACATGCGTTTGGCTATGGGCCATGGGGCAACCTCGGACACATTGAACCCGGCGACCCTGACAAACGGCCTGCAATGGGTTGTGGCCTACGGCGTTGCCAACACGCTGACCGAGTTGGACGCACAGGGCAATCTGGTTGGGTCTTTGGCAACCGAATGGAGCTCGTCCCCGGACGCCAAGGTCTGGACGTTTAAGCTGCGTGATGGTGTCGAATTCCACAACGGCAAGACCATGACGGCTGAAGATGTGGTCGCATCGCTCAATTATCACCGTGGCGAAGATTCGACTTCGGTCGGTAAGCCGGTGATGGAAGCGGTTGAAGAGATCAAAATCGATGGCAACACCATTACGATGACCTTAGTGTCTGGCAACGCGGACTTCCCGTTCAACTTCAACGAGGCGACCTTTGGGATTTATCCAGCCAAGGACAATACGATTGATTGGCAGGCCGGTGGCTCAGGTGGCTATATCCTCAAAAGCGAAAAGCCCGGGCAGCGTTATGAGTTTGAACGCAATCCAAACTATTGGAAAGACGGGGCGGCGCACCCAGATTCGATTGAATTGCATTCAATCACTGACCCGGCAGCACGCCAAAACGCGTTGATCACTGGCGAGGTCGATTGCATTGACCGGGTTGAGCTGAAGACGTTGTCGCTGATGGCGCGCAAACCCGGTGTTGTCATCGAAGAAGGTGCAGGCCCGCTGCATTATACCTTCCCGATGCTAACCAAGATTGCGCCGTTTGATAACGTTGAAATGCGCAAAGCGATGAAGTTTGCCATCAACCGTCAGGACATCGTCGACAAAATCTTGTTTGGCCATGGTGTGGTTGGCAATGATCACCCGATCGGACCATCGTACCGCTATCACGCGGCTGACATTGAACAAAACAGCTATGACCCCGACAAGGCGCGCCATCACTGGGAAAAATCTGGCCTTGGCGACATTACAGTTGATCTGAGTGCATCGGACGCGGCCTATAGTGGAGCACTGGACGCAGCCGTACTGTTCCAGGCGTCAGCGCAAGAGGCGGGTATCAACATCAACGTGGTGCGTGAACCCAACGATGGTTACTGGTCAGATGTCTGGATGAAAAAGCCATGGTGCGCCAGCTATTGGGGTGGATACCCGACTGAGGACACAATGCTATCGACAGGCTTTGCGCCGGGTGCGGCGTGGAATGATACCCAGTGGGATCACCCGCAGTTCAATGACTTGCTGGTGCAGGCACGTGCTGAGTTGGATGAAGGTCTGCGCGCTGAAATGTACCGCGATATTCAGCTTATTCTGCGCGATGAGGGCGGAAATATCGTACCAATGTTTGCCAACGAAGTGCATGCGCGTAACGAAAAGATCGTCCATGGGGATCTGTCTTGGGTGCGTGGCTTTGATGGCCGCCGTATTATGGACCGTTGGTGGATGGTGTAACCTCCTCCCGGGTTACATCTCTCGTCGCACCCTGCGTGGTGCGGCGAGATTTTTACGTACAGTCAAGGAGAGCATGAGTGATGGGCGAGGCAGCAGCGACCCTGTATTTCAATGGTGAAATCCTGACGATGGACGACAGCCAGCCCAAGGTGGAGGCGGTTTTGACCCGTGGGGAACGGATCGAGGCGATGGGTAATCTGACTGATTTACGTGCTCTTCTGTCGGACCCGGCCGAAGAGGTTGATCTACAGGGGCATTGTATGATCCCGGCCTTTATTGACCCGCACGGGCATTTCCCTGATCCGGGGTTTATCAAACTGTTTCGTGTCGATCTGTCTGCCCCGCCACGTGGGGATTGCACGGATATGGCGACGGCACTTGCGCGCCTGACGGAAAAGGCGAAACAAACCCCCAAGGGCGAGTGGGTCATGGGGGTGTTGTTTGACAATACCGCAGTGGCTGAAGCACGTATGCCAACGCGGGCCGAACTGGATAGCGTCTCGTTGGAGCATCCGGTCTGGGTTATTCATGCGTCGGGCCATAATGGCACGGCCAACTCTTTTGTGCTGAAGCAACAAGGATTGAACCGCGAAACGCCTGACCCGGTGGGTGGGCGATTTGGCCGCGATCCCGACACCGGTGCGCTGACCGGGTTGATCGAGGGGATCTCGGCTATGGGCGATCTGGGGGACACTGACTTTCTGATTGATCGCGAAAGATTCTGGCAAGGGTTCAATGCCTGTCGCGATGAATATCTGGAACATGGCGTGACCTTTGCACAAAACGCTTGGGCGTCGCGGCAGATGGTGGAACATTTCGCAAGCGTGCCTGCAGGTGCCGACCCGGGGATGGACCTTGTGATTTTGCCGCAAGGAGAATTGGAACCTGAGCTGTCACAAGGGGACACCGCGTTTGAGTGGCCCGAGACGCCTTATATGCGTCTGGGCCCGCGCAAGCTGTTCACTGATGGGGCGTTTCAGTTGCAAACTGCCTATCTGAGTGCGCCCTATCATCGTCCGTCTGACCCTGATGCGCCGCGGGGCATGCCCTATTGTGATCCGGATATTTTCAACCAAAAGGTCCGGATGTTGCATGGCATGGGATTTCAAATTCATTGTCATTGCAATGGTGATGCCGGCGCCGAAATGTTGCTTGATGCGATTGAGTCGGCTTTGGCTGAGCATCCCCGCAGTGATCATCGGCACACGGTCATTCATGGTCAGGTTCTGCGGGATGATCAGTTAGAGCGCATGGCAAAGATCGGTGTCACGGTCAGTTTCTTCTCTGCCCACATCCATTTCTGGGGTGACCGACATTATGATACGTTTCTGGGGCCGGAGCGGGCAATGCGCATTTCGCCTGCAGCCTCGGCCGACCGGTATGGGGTGCGATATACCCTGCACAATGATGCGTCTGTTACGCCAACACGGCCCCTGCACCTGACCCACTGTGCGGTGAACCGCAAAACGGCCTCGGGCCGTACATTGGGGGATGCCGAAAAGATCTCGGTTCTTTCGGCGTTTAAAGCCCAGACAATCACCGCCGCATGGCAAGTTTTTGAAGAGGATGAACGCGGATCAATCTCTCCTGGTAAGGTTGCGGATTTTACGGTGTTGTCACACAATCCAGTCAACAACCCCGAGCGGCTGGAGGGCACAAAAGTGGTCCACACAATCCGGCGCGGAAGATGCGTTTATAGTGCCAGTTGAGACAGGCTAGCGAGTGTGAGTGATGATTGTGATTTTGGATTGAGCCCATCCTGCATTGAGTTCAATTTCACACCAGACAGCATGTGTGAGAGCACAGCGGAGAAGGCGGAAACGTTCAGCACGAATGACGGGGTAGAGCGTTCACAAGCCCGGTTTGAGGTGGCCAAACCCCGCCAACGGTCTGGCAATACGGATTGACTTCTCTGAAGCAGCTACCTACCAGAGCATATAGCTCAGGTAGGGTTAACGACAGCCTGTACAACTCTAGACGAAAAGCGCCTAAATCGGGCGCCCGGTGATGCAAAGATATGTGGAAAAAAAGTAATAAACGGCCAATTTTTACACGGCAGGATATAGATAATATCAAGTGGTTTTGGCATAGTTATTTGAAAAACAAAGCACCTTGGTTGATTTTGGTTCTTATCTTGGTCGCGCTTCAAGCACTTGTTTATCAACAGTTTTTGTCGTTGACTGAAAACGGATTGAGGGTGATCTTTGACGATGGCTCGATGCTGCAGCTGGCTAAGGTCTGTGCCTTTGTTTTTGCCTTGTTTCTGACGCGAGGTGTGCTGTCGTATATTGTGCCGCGAATATCTGTTTGGCTGGCCTGTAATGCCGTGCGCGAAATGCGCCAGGACATCATCACGCATCTGCTTCGACTGGATCTGGCGTATTTCGAGAGAACCAAAGCTGGCGATATTATCTTGAGGGTGGTCAATCAGGTCGACGGTCTGAGCAACTTCGTTGGGCACGGTACCGTATCTGCAGCACGTGATTTTATCACTATTATTGTGATATCTGGTTACTTGATTTACAAATCCCCGCTTTTGTTCACAGCAGCAATTATTGTAATCCCGGCATTGGTCCTGATGATGCGGTTTGTTTCTGACAACATCAAGGAAATCCAGGCAAACGCGGAAAACGCTTTCGGGGATTATATGTCAGGCATTGAAGAGATGAGTAACGGGATGCGCACCGTGAAAATCTCAGGCCAAGAAGATAGTGAACGTGAGCGTTTGTTCGATGCAACCGATGGCATTCGTGACCTCAATATTAGGCTTAACGCGGCACAGGCCCTGTTCCCGCCCTCTATCGATTTGGTATCAGCCTTTGTCTATACGCTGGTCATCGGCGGTGGCGGTTATATGGTGATACAGGGCGGCTATGGCATTGATGCGGCTGGCATCATTACATTCCTGTTGGGTCTGGTGATTTTGTTTGATCCGATGCGTTTGTTAGCTACCTTTTTTGCTCAGCTTCAGGCGAGTTTGATTTTGCTGGCCAGCGTCAGAGGCATTTACAGCGAAGAGATGCGAATCAAAGATCACGAAGGTTCGGTCTCCGAGTTTGATGAACAGGGCGATATTACCTTTGATCAAGTTGATTTTGCCTACGACGCTCAGCACCCGCTGTTTGAAAACTTCAACATCACCATTGAGGGCGGTAAAAAAACCGCTGTTGTCGGTGCGACTGGATCAGGTAAGACGTCCATTCTGAGCCTTACCTCGCGGTTGTATGACGTTGAGGGCGGACGTATTTCCATAGGCGACCGGGATATCCGGGATATCAAGGTCAAGTCGTTGCGGAGCGCGTTTTCTGTTGTTGCGCAAGATATCGTGATCTTTAACGCCTCGATCTGGGAAAACATCCGCTATGTTGCGCCTAATGCAACCGATGAAGACATCTGGGCTGCGGCCGAAGCGGCCGAGATTGCCGACCTGATCCGTGCCCGGGGTGAGGCACCTTTGGGGCCAAAGGGCAGTCAGCTTTCTGGTGGTCAAAAACAGCGAATTGCCATCGCGAGAGCGTTCCTGCGCTCAGCCCCGATCCTTCTATTGGATGAAGCAACGTCTGCGCTTGATCAAAAGACCGAAGAGCGTATTCAAGGGGCACTGGGTCGCCTGTCCAAAAACAAAACAACCATCATCGTGGCGCACCGTCTATCGTCTGTCGTCAACGCCGATAAGATTTATGTTTTGGATATGGGTAAGGTTGCAGAACAAGGCACGCACGAAGAATTGATGTCTCAAAATGGTCTATACGCCGCCATGTATGCCTCGCAAAAGCAGGGCTATTCATAAGAAGTTTAAGCGAACAAATTCGTTAAAAAAATGAAGTAATATTCTCATGGTTGATATTAATTTTACGAATGCTCCGGAGGATTCGGGGCCTCGGAAATGTCCTATTTGTAACTCAAGCAGCGGAGAAGCCCTGCTTTCCATATCTGGTGGAAAGTACTCTGGTGCAGAATTGCACATGAGAAAATGCACTGTTTGCGGCACCGGATATTTCATGGCTGGCGCTGATGTGCCTAGCTATGACGAACATAACCGTTCACAGGATGATTGCTTGCATAGCGCCCGTCGCGGCGCAGGCATTCGTGTAATGCTTGAACCGCTTCTCGCCATAGACCGTCCCAGAAAGGGGCGGTTGCTCGATGTTGGTTGCGGATTTGGTTATGTCCCTCACTTTTGGCGAGAATGTGGTTACGGTGAAGCAGTTGGTCTTGAGGGGCGTTACCCAGATCAAGCGGCCTTTGAGAAACTGGGCGTGACCATTTTCCCCAGTGACTACTCTCAGGCGACAGAACTGCATGATGAGCAGTTCGACTATGTTTTTAGCAGTGATGTCATTGAGTATGTTGAAGACCCGGAAGCCTTTGTTGCCGAAATATCTGGTGCGCTAAGTGAAGATGGAATTCTCGTTTTGTCGACACCGAGTGCGACGGCACTGACGGAAGAGAGTCCGCACATTGTGCTTTTATCTACGCTTTCCCCGGGGTTTCGGTCCTTCATCGTCTCTCCAGATGGTTTAGAGGATCTTTTGCGAAGATGCGGTTTTGAGCATGTGATGGTTCGCGACACGGGTACCCGGCTATTTGCCTGGGCGTCTCATGTTCCCCTGCCAAAGATAAGAGATCAATTTGTGGATGGGCCGGTATATCTAGAGTATCTGGAAAACCTATCCAGCATAGATGACCCGCATATTGCATGTGGGGCTCTCTATCGTGGTTTGAAAAATTCTATCGACTTGGATCAGCTTGATAAGCTGGCGGATTTATATTCTCGCTTCCAGGCTTTGACACTCAATCAATATGGTATCGATTTTGAAGGTATCGAACTCTCCCATGAGCGACAACGTCAAGAGCCCGGAAATGGAGGATGCCCATCGTGGATGGGACGTGGCATGCTCTATGCTGGGCTCGCACAAAAGCATCTTGGAACCCAAGTAGAAAAACTGGTGCCGCTTTTTGCTGCTGCAATTGAAACACTGCAAAGCGAACTTGATTTGGCGGAGCAGTTTGCAGGAGATTCCGCATATTTCATGGAAACTGCCAAAAAAGAGCATAAGCTGGCGCAGGCAGCTTTATTGGCACAGAACGCAAACGTTCCAGATCCGGCTCATAAATATGTGCTTCGGTTTCCCAAGGCGTTGAAAGGTGAGAATGTTTGCTTGATGGCCGTTTTCGCACCGCAAGGTAAGGTGAGCGCGGCTACAGGAAGCTATATAAATCTGTTGTCTGAACAAGGGCTATCCGTTGTTGCCTGCCTTGCAACGGAGGATTCAACAGCAGATGTTGATGTAACCAATCTGTCAAATGCAGCAGGTATTATTGTTCGCCAAAACGGTGGGATGGATTTTTCAGCTTGGGCCGGTGCGCTCAACTTACTGCCAGAATGCTGGGAAGCTGAACGTTTGGTATTTACCAACGACAGCATTATTGCGCTCCCGGATATCTTTCCTGAGTTCATTAACAGGTCGTTTCAATCCGACGCGGATTATGTTGCGGCAACAGATTCCTTTCAAATTAGCTACCACACCCAAAGCTACTTTTTCATTCTGCAGGGGGCGGCGCTATCACACCCCGATGTCATCGCATTCTGGACAAAACTTCAGATGTTAACAGAGAAACAAGATGTTATAGAATCGTATGAGGTGAAGTTTTTAAACTATATCTCAAAAAAATTCGATCTATCACATCAAATTCTTTTCCCATTAGAGGAAATGTTTATTGATATAGATCCTGATGACCAACAAAGAATTAATGTTACCCATGATTATTGGGAATATTTGATTGCTAGCGGGTTTCCCTTTGTTAAGGTTGAGCTTGTTCGTGATAATCCACTTAAGGTCAATATCCTGAACTGGAAAAGCGTGCTGACAAGGCATGGGGTAGACGTTGAGGCTATAGTGGCTCACATGGCCCCGCGTAAAAAGCAAACTCAAGAATTATTTCGCACAAGTTTGCGCGCTGAATGGCGGCAAATTCTTAGAGAGCTCAATAAAGTTCGCTTGAATGCACATCGGCGCCGTAAAAAACGGCGCCAGTTGTCTAACTAGTTAGGTTTCTCAGAACCTTTCTGCTTAATTGGCATTGTCTATTGTTTTAGATGTCCAATACAAAGGCAGATCAATTATTGCGGAGGATCTCGTGAAGGTCACACAAACAGAATTGCCCGATGTCCTACTGTTGGAACCTGCTCGTTTTGGCGATGCGAGGGGGTTCTTTTGCGAAAGCTGGAACCGCAAGACGCTGGCCACTCATGGCGTTGATATTGATTTCGTGCAGGATAATCATTCGTTGTCTGCCACGGTGGGCACGGTACGCGGGTTGCATTTTCAGTCGCCCCCCCATGCGCAAGCCAAACTGGTGCGCTGCGGTCGGGGCCGGTTGTTTGATGTCGCGGTCGATATTCGCAAGGGCAGCCCAACCTATGGTAAATGGTTCGGGGCAGAGCTGAGTTTTGAAAATGGCTTGCAGCTCTTGATCCCTGAAGGGTTCTTGCATGGATTTATCACCCGCGAGCCAGACACCGAGATTGTCTATAAATGTTCCGATTATTATGCCCCCGAGTGTGATGGGGCCGTTCGCTTTGATGATCCGGACATTGGCATCGACTGGGGACTGAGCACTGATCCGGTCTTGTCGGCAAAAGATGCAGATGCGCCATTTCTGAGAGATTTCGACAGCCCCTTTGTATATGAGGATTTGACATGAAGATTCTGATCACAGGCGGAGCGGGCTTCATTGGGTCGGCGGTTGTTCGGCTAGCGGTTAGTCGCGGACATGAAGTGGTCAATCTTGATGCGCTGACCTATGCGGGGCGACCCGAGAATGTGGCTACGGTTGCAGACAGTCCGCTGTATCATTTTGAGCATGCTGACATCCGGGACCGGGCGGCTTTGGACCGGATCTTTGCCAAGCATGCCCCCGATGCGGTGATGCATTTGGCCGCTGAAAGCCATGTGGATCGCTCGATTGATGGACCTGGTGATTTCATTGAGACCAACATTACCGGTACCTACAACATGCTTGAGGCGGCACGTACATTCTGGGTGCAACAAGGCCGACCTGAGGGCTTTCGCTTTCACCACATCTCAACCGATGAGGTTTACGGCTCATTGGGTGAAGAGGGTATGTTCACCGAGGATACCTCCTATGATCCACGTAGCCCGTATTCGGCCTCTAAAGCGTCGTCTGACCATCTGGTCCGGGCTTGGCAAGAAACTTACGGTCTGCCTGTGGTGTTGACCAACTGCTCGAACAATTATGGCCCCTATCACTTCCCCGAGAAGCTGGTGCCTAAGGTGATATTGAATGCCCTGTCGGGCAAAGACATCCCGGTTTACGGGCAGGGCATCAATGTGCGTGACTGGCTATATGTAGAAGACCACGCCGATGCTTTGCTATGTGTGCTGGACAAAGGCCAAGTTGGGCGCAGTTACAACATTGGTGGTGAAAACGAGCGCAGCAATATCGAGCTGATCAAAACGATTTGTGGCATTCTGGATCAAAAGCGCCCTGGCACAGCCCCCTATGAGCAGCTGATCACCTATGTCACTGATCGTCCCGGCCATGATGCGCGGTATGCCATCGACCCCGACCGTATCCGGACCGAGCTGGGCTGGCGTCCGTCGGTCACAGTCGAAGAAGGGTTGGAGCGTACGATCAACTGGTATCTGGACAACGAAGATTGGTGGCGCCCGTTGCTGGATAGCGAGGGTGTCGGCACCCGGCTGGGACACGGCTGATGGTTGATGCGATGGCTGGTCCTTTACTGATCTTCGGTCAAACCGGGCAAGTTGCCCGCGAATTGGCGAACCTGGCCCCAGATGCAGTTTTTCTGGCGCGGTCTGACGTGGATTTGTCCAATCCCGAAAGCTGTGCCGCGGCCATTCGACAACACGCCCCGCGTGCCGTCATCAATGCAGCCGCTTATACAGCTGTCGACAAGGCGGAAGAGGAAGAGGCACTGGCCCATGCCATCAATGCCGCAGCCCCCACGGCGATGGCACGGGCCGCTGCTGAATTGGGTTGCCCACTCGTGCATATCTCAACCGATTATGTTTTCGATGGGCAGGGTACTGCGCCATGGTCGCCGTCCGATGCAACCGATCCGGAAAACGCTTATGGCCGCACAAAATTAGCGGGTGAGGATGCCATCCGGGCCTCTGATGCTGCCTATGCCATCCTGCGCACATCTTGGGTGTTTTCGGCCCATGGAAATAACTTCCTGAAAACCATGCTGCGGCTGTCTGAGACCCGCGATGCACTGAGTATCGTTGATGATCAAATCGGCGGTCCGACCCCGGCCCGCGCGATTGCCGAGGCCTGCCTGAGCATTGCTGCTCAGCTTCAGCAGGATCCCGGTAAATCCGGTACCTATCATTTTTCCGGTGCACTTGATGTTAGCTGGAAGGATTTCGCCGCTGCCATCTTTGAGATCTCTGATCGTAAGGTGGCCGTCACGGGCATACCGACGTCAAACTACCCGACCCCGGCCGCGAGACCGCTTAATTCCAGAATGGACTGCAGCGCGACTAAAGATGTCTTTGGTATATCGCGCCCTGACTGGCGCGAGGCCACACAAACCATCATTCAGCAATTACGCGAGATAGGAGAGACCGCATGAGCGGCATGACACCCCTATTCCAGCATCGCCAAGGAGTATAATGTGACAGATCGTAAAGGTATTATTCTGGCCGGGGGATCCGGCACGCGGCTGTATCCGATCACTATTGGCATCTCAAAGCAATTGCTGCCGCTTTATGATAAGCCGATGATCTATTATCCGATTTCGGTTCTGATGCTGGCAGGTATCCGCGAGATTGCGATGATCACGACGCCACAAGATCAAGAGCAATTCAAACGTATGCTGGGCGATGGCAGTCAGTGGGGCATTTCCCTGACCTATATCACCCAACCTTCGCCTGACGGATTGGCGCAGGCCTACCTGCTGGCCGAGAACTTTTTGGATGGTGCCCCTTCGGCCATGGTTTTGGGCGATAACATTTTCTTTGGTCACGGCTTGCCCGACATTCTGGCAGAGGCTGACCAGCAACGCGATGGGGGTACTGTCTTTGGGTATCACGTGGCAGATCCGGAACGTTATGGCGTTGTCAGCTTTGATGAAAATGATAACGCACAGCAAATTATTGAGAAACCCGAGGTGCCGCCGTCAAACTATGCGGTCACTGGTCTCTATTTTCTAGACGCTGATGCGCCGCGTCTGGCCCGGGATGTACGCCCATCTGAACGTGGCGAGTTGGAGATCACCACCTTGCTGGAGATGTATCTGCATGCGGGAAAACTCAATGTGAAACGTATGGGGCGTGGTTATGCCTGGCTTGATACGGGCACGCATGCCAGCCTGCTGGACGCCGGAAACTTTGTGCGCACGCTGGAGCAACGCCAGGGGCTGCAAACTGGCTGCCTTGAGGAGGTTGCTTTTGATCATGGCTGGATTAGCGCGGATGATCTGGCAAAGCGCGCCAAGATGTTTAGCAAAAATGCCTATGGGAAGTATCTTGCAAACTTGTTGAATTAGGGCTTGGCTTTGGTTCGTGACAGGTTTGGTGATGGCTTTAAGATGTAAGCTTTGGGCTCTGTAATGGCGGATGTGAAACACAATGCACGATCACAAGCTGGCACTCAAACCTGCAAGGTTCTGGTGCCTGTTTACCGCCCCTTGTCTGACTTTGAAGCGGCTATCGTTCGGCATAATCTGTCGTTGTTATCGGATCATCAGGCCGCACTTTTTGGGCCCAGCAGCAAGAGAGACATCCTTGTTTCAACCGCTGAGACACTGATCAAAGACACCGGAGCGAACATTACCGTAGAATGCTTTGATGATCATTATTTCAAAGATGTTTATGGGTATAGTCAGCTGCTTTTGGCGCATGAGTTCTTTGAGCGTTTCAAGGATGTCACACATGTGTTGATTTGCCAGACTGATGCGCTGATCTTATCTGGCAATCTCCAACAATGGTTGGAGACGGATTATTCCTATATCGGGGCGCCTATTTTCAAGGGCTTCGCCAAGCCCGTCATGCCGCCAAAATTCACCAATATGCTAAACGGCGGCCTCTCATTACGGAATGTTGGCGATGCGCAACGGGCGCTTAAGAAAGTTAGCTTTCTCAAAAAATCCAAGTGGAGCAGAGTCTTCAAAAAACTAGGGTTGCTTTTGATTTCTAATATGGTTTTACGCCTTATCGGGCGGAAATCCTTTGTCATCATCAACGAGAATGTGCACGAAGACGTGATCTGGACTGGCCAGATACGGGCTTGTGTACCGGGCTTCACAACCCCTGGCTTAGACACGGCATTGCGTTTCGCATTCGAAGTTCTGCCGCGTTATTTGTATGAGAAAAATGGGCGAGAGTTGCCATTTGGATGCCATGCTTTCGAAGCCCATGACCCGGATTTTTGGCATGAGCACTTCCCAAAATGGACTTTAGAGTACCGTTCTGACCGCTAACCGACAACGCTGAGTAGATAACGTGACGGCGCCTTTGAGATAGGAGCGCTCTCTCATAATGCTGATCAATTGGAGCCCATAAGCGCTGGCGTAAGGCATATCGCGTACCGGCACGGTGCAAATCAGCAGCAAAGGTGTTTCAGGTCGATATGAATTCCACCGATTCTGGCGAGATGATTGCGGCGGTCAATTGACCAGAGCGGTGTGCCCGGGTGTCAACGCAGATACGGTTGTTCTTGATGTAGGCTTCATCGTCGGCGAAATGGCCATGGACCACCCACAGGTCATCGCGGCGGGGTTTGGTGTGGATATCCGGGTGTCCCCACAGCAGGCTGTGTTCGCGATTTGGCTCAATAGGGCGGTTAGGGTTCCCACCGGCATGGGAGGCGACGATGTTACCACTTTGCCAGATCAGTGGGCGCTGCCTTAGCCAGGAAAGCAGGCTTGGATCGATTTTTGACAGTAATTGATCCCGCATCATGGTCGGAGACTGATCCATCGGGGGAATGCCAAAGCTTTCGAGTGTTTGTATGCCGCCGTAATTTAACCACCTAGGACCGTCCTGTTCAGGGTGATCCAGAAAATCAAGCATCATCACGTCATGATTGCCCATTAGGCAAGTGGTTTGGCGCGAAGGGGTGTCATCCAAGGATTTCAGCCGGCTTAATACACCTGCGCTATCTGGCCCCCGGTCAACATAATCGCCTAGGAAAATCAGCGGTAAATTCGGGGCTTGCTCATCGATTTTCGCAACGAGGGTTTCTAACAAATCCAGCCGCCCGTGAATGTCCCCAATTGCAACAAATGGGGCATCCGGCGCGAGCGAGCTTTGCGACCCTGCGTTGCGCCGGTTCAATCTGTGGTACAATGTCGTCCAAAATGTCATCGTCGCGGCCCGGGCAAGAGTTTGCTGTTGCTCGCATGCTAAGGAATGGTTTCTGGAAGCGAAAGCCTTTATGAGCCGTGAGATATATGGTTCAGTGTGGACAAAATCGGTGGTAATTCATGAATTGTTTCCGAGATGTATGTCAGAATACCCAGTAACACTGGTCGAAATGCGAAGGGTTAAACAGCAATCATGCAAGAGCAGATGAAGTCAGGCTTTCCAGAACTGCATGCCGCACGCCGCAAGGGGCTGGGATTGCTGGCATGGTCTTTTGTGTTTTCGGTGTTCGTGAACCTGCTGATGTTGACCGGGCCGCTTTATATGCTGCAGGTCTATGACCGGGTACTTGCATCACGATCGATTGAAACGCTGACGGCGTTGACCATTTTGGTTGGCGCGCTGTACCTGTTGATGGCAGTGCTGGATTTCGCTCGTGGTCGGGTGATGGCACGGGTTGGCGCGCGGTTTCAGGCGACGTTGGATGGCCGCCTGTTTGAGGCGACATTATACCGATCTTCGGACCCGCAAGAGCATGCCGCGTCATCCGGGGCGCTGCGCGATCTGGATTCTTTGCAGGGCCTGTTTATTTCGCCGGTACTGTTGGCGCTTTTTGATATTCCTTGGGCACCTATTTTTATTGCAGCCATCTTTTTGTTTCATCCCATATTGGGTTGGTTGGCTGTCGCTGGTGGATTGGTGATTGTTGTGCTTGCGCTGATTAATCAAAGGATGACAGGGGATCAGGTGCGCATGGCGCAAAATGCCAGCCAACAGGCGCATAACTTTGCGGATCAGGCACGCGCCGGAAGCGAGATTGTCTTAAGTCAGGGGTTGGCCGGCAACATGCGACGCAGGTTTGTGGCATTGCGCAATGCGGCGTTGACACAGGCAGTGCATGCCAATGACTGGACTGGTAGTTTCACCTCGTTCACGAAGTCGTTTCGCTTATTTTTACAGTCAATGATGCTGGGTGCTGGTGCGTTGCTGGTTATTCGTGGGCAGATGACGCCCGGATCGATGATTGCTGGCTCCATCCTGATGGGGCGGGCGCTTGCGCCGATTGAGCAATCGATGGGCAGTTGGCCGGTGATACAACGAGCGCGCAGCGGTTGGAAATCTCTGGGGCGCTTTTTGCAAAAAGTGCCGCCAAGGCCAACGCTG
This sequence comes from Roseovarius sp. EL26, assembly GCF_900327775.1. Lineage (NCBI taxonomy): Bacteria > Pseudomonadati > Pseudomonadota > Alphaproteobacteria > Rhodobacterales > Roseobacteraceae > Roseovarius > Roseovarius sp. EL26. The sequence goes on from NZ_OUMZ01000005.1 coordinate 43,460, forward strand.
ACAGAACTGCCTGTACCAAGCCCGCAATTGGCAACCAAAAGCATGACGGTGATCCCGCCGGGGCAGAAAATACCGACGTTGCGGAATGTGACGTTTGATCTGCGCGCAGGCGAGGCCTTGGGCGTGATTGGGCGCAGTGGGTCAGGCAAATCGACCCTGGCGCGGGCGTTGATGGGATATTGGCCTTTGGTGGCAGGAGAAGTCCGTCTTGGCGGCGCGACGCTGGATCAATACAGCCCTGATGCGTTAGGGGCACATATCGGCTATCTGCCGCAATCGGTTTCATTGTTCCCTGGAACCGTGGCAGAAAATATCGCCCGGATGTCAACCAACCCGGATTCCGCGATGGTGGTGAAAGCGGCCAAACAGGCCAATGCGCATGACATGATCATGCAATTACCTAAGGGTTATAACAGCTATTTGGATGGTAATGAAAACCAGTTGTCTGGTGGGCAACGCCAACGTATCGCCTTGGCGCGGGCGTTGTTTGGGGACCCGGTTTTATTGATTTTGGATGAGCCAAATTCGATGCTGGATGCCGAAGGGTCAGAGGCCTTGAACAGAACTGTGCGTAATTTCAAAAGCTCAGGCAGATCGATTATTTTGATGACGCACCGGCCCGCAGCGATTGCCGAATGTGATTTGTTGATGGTGGTAGAGAAAGGCGTGATTACTGCCTTTGGCCCTCGGGATGAAGTGATGCAGAAGAAGCTCAAAAATGTTGAGCCACTGCGTAAAACGTTGAAGAATAAGGTGGCGACTTGAGCATTCAGGAACCAGATCCAGTAAAAGATTGGCGTGCCACAGGTCCGCTGGTTGCGGGGACGATAGCCTTGATCGCGCTGATCGGCGGGTTGGGTCTGTGGAGCATCAAAGCCCGGCTGTCTGGAGCGGTTGTGAGTCAGGGAATGATCGAGGTCGAGACCAATCGTCAGGTGGTGCAACACCCTGATGGTGGCGTGGTTGGTGCCATCTTGATCGATGAAAGCGACACAGTGCGCAAGGGCGATATTCTGATCCGGCTGGATGGTAGGCAATTGCGCTCAGAACTGGCGATTGTGAATGGTCAGCTTCATGAGATTGCGACGCGCAAAGCCCGGCTTCAGGCTGAGCGGGATGCAGTACCTGATATTCAATTCTCGGCCAAGCTATTGGAATTGGCGGGGCGCAGTGAGGAAATCGCGGGTATGGTGCAGGGAGAGCAGACCCTATTTGAAGCGCGCCAACAAAGCCTGCAACAAGAAGCTCGGCTGCTAAATGAACAAAACAATCAGATCGACAAGCGTATTGAAGGCATTCATGCGCAGTTAGAGGCGCTGCAGGTGCAAGTGGAATTGGTGCAAACCGAACTTGATAGCCAGAAAGAGTTGCTGAAAAACCAATTGGCGCGCGCGTCACGAGTGAATGAGCTCAAGCGTGAACATGCAGATTTGATGGGGCAGGTTGGCCGGTTAGAGGCTGAAACTGCAGAGTTGAGGGGGCAGGCGGCCAGCAATGACATTGCATTGCTGCAGCTTGATACCCGCCGTCGCGAAGAGGCGGTGACCACGCTGCGTGATTTGCAGTTCCGCGAGATCGAACTTGTCGAGCGCCGACTGGATCTGGAAGACACGCTATCACGGTTGGATATTCGTGCACCAATGGATGGCGTGATTTATAGTCTGCAGGTTTTTGCCGAGCAATCCGTTGTGCGCGCAGCAGAGCCGCTGTTGTATATTATTCCACAAGATCAGGATCTGATTGTCTCAACCCGGGTAGAAGCGGTTGACGTCACTAATGTCTACGTAGGGCAGGAGGCCTCACTGCGCTTTCCGGGTCTTGATCAAAGTGAAGTTCCGGAACTGCGAGGCGCGGTGACACGAGTGTCGGCCGATGTCGTTCAGGATGAAACAACCGGGCAGAATTACTATAACGCTGAAATCATGCCTTTTGAGGAAGAACTGGCCAAGCTTGGTGATGAAAAATTACTGCCGGGCATGCCTGTGGACACCTTCATCCAGACCTCTGAGCGATCTGCACTTGCCTATCTGATGGAACCGATGACCGGATTTTTCAGTCGCGCATTCCGCGAATAAGACCTGCGAAGGGTGCCGCAAGTTTACAACAGCTGCTGTTGAAGTGGTGTTAAATTGTGGAAAAATTATGTTTTTCGCAATTGGCATGTTACGTTTGGGAAAGTGTTTGTGCTGTAGGCCACCGTCAGATGTGGCCGCGCCGGACGCATGAGGCAGTTTGAGAGCAGAGCTCAATGAAATATTTCAAGTGGATTCCGTTTTGGGCCGCGTTGACGGCTTGTGGGGACATGGCACAATATCGGGAACCCGAAATTGATTTGCCAGATGTTTATAACGTTATGGCACCGGTCAAGGCACCGTCGCGGGCGGATCTGGAATGGTGGCGAAATTTCAATGACCCGGTATTGGATGGTTTGATTGCGCGCGGATTGGCAGACAACCTGTCAATTGCCGAGGCACAGGCCCGTTTAAAAGAAGCCGAGGCCGGCTTGCGTGGCGCCAGTGTGGCCGTCACCGGTGACGCTGAGGTTGAATTCAGCGGCAGTAAGCCGGGTTCTGACCGTATTGAAACCACCATCGGGGCCCGGGTGAATCTGGCCAATGAAGCCGGGCACCGGAGGGCTGCAGCCGAGGCCCGGTTGCAAGCTGCAGAGAAAAACGAGCTGGAAGCCCGTCGTGCAGTCTTATCCGAGATTTCAAATGCCTATACAGATCTGAGGTTTTTCCAAACCACGCGCAAACGACGCGAGCAGGATCTCGCATCACGTCAGAAAACCACCAATGATATCAATAAACAGGTCGAGGCAGGTGAAGCGACAAAGCTGGACCTTCTGCGCGCACAATCTTTGTTGGCAGAAACGCAATCAGAAATTCCTCTGATCGAAACGAACATCATCCGGCAGCGCAATCGCCTGTCTACCTTGCTGGGTCGTCCAATTGGCATGCTGAATGTCGATCTTGGGTATCAGGGAAGGCAGCCGTTGCCGCAGGGCGTCACAGATCCTGGAGTGCCTGCAGATCTATTACGCGCACGCCCGGACATCCAACGAGCCGAACGGCAGTATGCAGCAGCATTGTCGGACATGAGTGCGGCAAATGCCGCCCGCTACCCGAGTTTGAGTCTCAGTGGTATCATTTCAAATCCGCTTAATGGCGTGGCGCGCCCGGTAGATACATTCTTGGCTGGGCTGGTGTTACCTGTTTTTTCTCAACCAGCGCTGGCTGCTGAGGTTGATGCGGCTGACGCGCGGGCCACACAAGCTTATCTGCAATGGCGTACCGCAGTATTGCGCGCCGTAGAGGAAGTAGAGAATGCCCAAGCATTGTTGGGCTCTTCAAAACGGGCTGCACGGGCGGCGCAACGGACGGTCAATCTTGACCAAGAGTCGCTTAAACTGTCACGTGAACTGGTCTCCAGCGGAGGCAATATTACAGTTTTGGACGTCTTGGACCGGGAACGTTCCTTGGCTGCGTCGCGCACGTCACTGGCACAAAGCCAGCGTGACATTGCGGCAGGCTACATTGAACTTCAGGTGGCGTTAGGGCGTGGTCATCCTTTGGTTGCTGATGACCCGACCGACGGTGGCACCGTAGAGCAGGGCGAGCAAACAGAGACCGTTAGCCGGAATCGCAAAGGGTTTCATTAAATCAACCGCGCGGCAATCGCTTCATGATGACATGGAAAGTGCCGCGCGCAATTTTGCTTTGGCTTTGCGGGAATTGAGTTTCACCCGATCAAACAGGGGCAATCGTGCGTCATGACCCGCGGCACGCATCAGCTGGATCACATCACTGTCCAAGGGGAGGCGCTTAAGGGCGCCGATAGCGCATTGTTTGATGATCGCCTCGCGGTTTGCACGGAAGTATTCCAGATCGAAGACGTCAGAAAAGTCCTCTAACACGCCTAGTATATCCAGGTTCAACATGGTTCGGGTGCATTTGCGGCACTGCGAGCAATTGTTTTTCTGTATGGTGTCCCGTGTTTCTGTTGGTGAAACGCAGACATCCAATAAGTGCCGGGATGGGGGATAGGCCGCGACTTTTGCAATTTTCTGGGACCGTTCCAACCCAGCACATGCAAGCGTGAAGACGATGTTTTCAGTCGATAGCAAGGGGAGCAGGATGGATTCGTAATAGGTGATTTCTGCGTGTGATTGGTTGGTGTGTGAGTAAGAGTAGCTGGAAGAATAGAGATAACATTTGTGCAGATCCTGAAAGAACAAAACAGCAGCTATGTTGCGTAATGTGCTTGTGCGGATGAAATTGGCGTCGGCTTCGACGTAGAAATCAGAAAGGTTGCTGTTTACGGTCGTCCAGTTCAGCCCGGATTGTGTGGCGAATTTTTGAACGCGCTGACAATAACGTTGATAAATCGCAGCGCTACCCGCCACGGGCCCCATGGCTCCGACGTTGAAGGTGGACAGGCTGCTTAACTGGTAAAACGGTGCTGTGTCGCCGCTGGTATGAACGGCTAGTGTGGCGAAGGAATCAACCCCAGCAGAAAACCCCGAACCGGTATCAGTGCCCGGTTTGGAAGACGTCATGCCCGCTGGGAGAGCTGTAATTTGAATTTTGAAAAGCGCAGGATTGAAATGGCGTAGCAGATCTTGAATGTCGTTGTTCAGATTGAACAGTAATGTCGGTGATATCGGCCCTTCAATATGCAGGGGCGCCCCTCGCAGCATTGCAGGATAAAGTAAGGCGATAGCGATCCAGTCGCAAAGATAGGCCGGGGCATTTAAGGGCTGATTGGTTTCACCATCAAAGACCAAATATTCAGGAAGATCCTTGCTGGAAACATCACATGAAATCTTTCTGGTGGTTTCATACTGCTGGGCGTGAATATTGCTTACAGAAATCATCGCGACCTCAATATGAAGGTGTAAGTGTAATGAATTCTACCTTAGATTGAATTTCGGATTCTGGCAAACACTGCCACTCTGCGGCGTATGCAGCGGCTGAAGGGACATTATGAGTTTCGAAAAAACGGTGCCAAGGTCAGGCCGACAATCGTGCCGCCCAGATGCGTTTCCCATGCCAAATGTCCTGATGCGAGCAAGTAGCTTCCCAGATTCAGAACGATCATGAGCGCAGTCGCCCAAGCAATGGTGCTGAATGAGAGGGGATGGTGAGGTGAAACGCCACGCCTATTCCAAATAAGCGCGGCGGCGACCAGACCAAACAGGGCGCCTGAAGCGCCAACCATTGGCTGCAGCGTATTCGTCAAAGCGGCGAAAGCTAACGCGCCACCAAGGACACAAAGCATATAAAAAACTATAAACCACCAAGCCCCTATCTGGCCGATAATGTGGCGCCCCAGTGAGACCAGTACAATCATATTGACCACAAGATGCCACAACCCAGCGTGCAAAAACGCATAGCTGACAAACATAACATAGGGTTGAAGTGGGTAGTTTGGCAGCCATCCATGCAGCAAGCCCGCCCAAAAGGCCCCGTAAGCATAACTATCGGGTCGCCAACGAATTGTGCCCCACGCCCCCAGATCTGCCCCGATTAAAAGCGCCTCGGGCACAGTGCAAGCCAAGACCATGATCCAGAGAATGGCAGGCATGGTCTTAGAATGGCTTGACGGTTGATGCATGATATCGTGCAAAACAGGTTCTTGTCAGTTTGACAAGGTGGTGGCCATCGGAAAGGTCAATTCAGCAAATCGAATGTTCGGTTCAACGACAGAAACACGGATGTTGAATCGGCATTGCCAAGGTTTTCTTCATCACGGTATTCATAAGAGACACCTGTGCGCATGAACCATTGTTCTGTCAGTGAGCGTCGGTAACTGACGTCGAACGAGGTGCGCTCAACCTCATTTGAGGTCGCATTGCCCTCGGCCAGAGAAAATCCGAAATCGAAGCCAAGGCCGGAAATGGAATTGATGTCGTGGTCATAGGTAACCCCAAGACGTGTCGTCAGACGTTCTTCATCCTCACTATCGGTTCTGACACGGCGGTTCAAAATGAACCGTAACCTGCTGCTGTCGAGTTCCCGAAGGAAGTCTATGCTTCCAATGAGGTTAGGGTCATCGCCATCCAATGTTGTGACACCAATCGATGTCGACAGCTCCTGACCCAAAGCGAAGTTCAGGCTTCGCCCTGCTTGCAACGTATAGCGCTGGCCACTTTGATCTCGACTAGACTCCAAAGAAGCATCAGCCGTTCCATTCGGCATGATGCGATTCCAGCCGATCTGCCCGATCGGGCCTTCTTCGGTTTCTGTTCCTGAGTTTTCGCGGGTTACAATTTCTTCGTAGCCTAGGCCAAAATCCAGTGTGGTGATTGCACTGACGTCATATGTGACGCCGGCCAATGCCGAATATGTGTCACGTTCTGTGTCTTCTGAATTGTCTTCTTCGAAGCGATCATAGTCGAGCTCCAGACGCCCGGTTACCACCTCGGAAACTCTGAGCAGGGTGGTGACACCCGTTGCGGCACGCCAGCTGTCGTCAAGAGTACCTGAGCTCACATCATCGTAGGTAATCGCACTGGAGCTGGCGTCAAAAATGAGGCCAAGGGGAGCATTTTGTCCAACTTCCACCGAGGTGGAAAATCCATAACTGTTTCGTGTCCCGGTGCCGTTCAACTCGTTGAAGTCTGGGGGTAAGACGATATTGCCTTCACCATCGGCGAAATCCTGCAGTGGACGCAGAAACCCGACCTCAGATTGGCGGAAGAATGTGTCGAAGGATAATGCTGCATTCCCGGTGTTCCTGTCGTATCCGAGCCGCAGATTTGGTTCTCCGAAACCCGTTTCAGCGTCAGAGCTGCTGGGTAGATCCCCTAACCGCAGCAATCCACCAGCAGAAAAACTCAATGCTTGCGTACTGGTTTGCGAATTCAGATTAAAGGTTAGGGCGGTTGTTGAAAGATTGGTGCTGCCTTCACTTGGTATATCAAGTGCAAGGTTGTCACCGCTCTCAAAACGTTGACTTAAATCCAAGGTCGCTGAAATTGGATTAGCTTCCTGCGCAATCAGCGGGTAGCTGATCCAGCCTGAAATGCCCGCAAGCGCGAGGGGGAAAAGGGGCCTGATTTTCACTGCTCTCTCGTTCGTTATATTATTCGAACAGGCGTCTTTCCGGTACGATTATCACATCACCTGGGGCCATGACGGTCATCCCGATATTGGAACGGCCTGCAAGGATGTTATTATAGTTAACGTTGTACACACGCTCTTTGCCTGTTGCGTCTCTGCGGCGTAATTGTACACGTTTCTTAGCTGCAAATCTAGAAAAACCACCGATTTCTGCCAGCAATTGCAGTAAGGTTGTGCCTTCAGCCACTTCTACTTTTCCTGGGCTGCTAACCTGGCCCAAAATATAGATTGGAATTGTGGGCTCTGCGTCAGCCGCACCTGCGGATGGGAAGGCAAGTTCGGGTTCTGCAAGGCGCGCAAGTGATACAAAAACGGTGGGCGCACTGGCGAAGTTTGGTGACAGCTCAGTTGTGATGCTGTTTTTGACCTGACCCAAGGTTCGGCCTCCGGCTTGTACGGTGCCAGCCAGTGGCACTGAAACGCGGCCGTCTGGCAATACCAAGGCATCGCGGTTGATGCTGCTGTCTTCCAGGACTTCTATTCGAATGATGTCACCGGGTTTGATGCGGTAACTTTCTTGTGCAGATCCTTCGCCCGCAAAGATAGGCAGCAGGGTCAGTGCGAATAAGAGCGTGATAATCCGTTTTATAATCATGGTTTTATAGGCTTCACGTTAGAATGGGATATGACTTTAGGACGTCCATGTTAATGCAGCTATTGCGCAGATTCGCAAAAAATGTTGCTCGCGACAGGTTTTCGACAGGAGCAACGTGATCTTTGTGCAACATGTTCCGACGTTTGCGAAGGTGTTTTTACCTAGCGTCGGAGGGGTACAACGCCAAGACATCATAGGTTTAGAAAAAGGGTGAATTGTGTCTGGACCGCATGGTTTCGCCTAATTGTTGCCGTAAATAATGGAGAAGATCGCAAGAACGGCAAAGGCAATCCATGCGGTCATAGATGCGTGTGGTGCCCTATGTAAGGAAAGACACTATGGTTGGTATCGTATTTTTGTCCGCTTTGATTGGCTTAACTGCAGCGGTATCGGTATTATTATCTGGTGCATCTTTTGGGTTTGCGTTTCTCATCTATGTTTGCTGTGGTGTTGCGATGGTTATGACGGTTGTCCTACTGACAACTATATCTCAATTCGTAAACGGCCCCGCCGTGAGTGGCGATGCGGAACCTCAACGATAAGCGCTGATAAGCGTCCGAAACCCTTCTACTCCTCGCGAATCAAATGGTTTCTTTTAGGGAAACAATTTGGGCGCTCTCGTAATATTTCATCAAATTTAGAAAATATCAGCTGTCACTGATGTCCGAAAGTGCATCTCTAGGGTGTTTTTTGGTGCAAATTTTGCTCCATTTGCGGGAATTAATGGCGTAAATGTGTTCCAATTAAGTTTTTCTTTTGGTTGACGTTGGGTGATCATGTACAGTGTATCCGTCTGTAATAAGCAAACATGTTGTTTGAGAAGGTAGCTAATATGAATATTAAACTTTTCGCGAGTGCAGCTGTTTCCGCGTTAATGATCGCAGGATCAGCGACAGCAGCTAGCCTAAGCTTTAGTGGTGACACGGATACCGCAATTCTTCCAGGTGGCCCCACAGGATTTTCCGCAGGTGATTTGGGAGCCACTGGTCTTTCCGTCGGTGATACAATCACGACTGTGGGTAAAGACATCGGTGTAGGTGGGCTATCCGTAGATGCCGACAATGTAACTTTTGAAGTCACATATCTTGGTTCCGAAGCGGGACATCTTAACGAAGCTGTTGAACTTGCAATGGGGGATACGCTTTTCATTAACAAAGGCCCTGACGCAGCGTCGATAGGCGACACAGCCACGTTCAAAGGTGGCTTGGCCGGATTTGTTGCATTCCTCTTCAGGGATTTGACTGATGGTGGAGAGTTTGTCCAAAACGGAGAAACAGGGGCCTCGGCCACTGGCCTGAGAATTGGTTTCTCAGAGATTTCTTCGGACGGCAAAAGCGTTGTAGCGCTATTTGCTGATGGTTTGGGAGATGGCGATTTTGACGATTTAGCCATCAGAATCTCAATCGTACCTCTGCCAGCAGGTGGTCTGCTTTTGCTGACTGCGCTTGGTGGTATTGGCGTCATGCGCCGCAAAAAAAGCTAAGCCTGATTATTTCAGAAGCATAGTTAAAAAAAGAGGGCCAGTTGGCCCTCTTTTACATTTTTGGAACGCGCTTTATGCGATTGATAACCAGCCATCTAATTCAGTTTCGCTCAAGCCAAGCAATGTAATGCTGTCTGCCCCATTTGAGATAACTGCATTCCCATCATTGTCTTGGCTTGTGTGTTCGCTGGATAGTGCATCCCCATTTGCGAAATAGCCGGCCAATTCTAGACTGTCATTGTGCTCGAAATCGGTAATGACATCTTGTCCATCTCCAGCAGAAAAGTAAAAGCGATCGTTGCCCGATCCACCGGTGATCTCATCATTCCCTTTCCCGCCAACAAGCCTGTCATTGTCGGCGCCGCCATCTAGGGTATCATTGCCTCTTTTACCGACGAGGAGATCATTACCAGCCTCGCCGTAAACGACATCATCGGCTCTGCGCCCGATGAACCTATCATTTAGCTCCGTGGCGTGGATCGCGTCTGGGGCAAGAATGATTTCACCAAATTGATTGGCCGTTTCAATTGCCGTATCTGAAATTTGCGCACCATTTTTACCGTCAGTGTTAGCGTTCAGAGCGTAGTAATTTGTTCCGACCGTGACGTTTTCACCGTTGTCCGCGGTGTAGCTCGCGGTGCTGCCGTGTTCGTAGGCGATATACCCGGATGATGGCCCATCTTTAACATTCAAGCTGAGCTCTTTTCCGAGCTGGCTGTGGCTGTTGATGGCAACGATAGCGATGCCTTTAGAGAGGGCATCAAATGCTTCGGATGCGCGCCAGAGATTAGTTTCATTCTCTGCGGTATCCTCAGTGGAAGGCGGGTTGGTATTTGAATTGCTTCCATCTTGGGGAGTGGTTGGTGTTGGATTTGCATTGGCATCTTGCGTTTCGTCTTGATTCTGGTTGTTTGACGATTGGTCTTCATTGGGGTCCGTTGTGGCACCACCACCATCGGTTTGGGATCCGTCACCATCACCAGTGCTCGATCCGTTGTCTGTTTGGGACCCATCACCAGAGCCTGATCCGTTGTCTGTTTGGGATCCTTCGCCGCCGTCAGATGAATCACCTGTATCCGTTTGGTCGGTTGTATCGGTTTCTTCTTCGGGAATATCCGTCGTCGTTCCAGGATTGCCGCTCAAGAAGTCGGCAAGTGAAACGATTTCACCATCGCGGAAGACGAAGTTTTCGATATTGATGACGAACTTTTCACCATCCGGGCCCGAGACTATGTGCCCGTCACCATCGGCAGTGATGGTGTATTCTGATCGATTACCTGCGAGAAACAGCCGGTCAGTCCCTGCGCCACCATTGACACCGTCACGGCCTTTTGCAGCATAAAACTCATCATCACCCGCGCCGCCAGAGAGGAAATCCTCAGCGTCGGTTCCGATGATTTGGTCGTTGCCGTCGGTGCCCCGTTCGTATTTACCCTGCAGATAAGCCTCGTTGCCGGTGTCATCCCACCATGCGCGATCATTGTGCAGCTTATCGAGCAGGAACTCAGCACGTGGGTTGGTGTCGGCCAAATGGGTCAGCAGCGTCCAGGAGCCATACTTGTTGCTTATGCCAACGTCACCGAATTGCATAAACGGGCTATCAGAAATTTCAGCCCATATGTCATAAAGCTGTTCGTAAAGGACAGCCATCTCCGGGCTTCTGACAAAGTCAGCCAGAAAATCATTCAAAATTTCCTGTTGTTCTTTAGTGAGCCCTCTGACGGCAAAGCTGTGATGAACGTGCTGCCCACCTTCATAAGCGGTCAGCGCGACTCCATATTTATCTGCGATTGCCTTTGACTCCAGCAAGCCAGGTATGATCCTCGGCAGTGAGCCTGAGTATTCCGGATCAAGAAGCTTTTCACCAAGCCATGCGGTTGCATCGATGCTCGGGTCCTGAATTTTCTCAATTAATTCTAGGCGTTGATCTTCGTTGGTGACGGTGTATTGGCCAAAGTATGTTGTAACTGACAATTCATCGAACACGGTGTGGGGGGCAACATAGCCATCCGGGTCGTTGGCCTCCCAAAGCGGAGCGGTCAGAACCTGCTCGTTGCTGAATTCACCACCGGGGCGAGACCCCATAACATTCACAAGCTCAGGGCTGGTGTCGGATTGCGCAAACACCTCTTCCCAAATCAAGGCGACTTCAGTGGCGCGCTTGGCTTGATAATTAAGGAGTACATCGTAACCGGTTTTACCCCATTCGGCTTCCCCTTGAGCATGGGCCCATTTTGAGGCAGCAAAAGCATTGTTCCAAACTTCATTTGACCATTCAACACGGACGGTTAGATTTGGATCAAGATTATCACGAACGTATTCCGCAAATTCACGAATGAAATTGTCATCAACGATGTGTGGCATGTTGAACCAAGGGTCGACGCCAGCCTCGTTTGCGAGCCGAACCATGACTTCGACGGGTACAGTATTCCAGTTTGCAGAATCTATCGTGGGATATTCTTCCCACGTTTCAATGGTGGGTCTGTTGGTGTTGGTCCACCCCATGAAACGAAACTGCCGTGAGTCCGCAACAATTTCCAACCATTCAGGGTTAAAGAGGGCGCCTGCTTCATGCAGCTCTACATTGTCTTGATGCACCACTGAGACATTTCGAATATAGTTACCCGTACCATTCGGGTCGGTTTCTGTAATGTTTGGACCTAAGGGGCCTCCTGCATAACTAAAGACAATTTTCCCGTCTTCCTGAGACAGAATTTTAACCCCATTGCCATCAACATCTATGTTGCCTTCACCTTCATAAGTGAGGACAAACACATCCAGTTCATCGCCAATGCCATAACTATCGGACCAATTCCAAATGGTGCCAACTTCGACCATGCCATCTGGGATTTCTTTAACCCAGCCGTTTTCATCAAGATATCCACCCTCTCTTAATTTGGCAGTGGACATAGCCCCCCAATCTTTGTGGGCGTGTCCTAACCAATCCCGTGAGGATTTCATGAGATCAAGAAAAGGAAGCTGCGTGCTGTGGCTTCCTGTTGTGGTCAGATTGAAGGCAACGGTCGGATTGTCGTTTCCTAGTGCCTGAGTGGAGGCGTCATAGATGGTCATTGAGGAATGAACTCCGGTTTACACTAACCGCCCGCATAGGGTGGTTGTTGTGATGTGAGGCGAGCAGGGCGCGTGCATTTTTGACTTGCGAAACAATTGCTGAGAATTCATTTCAATGTTTCCTGAAAGCCAGATTTTGTTGATCCTTTACTAGATTTCCGGAGGGAAGACTTGTTTTATTTATAGGTGGTTTTGGGACCCAAATAAGGAGAAAGCGTGACGCAAGTTGAAGATTGAAAGCACTGTTCTGTTTGTTGTTATGGCCATGTATATCGGTTGTTTTTGGCCAAACTGACTCAGTATTATTAATGTTTTTCAACTTGTTATTGAGGTATATTTTGAATATCCGCGTAAATCGATTATCTTTAAAGCGCGGCTGTTTTGGAAATTATTCAGCAAGAATTTGAGGCGTAATACCCATTAGGATATACGCGGCTTGGTGCCGAAATGCCTATAGAGATGGCGAAATTCTGCTTGCTTTGTAGCGGTTCTTAATTAAAAGGCGCGCCGCAATCAGGAATCAGTTGCCGTAATAGTAGCCATAGTTCTCACTATGACCCATATATCGGCACTTGTTTAGAATCACGCCCAACACATTGGTTCGCGATGCCAGCTCGCGCTCAGCTTTGTCCACATTGTCGGGCGTTGTCTTTTCAGCCTCTGCCACAAACAATGCGCAGTCCACCTGATCAAGGAATGCCAGCGTGTCGTCACTGACCATCAGGGGGGGGGTGTCAAAAATCATGAGGTCAGGTTTATACCGGGCTTCAATGTCATCCAGAATACGCGCTGCAGTGACGCCTTGTAGCATTTCAGCGGAGTTTCGAATACTGGATTGGTTCATCGTGATGGCCAGATTATCACCATAGCGCAGCATGTGCCCTTCAATGGATTCTTTACCAGACAGAACCTGCGAAAACTGAATCCTATTTTCCACTCCCAATATCTTGGAAAAGACCGGACGACGCATATCCAGCTCGATCACCATGACTCGAAGATCGGTCTGTTTGGCCAGACTGAACGCTAAGTTCATGGTTGTCATGCTTTTACCGTTGCTAGGTCCATGCGATGTGATGGCCACCCGGCGCCAGTTGTGCTTGCGCATTTGCTGTAATAATTTGGTGCGCAAAATGTCATAGGGAGCGGCATGGTGGCTGGAATCGCCGACCAAAATCCGATTGCGCTCAAGGTGAGCAAAATCTGGATGGAAGGGTTCTAACGCTTGCCACAACGTGGTCTCAGCATCGCTTACATTGAGCGCAGGTTTGGGCAGATTCGCAACAACCGCAGGGTCGCGTGTGGTTGGGGTCTCGGTGTCCGGTGCCTGTTGGCTTCGGGACTTACGAGCCTTCTCGATGGCAGATTGAATGCGTTCCATTAGTATTGCCTCTTCAATCTTATCTTAGTTCAAGTTGGTCAAGGATGCTGCCCAGGCCAGATTTATTAATAGCCTTTTCGATCAACATATCCATTGGCAGGTAATATGTATGCAATAAAAAGAGGCAGGTTGGGATGCCGGCGATCACGATGATTAGCGCTGAAAATATTATGGTGCGGCGCATTAGAACCTGCCGACGTGTTCTGATGTAGGGGATCGTTACAAATGGCGTGATACCCAACTTGTTTGATAAGTCCGCAGGCCGGCGGATTGAGCTGTTCATAAGCTCGAGCAATGCAATCAGCCCCAGCCCCGCCATGATACCTCCTCCGATACCGGCGATAGCAATCTTTTTGCGGTCGGGGTCTGTGGGCTCTCTAGGAGGGACCGCCTGTTCGATCACGGAGATACGTTGTCCACGTGACTGTGCTTCGATTTGGTCGCCTGTACGAGCGGCAGCAAGATCGGCGGTGGCCTGATTGTACTGAATGCGCAAGTTTGCATAGTCGCGTTCAAAAACCCCAAGCGTCACTGCGTTTGCCGGGGTATCATCAATGCTCTTCTCAAGTTCAAGCAGTTCGCTTTCAACATTGGCTAACTGTTCTAACTGGAAAACAATCTGCCCCTCTATGTCGGCCATCTGTAGCTCGAAAGGCGATAATTTTTCGATCCCACCATTAGCAGAGTTGGCCTGCCGCGCCACTCGTGCTTCCATAACCTCAAGTTGCTTGCGGAGATGGCGGATTTTGGGGTTTTGATCTGAATAGATCGCCAAAGCTGAAGCAAGCTGATCTTGCAGTGCCTTTAGTCGGCGTTCATCTGGAGTTAACGCGTCGTCTTGCGGCAGAGTTTCCCCTGTTAGCTCGAACAAATCCTTAAGGCGAGTGCGCCGGTCCCGCAGGCTGACCAGCTCTCGATCGATCTGCAGTTTGCGTTCCTGAACAGCCGATAGTCGTGTGCGCCGAAAGTTCAGGCTATCTGGTAGCGCATCTTTGTTCTGCAATTGGAATTGAAGTATCTCCTGCCCCTGATCAGCTAATCCCTGATCCAGCCGGGCCACTTCACGTTTGAAAAATTCCAGAGTTTGCCCGCTGGCTGCCTGACGCATCGAGACATTTTCTTCTAGAATTCTGGTCACGACTTCATTGGTGACCTGCGCAGAGAGCAAGCCATTATCGGCTTCGAATGAAACGATGACAAAAGAAGCCCCTGTACGATTGCGCGGCAGGCTCATGCCAATACGACGACGCATATCCTCGACAATTGAGTCCGCAGAAATACCTGGCTGATCTTCGTACACATCAAAGTCGCGCGCAATTTCCAAAATATTCGCCCGCGTGAGGATGCGGCGTTTGATAATCTGTAAGATTTCCGATGTGTCAGCTTCGACGGTAGAGGTCGCAAGGTTTCCCGGAATCTGAGGGGATTCGACCAGAAGTTGGGCTTCGGCCTCATACACAGGAGGTAAGGTGTAGGCGACAGTGAGCCCCATGGTGGAAATAGCCAGCGCTACGACCAGGAAATAGTGCAGCCGGCGCAAAAATAAAGAAACATAGAATTTGGTATCTTCAATCATTCTAAAACGTCATCTTTCGTATCGAATGCACCTGCGCAGAAGAAAGCACCGTCATCAAGCACTTGTTGCACTGTGCGTTCCGTAACCGTTTTCTGGTTATTGGTGAATGCATAGACCATTGATAGGTCACATAACTGGTTTATTAGGCGTGGCACACCCTGAGTTTGTTCGAAAATCAAGTTGCAGGCATGTCTGTTGAATAGATTCTTAGTGGCCCCGGCCCGATGCAAGCGGTGACCGATGTAAGCTTGCACAGCGGAAGCGTCCATTGATCCCAGATGGAAATTTGCAGCCACGCGCTGTGCGAATTGTTTGAGATCGGGCCGGCGGATCATATCCCGCAATTCAGGTTGGCCCACTAATACTAATTGAATCAGCTCATCTTTGTTTGCATTGATATTGGTAAACATGCGGAGTTCTTCAAGCGACTCGCGGCTAAGATTTTGCGCTTCATCAAAAATGATGACAACTCTGTTGCCTTGGGCGTATTCCTGAATCAAGTATGACTGAAATTGCTCAAACAGATCAACATAGGTTGCATCCTTTGGGGCACTTTGGTCGAGCGACATCAAAACCCACCTAAGCAGTTCGCCGCGCGACCCATGGGCGTTTGATACAAGGCCAATCTTGATACCAATTTCGATATTATTGAGTAAATGCCTCAACAAGGTGGTCTTGCCGGACCCCACCTCACCGGTGATTAGGGTGATCGGGGCGCAGGTCACAATGCCATATTCCAGCATGGTATAGGCGCGGCGGTGCTCAACTGACCAGAACATAAAATCGGGGTCTGGTAGTAGAGAAAAGGGGCGCATGTTCAGATTGAAATGCTCGGCATATATAGCCAGGGAACTGTTCATGCTGTTGTCTTGCCGTATGGTCCCAACATTGGGAGAGTGATCATTACAGTCTGACGAAGTACTATCGGTTTCGTCGACAAGCTCTTGCTTTCTTAGTATGTACACTGCTTGTTTCGACTTGTCATACATTTGCGGTATATTTGGCTTTCGGCTGCTGTGAAACGTAGTTTCATCGGCGTTACACGGTGGGGGATCATAGGTCGCAGCTCTTTTGGGGGCAAATAGTCGGGCCAATCGCCGATTGACCGCCGTAAATGGGTTGTTTCTGGATCCCTGCCCACTCATTATGTTTGTTCCGTATAATTTATATATGCTCTGGCAGGAGCCTAAGGCGCTGATCTTCAAATTGCGCAGGGCACCGGGGTTCATTCTACCCGTACCACTTGCAACGCTACCTAATATAGGTGGCCGTTGGCAATAAGAAGACATATCGGGGGCAAATATATGTCTCAGAAGCCGAAATCCGAGGGAATTGATGTGCTTTGATTCGGAAATTTGGGGTCTTTTAAGGTCCAGAATGGAAACAAAGGCGGTTTGTTCGGGTTATTTTTGAGAAATAATGAAACAAATAAAGGATCAGATAGGGTTTGCAGTCCTGTGATGCCGGAAAAAGGCTTAATTTTCTGAAATTTGTTGAGGTGGCCAGCCATAACGATTATGTTCAAATTGTGAATGACTATGGTCAAATTGTGGATAAAGAGTGATCGAGTTGGGGCCGTGCATATTTAGAAGTGGCATAATCCACCGTGTTATCGATCTGTAAGTGTGCTTACTTTCCTATTTTTTAGGTGAAGTGAGGTTTTGTAGTGCCGTGTAAGGAAAATTTTTAATGACTGTTCAAAATAGTAAATTTTTAGCTGACCGAAATGCCGCTATTGAGCTATTTCCAGGTCGCGCTTCGTCTTATATTCGTGGTGGGCTTTATCGTAATTTTGGCAAGCGCACTCTCGATATTATTCTTGTGCTAATAGCTGCGCCAATCGTTCTTCCAGTTGTTTTGATGCTTGCAATCTTAACGGCTCTTGATGGCGGTAACCCGTTTTACAAACAGATGCGTGTTGGCCGGAATGGCCGCATTTTCACAATGTGGAAAATTCGAACAATGGTTATGGATGCTGATGATGCGCTTGTGCGTTATCTGGATGGTAACACAAAAGCACGTCGCGAATGGGACGAAAAACAAAAACTGTCTGCTGATCCTCGGGTCACAGCGCTTGGCGCGGGCATCCGCAAAACATCTTTGGATGAATTGCCACAGCTTTTGAATGTTTTGGTTGGCGATATGAGCTTGGTGGGACCACGCCCAATGATGCCTAATCAACAAAGCCTGTACCCTGGAAGTTCTTATTTCGACATGCGCCCTGGTTTGTCAGGGTTGTGGCAGGTTTCTGATCGCAACAATTCATCTTTCGCGGCACGCGCAGGGTTTGATGACCTATATTACAAGAGCATGTCGTTCAAATCGGATGTGCGGGTGATGTTCCGAACACTTGCGGTCATGCTGCGTGGAACTGGATGCTAAGCCTTCGGGCTTTTCTGGTGGGGAAATCCGGTCTATTGCTGCTATAGTAGTATTCTCTTTTATTGATAGCTTCAAAGGACCTAAGAATGACTTTCAAGCCTGGAAGCGGCCGATTCTGCATTATTGCTATGTCGGCCTTTTTGCTTTTATCTGCCTGTGAAACCTCGGAAGAGCGGGCACAAAGACATTTTGAAACGGCATTGGAATTACTGGAGCAGGGCGACGTGTCTCGTGCGGCAGTTGAATTCCGGAATGTTTTCAAACTCAATCCCGAACACAAAGAAGCACGGCTTGTTTTTGCGCGAAGTCAGCTGGAAATAGGTGAACGGGCGCAGGCGTATAACCAATTCCTGCAAGTGGTTGAGCAATATCCGGATACTTTGGAAGCCCGGATTGAGTTGGCTGAAATCGCGATTGATGTTCAAAATTGGGAAGAAGCAGAACGCCACGGTAGAGCGGCGCAGAAGCTGGATCCAGAAAGCTCACGGGTGAAAACCATTGCTCTTGCGCTAGACTATGCGCAGGCTCAGCGAGACCAAGACAACTCAGCCGCATCAGATCAGGCGGAGCTTGCAGAGCAGGTTCTAGCGGAAACGCCTGAAAGCATGATCGCCTGGCGTATTGCAATTGATCAGAAATTGCGTTCAGGGGAAACACTGGCCGCGCTGAAGCTGGTGAACAAAGCACTAGAGGTACACCCAGATAATCTTGCATTGAACTCCACAAAACTGCGTTTGCAGTTGCAGGAAGAAAATCTGGATGCCGTAGGTGAAACGCTTCAGGTGATGGCGCAAAAGTTCCCAGAAAATGATGACATCCGCAGTATGTTGATCTCTTGGTATCTGGAGCGCGGTGATCTTGATAATGCCGAGGCTTATCTACGCGAAATTGCAGAAGCGCCAGATGCAACGATGGCGGCTAAAATGACGGTGGTTCGCTTTTTGCTTGAGGCGCGCAGCGAAGACGAAGCACGAGAAGAACTGACCCGTTTGATTGCATCGGAAGACAACAACATCACGTATCGCACTTTGGTGGCGTCGTTGGATTTTGAAGCAGGGGCACAGGCCGAAGCAATTGCAGCCTTGGTGGAGCTCGTCGCCGAAGGCGAGATGACACAGGAACGTTTGAAAGCCAAAGTTATTCTGGCCCAAATGCTTTTGCAGTCGGGTAACTCTGTTGGTGCAAGGGCTTCTGTCGAAGAAGTGCTTGAAGACGATGCTACCAACGTTGATGCCTTGAAGATGCGTGCCGCATGGCTGATTGATGAAGATAAACCTGATGACGCAATCATCGACTTGCGCACGGCCCTATCGCAGGCCCCTCGGGATGCAACCATCCTGACCTTGATGGCGCGAGCGCATGAACGGGCCGGGTCGCGCGATCTGGCGGGTGAGCGATATGCATTGGCGGTTGAGGTCTCTTTGCAGGCGGCGGCAGAGTCGCTGCGCTATGCAACGTTTTTGACGCAAGATGATCGGACCGATGCGGCCAAGGCTGTTCTTGATGAGGCGCTGACAAAAGCTCCGGACAATGTGTTGTTGCTGCGTAACATGGGGCTTTTGCATCTGCAGTCTGAAGAATGGAATGAAACCACACGGATCATCTGGCGTTTGAAAGCGCTGGAAACAGATAGTGGGTTGACCGCGGCCAATGGACTTGAGGCTGATATGCTTCTGCGACAGCAGCGGGTGGATGAAACCATCGCGTTGCTGGAAGGTTTGTCTGCCGAGGAAGGGTCTGATAGCGAGGGTGCCTTTATCGCCTTGCTGCGGACCAAAATCGGGGCACAACAGGTTGATGAAGCGGTCGTGATGCTGGAAGAGCGCATGGCAGGTGACGCTGATAATCTGCTGCTGAAATTTATGCGCGCGGGTCTGCACATGGTGCAAGACGAGCGTGAGCAGGCAGAGGCTATTTACCATGAGCTATTGGACAAAGCGCCTGGCAACGCAAATGTTTTGCGAGTGCTGAACGCGATCATGATCGCGGATGATCGAGCGGATGAGGCCGCAGCCCTGATCGACGATCAGATCGAGAAAGCCCCTGATCCAACAGCAGCTTATCTGCTGAAGGCAGAGCGGCTGGAACGCGTAAAGGACTTCGATGGAGCGATTGCGATCTACGAAACGCTGTATGAGAGAAACAGCAACAACATTATTGTCGCAAACAATCTGTCCAGCCTGATTACAACCCATCGGGATAGCCCAGAGGATCTGGATCGCGCCTACGCCATTGCACGTCGCTTGCAGAACTATGAGATCCCTGCGTTGCAAGACACATATGGTTGGATCGAATACCGTCGCGGTAATTTCAGCGAGGCTGTGAAATATCTGGAACCTGCGGCCGAAGGTCTGTCAGAACATGCTCTGGTGCAATACCATCTTGGTATGACCTATGCTGCGCTTGATCGTGTTGAGGAGGCAAAGCAGGTGCTGGCGCAAGCCATTAAGCTGGCAGGCGAAGACCCTTTACCGCAGTTTGAGAAAGCCCGCGAAGAACTGAAAAAGCTGGAAAATCAATAGCCATCTGATTTCAGTAATGCACTCACTCTTTAGGCCTCAGCTGTCCAGCTGGGGCCTTTTCCATGAGGATATCAAACAGCCAGCGGGTTTCTTTTGCGATGTCAAAATCTGCGACAACAGTCCTACGACCAAATGCCCCCATCTGGTCGCGATGTTTTGGATCCTTCAGAAGGTCGCACATTTTGCCGCTTAAGGCGCGTATGTCACCGGGGGGCACCATGTGGCCGCTATGTCCATCGGTCACCAGTTCCTGAATACCTGCGATACGGGTCGCGATCACAGGCACTTTGCTGGCCATGGCTTCCATCAAAACCACAGGAACCCCTTCGGCAAAGCTGGGTAGGACAAAGGCATCTGTTTGTTCCAGATGTGCTGCGACTTCTTGTTCTGTCTGATACCCGGTGAAGAGAACAGATTGCTCTAAACCTAACTGCTTGACCTGTTGTTGGAGTTTCACCCGGTCCGGCCCGTCACCGATCAGGGTCAGGATGGCATCAGGGTGCTGTTTGAGAACATCGAGAAAGGCTTCAAACAGAATTGGCAGGCCTTTGACCGCAGCCAGCCGTCCCACAAACAGAAAGTTTTTTCCGGGTGTTGTTTTCCGGGTTCGGCCATAGTTATCAGGTAGAACACCACAATGAACGATATGGAATTTATCCCAATGGGCCTCATCAGAAAACAACATGGCCTGAGATCGGCAAAAATGGCTGATGCAGATGACAAATTTGGCACGCGCGGTTTTCTCGTCAATGCGCCAGCGTTTTGCCTCCAGAAACAGTGTGGGGCCATGCATGGTATAACTAAACGGGATATCTGCCAGCGCGGCAGCTAGCATGGTGACTGACCCGCTTGAATCACCAAAATGATTATGCAGGTGGCTGATGCTATTGTCTTGCAAGTGGCGCGCCAGAACGCCAGCTTCGGCAAAGTAAAACAACTGATAGAGTGCTGCGATATTTCCGGGTGGGCGTGTTTTCCACGCCAGGCAGAGAGTTGAGAAATAGCGCTTGGGGGATTGCCGCAAAAGCTTGAAGTGAGACCTGACCAGTCGCAAGGGGGAACGCGCGGCCTGCAGCAGGTGATACGTTTTGTCGAATTCCTGACGCTGGATATCACCAACCAGATGCTCTGGTGCAGTCCTCCGCACGGAACAGGTCAGGACCTCCATTCCCAATTTGCGCAACTCTGCGATCTCGCGTTGAATGAATGTGTGCGAAGCTTTGGGGTATTCGCCGGTCAGATATGCGATCTTCTTAGTCAAATCGGGGCCTCATCAAAGCGGATGGCAATATGGGTTGGAAATGGGGTCATTTGGGATCTGCTCAATTGAAATACATCTTCCAAAGCTTGACGCCACCATATCCGATGCTGATCAAAAACGCCCCCATGCTGAAACCTAAGGCGATGACACCCGGTAGGCCCATTATCACAAGCAGATCTTTGATCGGAATGACCAGCCCATGAAAGGCATAGATTGGCAGGGCCAGCCCACCTAGGGTAATCAGGATTTTGCAACCTGTCATGATGCTGCTCGGAAGGCTGCTCCAGCGGGTCAGCACTGGGATAAACATCCCGATGAGGAACACTGATATTGCGAAATAGAACAAGATGCCCAGCACGCCACCAAAGAAGGGGGATGCGCGGCCCATCAAACTTTCGAACGGCATGACGCTCAGACCAACGATGAGCGACAAGACCATGCCAAAGGCGCCCATCTCGCGCAGGGTTTTGGTTGCGCGGCTCCGGTCTGTTTGTCGAGCAAACCAATAGCCAACAGCAATGCCGCCAAATACAATCGCAGTGAGCCTGAAATAGCTATAAGCCCCAACCAGCATCAGGCGCGGCCATTCCAACAACGTATCAAGTTGAGCCGGGAAGGCATAGCGCGACAGCCAGTAAAGCGGCACGCCGATGATGGCTATTATTAGAGCATTGCGAATGACATTCGGGGTGCGGGTCAGGTATTTGAACCACAGTCCCGCGCCAATCAAAGCAAGGCAATAGTAGGCAAGGACATTATAGAAGGCGAAAGAAATCGCCTGCTGATCAATGGCCTGCCCCTTGGCCAGAACAAGGGTAAGTTTAACTGCTGCAGTGATCAGCAAAGCAGAAAACACCAATGCCAGGGACCAGCGTTGCCGGCGTGTAAAACTGGTTTTATTGGCGGGGTAGTTAACCACAAAGAGATAGCCAAGCCCGATGCCGAATATGGTGGCAAAGCCTTCAGTGCCCATCTGATATAGCCAACCCAAGGCGTTATCGGCCTGTTCTTCCAACCCCAGTCGGGCAAAGAATCCAGGCCCCCAATGAGAGACAAGTACACTGAGAACCATCAATCCGCGTGCGATATTGATGGCCCAGTTTTCTACTGTTTTGATCGGCAGATCAGGGGAGGTCTGTGTGGGGCTTTCTGCAAGCGCGTCTTCGGTCTGGGTGGCGGCCACTTCGCGCAGGGTTCGGCCCTCAAGTGTGGCATTGATGGTGGCGCGTTTGAATTGCCCCTCCATCTTGAGGCCGATCTGAAGTGCGCTAAGGGAATCGCCGCCAAGGTCATAGAACGAACTACCTACATCAAAGGCTGTACCACCGATCACAGCATGCCATGCCTCAGCAATTTGGGCTTCTGATACAGTCAGCTCAGCAGCAGGGGCGTCACTATGGATGACCTGTTCCGTAGATTTTTGCGTGTATTGTTCCCTAAGTGCGCTGCGACGGATCTTGCCACTGCCGGTCACAGGGAGCTCGTCCAGCTGCAGTATATGCAAACTACCACCCAGATTGACACCGGCGCGTTTCAGGGCAATCTCGGTCGCTGACTTGATCAGGGGCAGTTTGTCATCAATGCGATTGGAGACAGCCAAAAGCACGGCGTCGCCGCGCAGGGAATCATCAATCCGGGTGACAGCGAATTGTCCATCGCATCCGCACAGCGTTGTGATCTGCCGTTCAAGATGTTCTGCAGACAATTTAATGCCGGAAATGTTCATCTGATCATCAAGACGGCCGTGATAAAACAGCATTCCGTCGCGAAGGGCCCCTTTGTCGCGGGTGTGCAGCCAACCCTGATCATCTGTCAGCGATTGAATTGTGCCATCTTTATCCAGCTGCCCGAGCGCCACATGCGGCCCGCGAATACAGATTTCGCCTTGTGATCCGATTTTTACACCGGTCGGAGGGACCGGGCTGCCAACCGAATCCAACACCGAGCCATCATTTGCGGATATATTCAGAAATGTTGTGCGCGAGGCTTCGGTTAGGCCGTAATGCTGGATGATCCGTGCATTTGGAAAAAGCGTTTTCATTCCAGCCTTTTCTTCAGCTGACATGTACTGGCTGCCAATCTCGATCCAGCGGACCTTTTCCCCTGCGGAACCGATGCTTTCGGGGGTCGATAAGATCAACCGCCATAAAGAGGGTACCGCGGAGATGGCATTGATCTCACCTGCGTCCAACATCGTGCGGATCTCAGATGGGTCAAACCGTTCAGGTAAAAAGAACTTTCCACCCACAGCCGAGATGGCACGAATACGCCCCAAGCCGAAGGAATAGCTGACGGGAATACCGACGTACTCGCGGATACGGTCATCAATATCCATGGCATGGTTCAGGCGTCGCACCACATCCGAAATGTTTTGTCGGCTGATGACAATTGCCTTTGGTGTGCCTTCGGTACCGGATGAAAACATGATCTGAACTGCCGTTGGATCATCGGCCGGGGCGAATTGCAGTTGTCCCCAACCGGTTTTGCCACCTGAGGCCTGATAGGTTTGGGTGACAGACAAGCCGGGATATTGCGCTAGATCGAGGCCCGTACGCTGAATGGCAAACAATTGCCCCGCCTGATCACAACGAAAGACCTGTTCAAGAAACTCAACAGAGTTTTCAGCCTCAATGCAAATTGTCTCAAGCGGTGCGTTCATTAAATAACCTTGGTCGCCACTGGGCGTATTTTGACCATGTAACATGCATATTATCCAGAGGGGACAATAATTTGCGGTTTCATCACATGACGGGTGAAATGATGCACGCCGCCCGGTACACGGACCAGTGATGAACGTAGAAGTTGACATTTCCTAGCTTATTGTAGGGAAATGTTCGGGAGATGCGGAAAACAACTTATCAGTCCGAAGTGGAAACCTGAGATGCGTAATTGGTTCACTGTAGTGCGCTTTTGTCTTCTTGCGGCGCTTTGGGTGGGTGCCCCGGGGGCGGGTATGACTGCGGAATCCATCACTGTCTTGCAAGACGATCTCAAACGTCTGGGGCCGCTTGGCTGGATCGCCCCTGAGGTTGAATTTCCCACAGCTGACTTGCGGGCCCCTTGGGTCACTGATGGTAACGAAAGTCCGGCTGCTGTGCTGCTGCGTCGCCTGCGGGCAAAGCGCGGGGGGATGAACCCGATTGTGGCTTATGACAACCGCGATCGTGCGCATTCAGAGGTGTCAGCCGCAAAATTTCCAGCATTGCCACGGTTGCGCTACGGCCCAAAGTTGCAAAATCAAAGTTTTGATTACGGCCTTGCCGGTCAGGTCATTTACCCATTTCCGGTGATCGGAAATTCATCAACAGCGCTGAAGACCAGATTAACCGGCCGAAGCCAAGCCCGGTTGGGGATGACCACACCGAATGGCCCACCGCGTGCCTTTCTGACCTATTCCAGCAATCACATCTATATGTATCCCGAACATCGCGATCATGACACGGTGGATACATTTCCAGCAAATTGGCCCTATATGGTGATCACTCAGGGCTCTTCCGGATCTGATCGAGGTTTTCTGAATGCGTTCTTTATGACCATTGCGGCTTTGCCCCCAAAGACCCGCAAGGTGTTACGAGAGCAAAAGCTGCTGGCCCCAACATTGCAAATGATTATGCGGCGTAATCTTCCTGGAAATTACAAGCGCGATGCATATTATTCGCCGCGTGCGCATCCGACTGTCTTTGATGGCAACAAGCTAGTCCCGGAACGCATGGTGGCCTTTGCCGCGAGTATGAAACCGACTGAAATACCGCCGATGATGCGATTGAAGGTCGAAGGCGAAGATTTCTCTAAGCAAGCCGGGTTGGCAGGGCTGTCTGAAAAACTGTTTACGACCCCCTCTGCCATCGCACGAGTTTGGCGCGACCTTGCTTACCGGCGGGAAATGATTGTGTCTGCCGCAGACACCAAAGACCCGAATGGGCGTGACCTGCGGTTTGAATGGATCGTCTTGCGCGGCGATCCTGAGCGGGTCAAAATCACCCTGCTGGACGGGCCGGGCCGCCGTGCCAAGATTGAACTTCAATGGCACAACATGCCGTTGACCGTTGCCGCCAATGATATTCTGTCGCACCGAATTGATATCGGCGTATTTGCATATAATGGTGCGCATGACAGTGCGCCCGCATTTATTTCGATCAGCTTTCCCACCCATCAAAAACGTATCTATGAAAAAAGCGCGACCTCGGGGCATGTGTTGATGAAATCCGTCGATTATTCTAATGTGACGGCCCCGCATTTTGACCCGCTTTTGCATTGGTGGGCCAGTTGGCGCGATGAATATGAGTATGACCAAGCGGGCGAAGTGATTGGCTGGCGCAGGGTGCAGCCCGATGGCACGAGCAAAATCATCGCAGCAGACGGGATCCTGCCCACATACCAGATGGTGAAAACCAAAAAAGGCCCACGGTTGGAAGCGCAAACTTCGCAATAGGGGCGGTATGCCGGGTTATTCATGCCCCGCTTTGGCCACAAGCGTGGGGTTGTGTTAAGCTGTAAGCCTTGGACTATAGGAGCGCTTGCCATGGACAAACATCTTTCACCGACTGAGCAACGCCAAAGCATATTGGACAATGTGCGCTTTGACGGCGGGCGCAATGCGCGTGGTAAAATTGGTTTTGTGCTGATCCCGAATGAGCAGACGATTGAGGATGATATGATCCGTTATCTGCCAACGGGTGTCGGGGCCTATTTTAGCCGGGCGGTGATGCCGCGAGAAATTTCAACTGAAAGCCTAGCGCAATTGGGGACGTCCTTGGCGGAAACGGCGGCGCGGATACTGCCGGATGACGGGCTGGATGTCGTCGCCTTTGCCTGCACCTCGGGCACCGTGGCGGTGGGAGAAGAGAAGTCCTGTGCCGAGCTGACTAAGGGCGCGCCGGGGGCGAAAACCACCACATTGGCGGGTGCTGTGCGCAAGGCTCTGTCAGCTATGGGTGCGCAAAATATTGTGCTGGGCTCGCCTTATGTGGCCGAGCTGAACGCCAATGTTGTGACCTATCTGGAAGGGGCGGGTTTCACGGTGCTGGAGGCGCATGGCATGGGGCTGGATTATGACACCGACATGATCCGTGTCGCGCCCGATTACATTGCCGACTATGCCCGCGCGATTGACCGGCCCGATGCCGATGCGGTCCTGCTCAGTTGCGGTGCGTTGCGCAGTATTGATGTAGTTGACGCGATCGAGCAGGAGCTGGGCAAGCCGGTGATCTGTTCCAACCAAGCCATGCTCTGGGATTGCCTGCGACTGGCGGGTGTGGATGACAAGCTGCCTGGGTTGGGGCGGTTGTTAAGAGAGTGCTGAGATAAGGAATGGCGGATTGGCACCCGCCATTTGTATCATAGGTACAAAGGCAGGCGCATCATACGCCTGCCCAAAACTGTAACGCCTTACAGCGACGCCAAAATCCCCTCACCGGCGGACACCTCGCAGATGCCGGGGTTTTCTTCTTCTTGCAGGATCGACACGGTGCCATCATCCACCACCATAGCATAGCGTTTTGAGCGGTCGATCAGCCCGGCAGGAGGGGCGGAAAAATCCATACCGATGGCTTTGGTGAACGTCGCCTCGGCATCGCCTAACATGGCAATCCCGGCGTCTGATGCGCCGGTATCCTTGCCCCACGATCCCATGACAAACGGGTCGTTGACCGACACGCAGATCACATCATCAATGCCCTTGGCGGCCAGATCATCCTTGGTACGGATAAAGCTGGGCACATGCGCCGAATGGCAGGTCGGAGTATAAGCACCGGGCACGGCAAAGATCACCACTTTGCGGCCCTTAGTCAGATCGGAAAGGTTCACTGCCTCGGGACCCTCGGCACCCATGCGGGTCAAGGTCGCTTCGGGAAGTTTGTCGCCAGTAGAAATGCTCATTGTCGTTTCCTGTCATTAATTGCAATGCGGTCTGATTTAGTTATAGGTGCATTGGCAGCGGTTGCCACCCAAATTACAGGAGAGGGAAATGTCCAATATCGTCGTAATAGGGGCCGGTCAGGCGGGCTCTTCCTTGGTGGCGAAGCTGCGCAACCTGGGGTTTGACGGCAAGATCACCTTGATCGGTGAAGAAACGGCCCCTCCGTATCAGCGCCCACCGTTGTCGAAAAAATACCTGTTGGGTGAGATGGACCTGGAGCGGCTGTATCTGCGCCCCGAAAGTTTTTATACCGAGAATGATATCGAACTGCGCCTGTGCACCACAGTGACCGGCATCGATACCGCAGCCAAGCAAGTGATGATCGGTGATGAGGCGGTGCCTTACGACCAACTGGCGCTGACCACCGGGTCCTCGCCACGCTATCTGCCCGCTGCGATTGGTGGCGATCTGGACGGCGTTTATGTGGTGCGTGACCTGAAAGACGTTGACGCCATGGCGCCTGAATGCGTCGAAGGTAAACGCGTGCTGATCATCGGTGGCGGTTATATCGGGCTTGAGGCGGCGGCGGTTGCGGCCTCTAAAGGCCTGCAAGTGACTGTGGTTGAGATGGCTGACCGGATCTTGCAACGAGTGGCTTCGCCTGAAACATCCGATTACTTCCGCGCCCTGCATAAGGGGCATGGCGTCGATATTCGTGAGGGTGTTGGGCTGGAAACACTTTTGGGGGACGGTCGTGTGACCGGCGCGCGCCTGTCAGATGGCAGCGAGCTTGAGATTGATTTTGCCATCGTTGGTGTCGGCATCATGCCTGCCGCTGGTCTGGCCGATGCGGCGGGGCTGGAAATTGACAATGGCATCAAGGCCAACGAACTGGGCCAAACCAGTGATCCGTCGGTCTGGACTGCGGGCGATTGCGCATCCTTCCCGTACAAAGATGGTCGTCTACGTCTCGAAAGCGTGCCCAATGCCATCGACATGGCCGAGGTTGTGGCTGAAAACATGCTGGGCGCGGACAAGACCTATGTGCCAACCATCTGGTTCTGGTCGGACCAATATGACGTTAAGTTACAGATCGCTGGGCTGAACACCGGCTATGACCGTATCATCACCCGCCCGGGTGATAATGAGAACGGTGTTTCGTTCTGGTACTATCAGGGCGATACGCTGTTGGCCGTGGATGCGATGAACGAGGCGCGCGCCTATATGGTTGGTAAGCGCCTGATCGATATGGGAAAATCACCTGATCCAGCTGCGATAGAAAACCCGGCGACCGAACTTAAGGCGCTGCTGAAAGCGTGAGGATCATTGGCGGCGATTTTCGTGGCCGCCGGTTGGCGTCGGTGGGCAAAGGGGACAGTGCGGCGCATCTGCGCCCCACCGCCGACCGGGTGCGCGAAAGCCTGTTCAACGTGCTGACCAATGCTTACGGCGATCCCTGCGCGGATGCGCGGGTGTTGGACCTCTTTGCCGGCACCGGCGCATTGGGGTTGGAAGCGCTATCGCGTGGGGCGGCGCATGTCAGCTTTGTCGAAAATGGCCGCAAATCGCTGTCGCTGATCCGTGAGAATATTGCCCTGTGCAGGTCCGAAGAGAACAGCAATATCATCACCCGCGACGTACGGCGATTGGGTGATAATCCGGTCGCGCCGTTCGATCTGATCTTCCTTGATCCACCTTACGGCAAAGGCATGGGGGAGATGGCGCTGAGTGTTGCGTTGAAGGGTGGCTGGATCGCTGATGAGGTTTTGGTTGTTTGGGAAGAAAGCGCCGATGTGACCATTCCTGAAGGGCTGACTCTACTGGATGAGCGCAGCTATGGCGATACGGTTATCCGGATTATGGAAGCAGGTTAGAGGCGGCGATGGCGCAATGTTTCATGTAAGTATTCGGCGAAGCCGGTGAGCCTTTCAATCCGAACGAAAGGCCGAAAAGTTGTCTAAACTACCGGTGTGCAGTGCCCCTAAAGGAGCAAATAATCCGCCTTAATCGGTTGATTCGTTTAGGCGCACGACAACGGCATCCGATGGGAAAAGCAAAGACTGAAAATAGCTTTTGCTCTTCTCTTGCAACGCCCGCACCTTACGGGAAAGCAGAGGTTGCGATAGTTGTGATTTTTCTTGCGCTTTCTGTGGCAAGATTTCACATGGTGGCAGAGTTGGAAGACGCTCGCGCTTAGTGCGGCACTTTTCACGCAGGTCTACATGCATGATCAGTGAATTGTTTGCAAAGTCTGGCTCATTAGAAGGGTGGGCCGCGCGATCCTGAAGGTGAGGATGCGCAGTGCCCCAAGAGTTTAACGGTTTACGATGGTTACTCATTACATTCACTCGCTTAATATTTACTCGTTACATTCACACACTGAACGTCACTTGTTACTCTTTGTTACTTAGGCTTTTACGCGTCGCCATTTACTATACCTACTATATACATGACTGAATTGGGGACCAGAAGTCCTTTAAACAGGATTTTCAAGTTCAACGCTCATTGAGCAGAACTTCCAGATGAACGATCGATACATTTGTTTCTGCATACGGAACAGTGATGGGAAAGTTGCAAGGTTCCGTTTCTTAAATTGCTACAGTTTTCAGCAATGATGCCGTATATTATTCACAATCCCTTGATTGTGTCTGATTTTGAAACTCACTGTATTTTGGGTTTTCTCGGTCTGAAGCGTGGCTGAGCGCCCAACTTATGTTGAGGCGATAACATCGAAGCAGCGCAATACTAACGTGGGAATCACTGCTGAGTCGGGAATCAAGCCTGATGTGACGTGTTTAAGCCTTCATCAAATCCGGTAATTCGCCTGTTAACCCTGCCGCTTCGCGAATGAACTTGCGGCGCAGGCCCGGCATCGCACCAATCAGCCCCATGCCCAGATCACGACCAAGACGCAGCAGTCCGTTGTCGTTGGAAAAGAGCCGATTGGTGGCATCGGTGACCATCGCCAGCGTCGCGGTATCGAAACGACGCCATTGCTGGTAACGGGCCAAAACATCTGGCGCCGCGATGTCTTCGCCGCGTTTATCTGCCTCAGATATCACCTGTGCAAGTGCGGCCACATCTCGCAAGCCAGCGTTCAACCCTTGACCTGCGATGGGATGCATGCCGTGGGCGGCGTCGCCAATTAACGCCAGACGCGGCGCAATGAAGCTGTCGGCCAACGTTAGGCCTAGCGGATAGGTGTAACGTTTGCCGCGCAGTTTAATCTGCCCCAGAAAATCGCCAAAGCGCGGTCGTAGGATTTCCATGAAATCCTCATCGTTCAGCGCGTCGAACTTTGCCGCAGTCTCAGCGGTTTCGCTCCAAACAATCGATGAGACGTTGCCGGGAAGGGGCAGGATGGCCAGCGGGCCGGGGGGCATGAAAAACTGATGCGCGATGCCGTTGTGGGGCAGTTCATGTTCAATCGCTGCGACCAGCGCGGTTTGCTGATAGCCCCAACCGGTGCGTTTAATCCCGGCGCGGGTTGCGGTGTCTGACGCGCGCCCATCAGAGCCGATGATCATGCGGCCCTTAAGGATGTCACCATTGTCCAACGTCAGGCTGACGCCCGCATCTTCGGCACTTTGCGCGACCACCTTTCCAATGATCTGGCGAATGCGAGGTTCTGCATCCATCGCGTCCAGAAACGCACGGCGCAGAAAGCGATCTTCCAGCATATGCCCCATGGGCCCTTCTTCGATCTCTGCGTGATCGAAATGCATGAAAAACGGTGATGGCCCTTCGCCCGCGCGGCCATCAGAAACTTTTATCTCCAACATAGGTTGGGCGTTGTCGATCACACGATCCCAGATGCCAATCGCACGCAGCAACCGTACAGATGCCAGCGCCAGCGCATAGCCACGCCCATCGAATTCGGCGTCTTTGCGGGCGGCAGAAGGTTGTGCGTCGATGATGGTTACGCTGTGGCCTGCCTGTGACAAGGCAAGCGCAAGTGCCGGGCCGTTCAGCCCGCCGCCAACAATCAGGATATCGCTGTCTTTTGTCATGCCTGTCAATATGCCGGGCGATGCGGGATTGTCCATGTGTTGTGATGCCGCTACCTTCTCCAAAACGCAAAAATCATTAGGGGGTAGTGATGCAAAAATGGTTGACCATGACAGCGGCAGATCTGGGCCGCGGTATTGGCACAGGCGAGATCGACCCTGTGGCACTGACCCAGACCTATCTGGATGCGATTGACGCGCATCCGCATCGTGATCGGATTTATTCAGTAGTCACACATAAGCGGGCTTTGGCAGAGGCCGGTGCAGCACAGGCGCGGGCCAAGGCGGGGCAACGGTTTGGGCCCTTGGACGGTGTTCCGATCAGCTGGAAAGATCTATTTGATACGGCGGGCACTGCAACCGAATCTGGCAGCGCGTTGTTGAAAGGGCGGATCCCGGCGCGCGATGCTGAGGTCTTGCACAATGCGACAATGGCCGGGCTGATCTGTCTGGGTAAAACTCATATGAGCGAGCTGGCCTTTTCTGGGCTTGGCCTGAACCCGATGACAGCAACGCCGCCTTGTGTGAATGATGAAGGCGCGGTGCCGGGGGGATCCTCTTCCGGGGCAGGGGCCAGTGTGGCCTTTAATTTGGCGTCTTGCGGGATTGGCAGCGATACCGGTGGATCGGTGCGTATTCCATCAGCATGGAATGATTTAGTTGGGTTGAAAACCACCAGCGGGCGCCTGTCATTGGACGGGGCGGTGCCACTTTGTTCCAAGTTTGATACGGTTGGGCCGCTGGGGCGCTCGGTAGAGGATTGCGCGCTGATGCTGGCCGCGCTTGAAGGCGGCAAGGCTGCGGATTTGGCTGGTGCATCATTGAAAGGTGCGCGCTTTGCGACATTGCAAACAGCCGTGTTGGATGACATTCGCGATGCCCCGCGCGATGCTTACCAAAGCGCAGTTGAACGACTACAAGCCGCCGGGGCCGAGATCATGCCGATCGATGTGCCTGAGGTCGAAGAGGCGCTGTCGATGTCAGGTGTGATCTTTACCGCCGAGGCCTATGGCATTTGGCAAGGCACGATCGAGGCTGCGCCCGAAAAGATGTTCCCGCCGATTCTGGAACGATTCCGTTTGGGGCGCGATATTACTGCGCCTGCCTACATTTCCGCATGGAACCGGTTGGAGGAACTGCGCGCTGCGTGGAATGCGCGGGTTGCCGAATTTGATGCCGTGCTGATGCCCACCGCACCGATTCTACCGCCCAATTACGACCGGTTACTAAGTGATGATGAATATTATGTGACCGAAAACCTGCTGGCCCTGCGCAATACGCGTGTGGGGAATTTGTTGGGGCTGAGCGCGGTAACCTTGCCAACAGGCGTGCCCAGCTGTGGCATCATGCTGTGTGGCAAACCCTTGGGCGAAGAGCAGCTGTTGCGCGTGGCTCATGCGGCAGAGGCCGCTCTAAGCTAAGACCCTGAAGAAATATGATTTTGTGGCAATAGCGGCCTGATCGCCATATTTGCCACAAATCGCATGTCAAGACATTGGTTTTGCTGGACCTGAGGCCTCGCCTTGGGTAGATTCGACCTCAAGAGGGACAAAAGTCCCCGGATATTTTGAGGCAGTAACCTATGTTTCCTGAGCGGTTTTCGAACCTTCCGGAGTACGCTTTTCCGCGTTTGCGGCGTTTGCTTGATGTGCATGCGCCCGGTGGCGACGTTGTACATATGACCATTGGCGAGCCAAAGCACGACTTCCCACCTTGGATCGTTGATATCATTGCAGAAAATGCGGCAGGCTTTGGTAAGTACCCGGTCAATGAGGGTAAGCCCGAGCTGTTGGAGGCGATCACGACCTGGATTGGTCAGCGGTATGGTGTGGTGCTGGACCCGACTAAAAACGTGATGGCGCTGAATGGCACGCGAGAGGGGCTGTATAACGCCATGATGGCGGTTTGCCCTGAGGTAAAGAATGGCCAGCCCAAGGTGTTGCTGCCCAATCCATTCTATCAGGTTTACATGGTTGCGGCGATCAGCGTTGGGGCCGAACCCGTATTTTTGAACGCGACCCCTGAGAACGGCTATATGCCGGATTTCACGGCACTCGCGCCCGAAGTGCTCAATCAGGTGACCGTGGCCTATCTGTGCTCGCCCAGCAATCCGCAGGGGGCTGTGGCCAGCCGTGCCTATTGGACGGATCTGATTCAACTGGCAGAAAAGTACGATTTCAAGGTTTTTGCAGACGAGTGTTATTCCGAGATCTACCGCGATGAGCCCCCGGTTGGGGCCTTGCAGGTCGCCAATGATCTGGGCGCTGATCCTGAGCGGGTCTTGGCCTTTCACAGCTTGTCAAAACGGTCCAACTTGCCGGGACTGCGCAGTGGCTTTGTTGCAGGCGGGCCTGAGAGCATCGCGCGCATTCGTCAGTTGCGCAATTATTCCGGCAGCCCGCTGCCGATGCCGTTACAGCACGTGGCCGAGAAGGTTTGGGCGGATGAATCCCATGTGATTGAGAACCGCCGTCTATACCGCGAAAAATACGACTTGGCCGATGAGATTATGGCTGATGTCCCGGGTTATAAAGGGCCAGAGGCCGGGTTTTTCCTGTGGCTTCCGATCCAAGACGGTGAAAAGGCCGCTTTAAAAGCGTGGGTGGAAACCGGGGTTCGGGTGCTTCCGGGCGCTTATCTGAGCCGCGACGCAAACGGGGATAACCCCGGTAAGAAATTTATTCGGGTCGCCTTGGTGGCTCCAAAAGAAGAGACAGAACAAGGCCTGATCCGCCTGCGTGACTGTCTATACAAGTAATACTGAGGACGAGGGTAACATGGCATATCAGACACGTGGACGCGAACCATTGCTGGACAGCTCGATGGCGGAAGCTATTGAAAAGCGCGGCAAGGAGTTGCTGGGGCTGGGGCTTTTAGCACTGGCGGCGCTGGCGGCCACGATGATCGGAACTTACACTCCGGATGACCCAAGCTGGCTCTCCGCCACCGATGCACCGGTGCAAAATGCGCTGGGCAGTTTTGGCGCCTCGATCGCTGCGCCGTTGTTCATGATTGTCGGCTGGGGCGCGTGGGGCGTGGCCTTGGTGCTGATGGCATGGGGTCTGCGTTTTGCCCTGCACAAAGGTGAAGATCGCGCAGTTGGCCGCCTGATTTTTGCGCCGATCTGGATCGCGGTGCTGGCGCTTTATGCCTCAACCCTGACACCGGGGGCAGAGTGGTCTGCAACCCACAGCTTTGGTTTAGGCGGTTTGTTTGGTGATACCATTCTGGGTGCTTTGTTGGGTATTCTGCCCGTGAGCGCCGGACTGGGTATCAAGTTGATGTCGCTGGTTCTGGGGGTGTCCATGTTGGTGCTCGGGGCGTTTGTTCTGGGCTTTACCAAGCCCGAGCTGTCACGCATCGGTCGTTTCCTTCTGCTTGGGGTGATCATGACCTATGCCCGCTTGATGGCGGTGCTGGGGCAGGGCGCGTCGGGTGCGGTTCAGGCTGCACAAGGGGCACAGACACGGATGGCCGAACGTCGCGCCGCTCGTGCGGATGAACAAGACATCATCCTCGAAGATGATATGGATTATGTTGACATCGATGCGCCACGCATTCCGTCATCAGTTGTCCGCCGCGCAGTTGAACCCATTCTGTCGCGTCAGCAAGAACAGGCTGTTGAAATCGCAACTGAAGAAGAGGTTGAGATTGAAGTTGAAAAGCCCGGTGGCTTGCGTTCCCTGATGCCATCTTTGATGCGTCGTTCCGACCCTCTGCCAGAGCCCGAACTGGTTGAAAACCAGATGACAGCGGATCCGGAGTTGATGGATGGGCCGGGGGATGACCGTATCCGTGCCAAGATTTCCAACGTGATCAAATCGCGCGTGCGCCAGTCGCCTGCGATGCGGGCCGAAAGCGTCGCGCCACTGACCAAAGGTCGTGGTCGAGGTCCTGATCCGCTGATTTTGGACACCACTCGTCGCCAAGCGATGACAGAAGAGCCGCCCCTGACGGCGACCCACGGTATTCCGGCGGAACCACCGCTGACTGCCGCACATATGACCCCTGATGCGATGGCAGCTGCCGCATCATTGCAACCCATTGAACAGGCGGCGGAATATCAGATCGAATCTGATGTGTTTGAAGCCCCGATGGATCTCGATGTGGTGGATGAGGCAGACATCAACGCTGCAATGATGACACCGGATAATGCGATGCAAGCTGTTCCACAGCCGGCATCCACGCGCATTCCAGAGCCAGAGCCGCGTGGCGTCGTGCAGCATACGCCGCGCAAGACGGTACAGCCGTCAACGCGGGCTGCAGCCGAGGCACAGCCATCATTGCAGTTTGAAGAAAAGAACAAGGTGGAGTTTGAATTGCCGCCTTTGAGCCTGCTGTCCAATCCGGTCAAGATTGAGCGCTTTCACCTAAGCGATGAAGCGCTTGAGGAAAATGCGCGCATGCTGGAAAACGTGCTGGATGACTATGGTGTCAAAGGTGAGATCGTCTCGGTCCGCCCAGGCCCAGTTGTCACCATGTACGAACTGGAACCTGCCCCAGGTTTGAAAGCCAGCCGCGTGATTGGTTTGGCTGACGATATCGCCCGTTCAATGAGCGCACTGTCTGCCCGTGTATCTACGGTGCCAGGGCGTAGTGTGATCGGGATTGAACTGCCAAATGAGAACCGTGAAATGGTCGCCTTGCGTGAATTGCTGGCCACTCGCGATTTTGGTGATGGTAATCAAAAACTTCCATTGGCGTTGGGTAAGGATATCGGTGGTGATCCGGTGATTTCGAACCTTGCCAAGATGCCTCACTTGCTCATTGCCGGGACCACAGGTTCGGGTAAGTCCGTGGCGATTAACACGATGATCCTATCGCTGCTCTATAAGCTGACGCCGGATGAATGCCGCCTGATCATGATCGATCCCAAGATGTTGGAGCTGTCGGTTTATGATGGGATCCCGCATCTGCTGAGCCCGGTTGTGACTGATCCTAAAAAGGCGGTTGTTGCCCTGAAATGGGTCGTGGCCGAAATGGAAGACCGGTATCGGAAGATGTCCAAAATGGGTGTGCGCAACATCGATGGTTACAACGGCCGCGTCGAGGAGGCACTTGCCAAAAACGAAACCTTCAGCCGCACAGTGCAAACCGGGTTTGATGATGAAACCGGTGAACCGGTGTTCGAGACCGAGGAAATTATCCCCGAAAAGATGCCATATATCGTTATCATTGTTGACGAGATGGCCGACCTGATGATGGTTGCAGGTAAAGAGATCGAAGCCTGTATTCAACGCTTGGCACAGATGGCGCGAGCCTCGGGTATCCACCTGATCATGGCCACGCAACGCCCGTCCGTTGATGTGATCACCGGCACGATCAAAGCCAACTTTCCGACTCGGATTTCGTTCCAGGTGACCTCCAAAATCGACAGCCGGACAATCTTGGGTGAAATGGGGGCTGAGCAGCTTTTGGGTATGGGTGACATGCTCTATATGGCGGGGGGCGGTAAAATTACCCGGTGTCACGGTCCGTTTGTCTCGGATGAAGAAGTCGAAGAAGTGGTCAATAATCTCAAGGCTTATGGCCCACCAGAATACATTGGCAGTGTCGTCGAAGGCCCAGAGGATGACAGAGCCAGCAATATCGATGCGGTGTTGGGGCTCAGCACTGGTGGCAACACCGATGTCGAAGACGCACTCTATGACACGGCCGTGGCCATCGTTGTCAAAGACCGCAAATGCAGCACCTCATACATTCAGCGTAAGCTGTCGATCGGCTATAACAAGGCTGCGAAACTGGTTGAACAAATGGAAGACGAGGGCGTGGTGAGTTCTGCAAATCACGTTGGTAAACGCGAAATTCTTGTTCCTGAACAATAAGGCGGATCACCGCCAAACAGGAAAAAACCAAACGGGGCCGGGTGTACATCCGGCCCTTTCTACTTATGTAAGAGATATGAAAACGATACGTCTTATATTGGCCGCAGGCCTTACCACTGTGGCGCTGGCCGCCCCTGCGATGGCCGAGCGCCTGTCGCTTGATGAAATCTCTAAGTACCTGAATAGCTTTAAGTCAGCGTCAGGTGAATTCACGCAAATCAATGATGATGGTACAATCAGCACCGGGCAGATTTATATCAAACGCCCCGGCCGTGTGCGGTTTGAGTATAACCCACCGGAGAAAACACTGGTCGTGGCCGATGGCAGCACCGTGGGCATCGTTGACCCAAAGTCCAACACCGGGCCCGAGGGCTATCCGTTAAACCAGACGCCGCTCAAGATCATTCTGGCACGCAAGGTCGATTTCAGCCGCGCGCGCATGGTCACGGGTCACAAGAGCGATGGCAAGACCACAACGGTGCGTGCGCAGGACCCTGATCATCCTGAATATGGCAGTATAGATCTGGTATTCACCGGCAGCCCGGTCGAGCTGCGTCAATGGGTAATCAATGACGGCAGCGGCAGCCAGACCACTGTGATTTTGGGTGATTTGACCAAGAATGTTCAACTGGCGAACGACAAATTCGTCATCCCCGGAATTGGGGCGTCAGATCGTAACTGATTGGACGAAAGAACGTTAAACAGGGCGGGCACTGCCCGCTCTGTTCACATTCAGATTGCGCCGCAGCGCCGCAGTTGGGCGCGATAAGTCTCGCCTCTTTCTTGCACTGTTCCAGCCACCCGTACCAGCCAGGGCTTGCCCTGATAGCTTTGACGGGAATAGCCCGTGCGGCCCTCGTGATAGGCTAGATACTGGTTGCGGGTGTCATGCATCGAAATACCAAGCCGCTGATTGCTTTCAGCCATGTACCAGCCAATGAAATCAGCCGCATCACGGATGTCATCGCGGCGTGCTGACCGGCTCCCGGTTGAGACTTTGTATTCATCCCAAGTACCGTCCAGCGCTTGACTGTACCCGAAGGCCGAGCTTTGTCGCCCCATCGGAATCACGCCCAGTGTAAACCGGTACGGCGTACGGGCATCTGAATCGAACTTGCTCTCTTGATAGATCGTCGCCATCTGGACATGTACTGGCACCCCCCAACGGCGCTCAGCCGCACGGAATGCGCGTTTGTATTCGGGGCGCTGGTCAAGGATCGTGCAAGCATTATCTAAACGACTAGGGGGGGTGTCATATCCACCACCACAAGCCGCAAGCACGGTCATTAACACTAGTGCGCGAAGCTTTCTGCTCATTTGCCTCTCGCTTTTTGATTTATTTTTTCTGCATTTTAACCGAAATAGGAGCCGGAGGGAATGTAAAATTTACCCTTTATGCTGGTGCTCTTATAGTAAAAACGCCAACAATACCGGCAATGCAATGACCGACATCAGGGTAGACACCATCACAAGTCCGGCAACGGCCTCGGAATCGGCCTGATACTTTTCCGCCAGCAGATATGATGTCACGGCAACCGGCGTTGCGGTTTGTAAAACCAACACGCCAAAGGCCACTTGATCAAGTTGAAACCAGTGCCCGATCCCCCAGGCCACGATGACGCAGATCAGCAGTTTGATCAGGCTCAGAGCTGTGGCCAATTTCAGACGTGCCGCCGATAGCCGTGCGATTGCCACGCCAAGTGTCATCAGCATCAAGGGTATGGCCATCTGTCCAATCAGATCCATCGTTCTGGTTACCACCTGCGGGGTTTGCCACCCCTGCCACAGGAACAATGCGCCCAGCAATGTGGCCCCGATCATCGGCTCGCGCAGCATCTTGCCAAACGCTCCTTGTCCGGCGACCAGCCAGATGCCGACCGTAAAAGACAAGACTGCGCTGATTGCCAAGATGACAACCGCCATTTCCAAACCAGCCTGCCCAAACGCAAACAGCGCAAGCGGCAGGCCTAAATTTCCGGTGTTGCCAAAGGTCAGCGGCGCCAGATAAGTTTGCCGATCTAACTGCCCTAATCTGAGCAATACTGCGAAAATCAAAACGATGGCCAAATGTGACGCAATTGAGGCAATGGACAACGTTTTGAGTGACGCAAGGTCAGCTTTTGACTGCATGAGCGCGGTGAATATCAGGCAAGGCACAGCAATCGTCATTGCCAGTCGTGTGATGAATTGTACTGGATAATCAAAGCCTAACTTGACCCAGATGTACCCAATGCCTGCGAGACAGAAGACCGGGGCAACGATGTTGAGGACTGTTACGCTTAGGTTCACAGACTGTTTCCTTTGAAATGTGGCAAAAAGTTGGACAATACCTATCTGAGCAAGGTAAGTTGTTCGCAGTAAGGTTAGTATTGTTATGTTGAAAACGCGTGCAAAATATTGTTTAGGGCAGGTTGTCCGCCATCGAAAACATCCTTTTCGTGGGGTGATTTTTGATGTTGATCCAGAATTCTCAAATACTGAAGAGTGGTACAATAACATACCGGAAGAGGCCCGGCCTGACCGGTCACAGCCATTTTACCATCTTTTGGCGGAAAACGAGAAGAGCTATTACGTCGCCTATGTGAGTGAGCAAAACCTGGCAGCTGATTATTCCGGGCAGCCGGTCGATCATCCTGATATCCCAGATATGTTCGGTCCATTCGAAGACGGGCACTATCCGCTTCACTTCGATATGAACTGAAGCTGCGGGTGGCGCAACGGCCACCCACGTTTCTTAATATCCCAAAGCACAACCATCTTTGCGCGGATCACTGCCGCCCTCCAATACACCGTCAGGGCGTATTTGGATGGCCTGCGCCCCGCCAAGGGCGTCGCCTGGTGTGACGACATCATGCCCGAGATCAACAAGTGCCTGACGGGTTTGGGCGTCATAGCCACGTTCCATTTTGAGCTGACCATTGTCTGAGAAACAGCGTGGCGCGTCGATTGCGCTTTGTGGGTCCATTCCAAAATCATGCAAGTTCGTCACAAACCGAGCATGGCCGCAGGGTTGATAGGCCCCGCCCATCACACCAAAAGGCATGCGAATGCGCCCGTTTTCGCGCAGCATTCCGGGAATGATTGTGTGCATTGGGCGTTTGCTGCCACCAAATTCATTGGGGTGGCCCTGCTCAAGGGTGAAGCCCGCTCCACGATTCTGCATCAAGATGCCGAACTTTTCCGAGGCGATGCCAGATCCGAATCCATGAAAGATTGAATAGATCAAGGATACCGCCATGCCGTCACGGTCAACCACGGTAATATAAATCGTATCGCGATGCACCGCTTCACTGATTGGCGCTGCAGCGGGCATGGCTTTGCCCGGATTTATGAGGGCTGCCAGAGACTGCGCCGTCTCCATGGACAGCATATGATCAAGTCGCGCGGTGTGATCGGGATCGGCGATAAACCGGTTGCGGGCGTCATAAGCCAGCTTGGTGGCTTCGGCTTCGAGATGCGCGCGCTCAGCCCCAAAAGGGTCCATCGCAGCAATATCGAACTGCGCCAGAATGTTGAGCAGCAAAATCGCTGTCGCGCCCTGACCATTGGGCGGGTGTTCGACCAGCTCGGCCGTTTTGTAGGTGCCAGACACAGGTTGGGTATAGTCACAACTTTGATCCGCAAAATCGGCCATCGTGTGCGCCCCGCCCAATGCAGTCAGGGCGGCACACATATCTTCAGCAATCTCACCTTCGTAAAAGGCACGTTGACCGTCTTTGGCGATGCGGCGCAGAACCTCGGCTTGTCCGGGCGCGCGGAAAATCTGCCCCATCTGCAAAGGTTGCCCTGCATCCGAATAGTGCAAAAGGCCGTGCCCTTGCAAAACATGGCTTGCATGCTGCAGGTCGGCACCAACTCGCGCCGCGATTGGCACGCCTGTTTCAGCGTAATGGATTGCCGGGGCCAGAATGGCATCAAGGCCCAATACGCCGTGGTCCTCGCTCAACTGGCAAAAAGCATCGATCGCGCCGGGTATGGTAACAGCATCAGCAGAATAGGGCGGCACCACATCCAGATCGCGGGCACGCAGCGTGGCGGATCTTGCCGCCGCAGGTGCCCGACCCGAGCCATTGAGCGCCTGAATGTCATCGCTGCCGGGTTTGTTGAACAAGACAAAGCAGTCGCCACCGATCCCGGTCATCTGTGGCTCGCAAATGCCCAGCAAAACAGCCCCTGCAATGGCTGCGTCAACCGCATTGCCCCCGCGTGATAGGATGTCAATCGCCACTTTTGCGGCCAAAGGGTGGGACGTGGCGCACATGCCATTCGTGGCCAACACGGGTGACCTGCCGGGAAAGTGAAAGTCGCGCATGTGGTCTCCTGTCTCTGATCTGGTCAGACACTAGGACGCCCTTAAGCGATTGCCAATTGTTCGGGGGTAAATATCTCGGCACCACGCGCTGGGTGGGGGCTGTTCCGCGCGGCGCCGAGAGAAGCTATTTCCAGCTACAGGGCTTAACTGACAGCGGAATTCGGCGGTTTTTCGTGTAGAATTAGGCGAATTTGCGGTTTTCATCGCGGGTCAGACTCATTCCGTGCCACATTTGAAACCCAATGACAGTGAATTTTTACCTGCTTCGCGGTGATAGCGGACGGACTGTGTTTGTGAAAAAATAAGGAACCAGCCAAAACCACCTTCGGGCAGATCGTCTAACGCTACATTCAGGTCAGGTAAGTTACCGTTGGGAAGGGTTTCATCCGGAAAGGGTACACCGGCGTCACTCAAGGTCACATGTAACTGCTGTGATGTTAGGGTCAGATCTGCCCAAAGGGGTTTCTTCCGGACGCTACGCTCAGCCGTTTCAGCATAGGCATGTTCGACGATATTGTTGATCGCTTCGGCCAACACCAGCTCGACCGTGGAAATGATGTCGCCGGGCTGGTTGTTATGGGTCAGCCATTGTGTGACCTGCTGCAATATGTCCCGCGTTCCGGTCTCTGTTGCAGAGCCATCTATGCGTATCGTCAGCGGAGGGCGATCAGATGCGGTTGAAATGATATGGCCTGACAAGAGTGATCCCTTTCTTCAGCCAGCCGCTTGCGACGTGAAAGGTGCTGCACTGTCATGGATGGTAAAGATTTTGTCCATCCGGGTCAGCTGAAACACCTTTGCGACGTCTGCTGTCAGCCCTGCCAGATCCAATTGTTTTGACGTGCCAAAATGTTTTTTGACGGCGACAATCGCACCCAGTCCGCTGGAATCGACAAATGCAACCTGTGACAAGTCCAGCACGACATGCGACGGGCTGTCCTCGGTCAGGCTGCGCATCTCATCTTTGAACTGTATGGCCGCGGCGGCATCAATCCTTGTCTCATTGACGGTGACGATATTGACGTTACTTCTAATCTGACTGTCCAGTTTCATGGGGCCCTCTGCCTTTGGCTCGTAATCCATGACAATCTATAGCGTATTGGTTACGATTTCGTATCTGACCAACAAGCCGAACAGGAGACGCTATGAAAGAGGTCATCATCGCCGGTGCCGCTCGCACACCAATGGGCGGGTTTCAGGGGGATTTCTCCAGCGTTTCGGCCCCTGAGTTAGGGGGCGCGGCCATGGCTGCTGCGCTCAAAGACGCACACACGCAGACAGTGGATGAGGTTCTGATGGGCTGTGTTTTGCCCGCAGGTCAGGGGCAAGCCCCTGCGCGCCAGGCCGGCTTTCACGCAGGGCTGGGCGATGATGTGCCTGCCACCACGCTTAATAAAATGTGCGGCTCGGGCATGAAGGTGGCGATGATAGCATTCGATCAGATTGCGTTGGGGCATGCTGACACGATGATTGCGGGTGGTATGGAAAGCATGTCCAACGCGCCATATCTGCTGCCAAACATGCGCGGCGGGGCGCGGATTGGCCATACAGGCGCACAGGATCATATGTTTCTGGATGGGCTTGAGGACGCCTACGACAAAGGCCGCCTGATGGGCACCTTTGCCGAAGACTGCGCCGAAAAATATCAATTCACCCGAGAGGCGCAGGATGAATACGCCCTCGGATCTCTTGCAGGTGCGTTGCAGGCGCAGACATCGGGTGCATTTGATAGAGAAATCGCACCAGTCACATTCCAAACCCGCAAGGGCGAGGTCACAATCACCGAAGACGAGCAACCCGGCAAAGCCCGGCCAGATAAGATTCCGCAATTGAAACCTGCGTTTCGCAAGGATGGCACGGTGACGGCGGCCAATGCATCGTCCATTTCAGACGGCGCAGCGGCACTGGTTTTGACCTCGCGAGACGCCGCACAGGCGCAAGGTCTGAACATTCGCGCCCGGATCATGGGGCATGCCAGCCACGCGCAGGCCCCCGGTTGGTTTACGACGGCCCCAGTGCCTGCCGCGCAAAAGCTGCTGGCAAATCTGGGGTGGACCACCAAAGATGTAGATCTGTGGGAAGTGAACGAGGCCTTCGCCGTTGTTCCTATGGCCTTCATGCATGAAATGAACCTGCCGCGCGACCGGGTGAACGTGAACGGTGGAGCCTGCGCGCTGGGTCATCCTATCGGGGCCAGCGGCGCGCGGATCAT
Source organism: Roseovarius sp. EL26 (assembly GCF_900327775.1). Taxonomy (NCBI): domain Bacteria; kingdom Pseudomonadati; phylum Pseudomonadota; class Alphaproteobacteria; order Rhodobacterales; family Roseobacteraceae; genus Roseovarius; species Roseovarius sp. EL26. The sequence goes on from NZ_OUMZ01000005.1 coordinate 87,066, forward strand.
GGTAACCTTGCTCAATGCATTGGAAAAACGCGGGCTCAAACGCGGGGTTGCGGCTATCTGTATCGGTGGTGGCGAAGGCACGGCCATCGCGATCGAGCGCGCCTGATCTGCATTTCAGACACGAAACGGAGCCTATTCACCGCTCTGTGACAGTTTGCGCGGCGAATCCGCTTTAATAAGCCAGCTTGCTGGGTTAAGAGCAGCGCGTTTAAACGCAAAAAAAAGGATTCCCGAGATGGGGTACAAAGTCGCTGTCGTTGGCGCCACCGGTAACGTGGGCCGCGAAATGCTGAACATTCTGGACGAGCGCCAGTTTCCTGTGGACGAAATTGTGGCTCTGGCCAGCCGTCGTTCACTGGGCACGGAAATCAGCTTTGGCGATCGAACTTTGACCACGAAGGATCTGGAAACTTTTGATTTCACGGGCTGGGATATGGCGTTGTTTGCGATCGGTTCCGACGCGACCAAAACATTTGCCCCCAAAGCCGCGGCAGCGGGCTGCGTTGTGATCGATAACTCATCCCTTTACCGCTATGATCCTGATGTTCCACTGGTCGTGCCAGAAGTGAACCCGGAAGCGGTCGAACTGTATAGCAAGAAAAACATCATCGCCAACCCCAACTGCTCAACCGCGCAGATGGTTGTGGCGCTGAAGCCGTTGCATGACCGCGCGACCATCAAGCGCGTTGTTGTTTCGACCTACCAGTCAGTATCGGGTTCGGGCAAAGACGCGATTGATGAGCTGTGGGATCAGACCAAGGCTGTTTACAACCCAACGCAGGAAGTGCCGCCAAAGGTTTACCCAAAGCAGATCGCCTTCAACGTGATCCCTCATATCGATGTGTTCCTCGATTCTGGTGAGACCAAAGAAGAATGGAAAATGGTCGCTGAGACCAAAAAGATCGTCGATCCTAAAATCAAAGTGACCGCCACTTGTGTGCGTGTGCCGGTCTTTGTTGGCCACTCTGAAGCTGTGAACATCGAATTCGAAGAGTTCCTCGACGAAGACGAAGCCCGCGATATCCTGCGCGAAGCGCCGGGCATCATGGTGATCGATAAGCGTGAAGATGGCGGCTATGTCACACCGGTTGAATGTGTTGGTGACTTCGCCACATTCATCAGCCGCATCCGGCAGGACAGCACGATCGAAAACGGCCTGAACCTGTGGTGCGTTTCGGACAACCTGCGCAAGGGTGCTGCCCTGAATGCGGTTCAGATCGCCGAAACTCTGGGCAAACGCGTTCTGAAAAAAGGCTGATTGAGCCATCTTAGACTATACAACCGGGCGCTCTATTGGGGCGCCCGATTTGCGTTCACCTTGTGAAATTTCTATGAAATCCCTGCGAAACCAATGGCGTAAATCCGCACATTGTTCGATGATCTGCTTGCTATTGCGCCCCTGCGTATTTGATACTTTGCCCAATGAAAGCAGGAGAAAATAATAATGCGGTATTTCATGGCGGGGCTGGCTTTGTTGCCCACATCCCTATGGGCCGAGGACATCCTATTGCAAAGCGATGTGAGCGCGGTAACGCTTTATCCCGGCGGTGCGACGATCACGCGAGAGGTGCCATTTACCGTTAATGAGGGGCAGCATCAGCTTATCCTAAGCGACCTGCCGCGTACAACGCCATTACATTCGGTGCGTGTTGCAGTGGACGGTGCGCGTATGGGCAGCGTCAGTGCGCGCAATGATTTTGTCATCCCGCGTGATGATAAAACAGATGCGGCCCTTCAGGCGGCCGAAGATAAGGTCGAACAGTTAGAACAAGATATGCGCAAAGGCCTTGCAGGGATCGAACGGATTCGGCTTGAAGCTGAGGCGGCCCGTGCCAAGATCACGTTCCTCAATCAAATGGGTGATAACGAAGGTATCGCCAACATGGATGCGACGGCCTTGCGCGATCTCATCGGAGTTGTCGGGGATGAAACACTGTCTGCTCTGCAAGCGGCACAAGACGCCGACTACCGCGCCGACACAGCCAAAGAAGGCCTGCAAGACCTGCACCTCGAGCTGGAAAAAGCCCGCGCCGAATTACGCGCGCTAGTCCCCGAAGTGGAGGAGCGCGCTATGCTGGCCATCGCCGTGGATGCCGCAGAGGCGGGCGAGGGGTCAGTGACCGTGACCTACAACATCCAGCAGGCGGCATGGCAGCCTGTCTATGATTTGCATCTTGCCCGTGACACAGGTGCGCTTGCTTTGGAACGCGGTGCCTTCATTCAACAAAGCACCGGCGAGAATTGGGAAGATGTCGTGCTGACACTCTCCACCGTGCGCCCGTCAGAGCAAACCACCCCAAGCGAGGTTTGGCCTTGGTTGCGTCGCATCTTTGATCCTGAACAATTGCAGCGTCGGTCCAAGACCGCTGTCGAAGAGGCTGATATGGGGGCGTTCTCGGGTCAGGTGATGGCTGAACCTGCGTTCGATGTTGCCGAGGCGGTTGTTGCTACGGCGGCCTTCGATGGGCTCGCTGTGTCCTACCAATATCCCCAGCCAGTCTCGATCGCTTCGGGGGCTGATCGTCTGCGTGTCACCCTTGGCACGCTTGAAACTAAGGCTGAATTGGTCGCACAGGCGGTACCGCTCAGCGATCAGACTGCCTACCTTATGGCGAGTTTCGGCAATGATACCGGAGAGCTGATCCTGCCCTCGAACGAGGCGAATTTCTATCTCGATGGCCGTTTCATTGGACGACGGTATCTTGATCTGATCCCGGCGGGTGGCGAAGCGGATCTGTCCTTTGGCCCGATCGACGGCCTGCGTTTGACCCGCACCGTGCTGGATCGCAATGAAGGTGATCAGGGTGTGTTCACTCGCTCAAACGCGTTCACCGAAGAGGTGCGCATTGAGGTGGAAAACCTGACCGGTGAAAATTGGTCACTGCGCCTGCTGGACCGTGTGCCATACTCAGAACAGGAAGACCTTGAGATCGAATGGAAGGCTACCCCAAAGCCGACCGAGGCTGATTATGACAACAAACGCGGCGTTCTGGCGTGGGAGTTTGACCTGCCTGCTGGGCAAACACAGAGCATCTCACTTGAGCACAGCATCGACTGGCCAGATGGGCAGATTTTACAGTGATATCTTAAATAGAAACTGCGCCTCGGATGTATCCGTGGCGCAGTATGCTAGCCGTGTGGAATTTGGCTAAACCGCGCTGAAGGTTTCAGTTTCAGGGCTGTATTGCTCTAATCCGCCTTCACCAATGTCGTGCCAAACACCGTGCAGGGTCAGATCACCCTGTTCCACCGCTTCGGCGACAAAAGGAAAACTCATCAGGTTTTCAAGCGAAACGATGACGGCCTGCTTTTCCAGTGCATCGCGTTGCGCCTCTTCGGTTTCCAGATGTTGCACCCGCTCGTAACCGGGGCGCAGAATGTCCATCCAGCGACCAACGAAGCTGGACTTTTCTTCCAGCTCTGGCGCTTTGCCTGAACACATGTTCAGACAACCCTGAACCCCGCCACAGCTGGAATGGCCCATCACCACAACATGCGCAACTTTGAGCGCGGTCACAGCATATTCAACGGCGGCCGATGTGCCGTGTTGTTGTCCGTCAGGGTTATAAACTGGGACCAGATTGGCGATATTGCGGTGGATGAAAAATTCACCCTGATCGGCCCCAAAGATGGAGGTCACATGCACCCGGCTGTCACAGCACGAAATGATCATGGCACGGGGGTGCTGACCCTCGGACAGGCGGCGATACCAAGCTTTGTTCTCGGAATAGGTCGTGGCTTTCCATCCGTGGAAGCGTTTGGCAAGGTAGCCGGGCAGTGGACGCGCGTGTTTCATGATTTCCCCCTGTCTCAAATCAGCCGTTCCGGTGGTAAATAGTGGTAATTTTCGAATAATTCGAGAGATAAATTTCTGTCATGAAACGATTATAAAACCAGAATGCGTCATGATGGAGGTGGGAAACAAAATGTGGGTAGAAGAGTGGAACGGATAGTAGTGCTGGATCACGGCGACTTTGAAAAGTTCGATATTGACCAGCTGGAGGAGCTGCACCAGCATTTAGGGCAGGCCTGCGCCGATGATGTAATTTGCCGGGTGCTCGAGGAACTGGCGACATTGTTGTCGCGGGTTGAGCGTTGTTGTCGCGAAGGGCGCAGAAGGGATATGCGCAAACACGTGCGGATTTTGGCACAGCTGGCGGGCCAGATCGGCTTACCGGTTGTTGCCCGTGTTGCCCGGGATGTGATGCATTGCATCGACAGCGAAGACCTTGTTGCCTTATCCGCTACGCTTGAACGCTTGGTTCGCACCGGGGAACGCTCTTTGATCGAAATCTGGGATTTGAAGGATTTACCGATTTGATGGCTTGCAGGCAGCGCTGGCGACGTTAGGCTTTGGGGACTGAATATCCCATCTGAAAGGTGTCCCTATGTCGCTTGTCTTTGCTGCCCCCGATCCGGAGGCTGTCCCGGTTCATGTGATTGAGCAGGACGGGTTGGAGGGGTGGCTGGCCGCACAGCCGGATCACGTTGCAAACTGGGTTATTGCAAACGGGTTTACGGCCGCTCTGGGCAGCAGCTGCCTGGTTCCGTCTGAGACAAGCCGGATCGCGGTGGTTCTGGCCGGCTATGGTACCGCCAAGGCACGCAGCAGGGGCCGGTTCCATCTGGCAGCGATTGCAATGAGCCTTCCCAAGGGGATCTACCGACTTGAAGGTCTGACCGAAGACCGCGTTGAAGAAGAGGCGCTGGGCTGGTTGCTGGCTGGTTATGCCTTTGATCGGTACCGCTCGCAAAAACCCGCAGTCGCGCAGCTTGTTGCGCCCGAGGGTGTTCAGGCGCTTCGGGCTGAAGCGATTGTTGCCGGGGAGGTGCTGACACGCGACCTGATCAATACACCTGCGTCGGATATGGGCCCTGCGGATTTGGAGGCGGCTTGCGCTGATCTAGCGTCAAACTTTGGTGCCGAGATGGCGGTGATCCGGGGCGAGGCATTGCTGGAGCAAAATTTCCCGATGATTCACACTGTGGGCCGCGCCGCTGATCAAGCCCCACGCCTGATTGACATGCATTGGGGGAACACTGGCCCGACACTGACACTGGTTGGAAAAGGCGTATGCTATGATACCGGCGGGTTGAACCTCAAACCGGGTGCATCAATGGGCCTGATGAAAAAGGACATGGGCGGGGCTGCGACGGTTTTGGGTCTGGCTCATATGATCATGGCGCTGGAATTGCCGATACAATTGCAGGTTCTGATCCCGGCGGTCGAAAATGCGGTCAGCTCGAACGCTTACCGCCCCGGCGACATTCTGACCGCGCGCAACGGGCTGACAGTTGAGATCAATAATACTGATGCCGAAGGACGGTTGGTTCTGGCTGACGCGCTCGCTTTCGCGGCAGAAGACACGCCCGACCTGATGATTTCAATGGCCACGTTGACGGGTGCAGCGCGGGTTGCCGTAGGCCCTGATCTGTCACCCTATTATTGCGACGACGCCAGCTTTGTAGGTGCCTTGGAAAGCGCAGCAAACAAGGTGGCAGACCCGGTTTGGCGGATGCCATTTCATACCCCCTATGAGGCGATGATCGAGCCAGGAATTGCCGATCTCGACAATGCCCCAAAAGGTGGCTTTGCCGGATCGGTCACGGCTGCATTGTTCCTGCGCCGCTTTGCTGGCGATACACCCTATGCACATTTTGACATCTACGGTTGGAATCCGGCCCCCGCCCCGGCCCGTCCCAAAGGTGGGGTAGGTATGGGCGCGCGGGCGTTGTTAGAAGCACTGCCAGAAATGCTGAAGCTATGACAGACCGCCGCTTGACACCGGCAAACGGCCGGGTGGCCGATGTGTCCCTGCGTGGTCAGGTCGAGGCCGCGCAGTTTCTCACCGGGGCGGCGCGTCACCTTTCGGTGCCCGTGGCTGACCTCTTGCACGCGCCGGATGGCCGGCGGGAACGACAGTTGCTGCTGGGGGAGGAGGTCACGCTCTACGAGGATCGCGATGGCTGGGCTTTTGTTCAGGCGAAAAAAGATAACTATGTTGGCTATCTGCGTTGCGCAGAGTTATCAGAACCCACGCCGGTGACGCATGTGGTGTCGGCGCGCGCAACCCATCTCTATCCAGAGCCGGATTTCAAGTCCCATGAGCGCACCAGCCTTAGCTATGGCAGCCGGGTGCAGGTCCTTGCCAGCGAAGGTCGATTTGCGCAGACCGCGCTGGGGCATATTCCTTCGACACATTTGTCTCCGCTGGTGGTATTGGCAGATGATCCGGTCTCCGTTGCCGAGCTGTTTCTAGGGACACCTTATCTTTGGGGCGGCAATTCTGCTTTTGGTATTGATTGTTCGGGCTTGGTGCAGGCGGGCTGTCTGTCCTGTGGCATCACATGCCCTGGCGACAGCGACCTGCAAGAGATTGGGTTTGGCACGTCTTTGGACGAAACGGACGCGCTTCAACGGGGTGACCTTCTGTTTTGGAAAGGTCACGTAGCTTGGGTTTCCGATCCAGATACGATACTGCATGCCAATGCCTTTCATATGGCGGTCGCATTTGAACCGCTCGATGAGGCCATCAAAAGAATCGCGGATCAGGGCGATGGCCCGGTGACCGCACGCAAACGTTTGGGAGGAACGACATGAGTGACACATATTTCCATCCGGTTTCCGGCTTTGACCTGCCGCGCTTTGCCGGCGTGCCCACCTTCATGCGTCTGCCTTATGTGCCGCCCGGGCACGAGCGCTTCAATGATGTCCAGATTGGCCTGATTGGCGTGCCATGGGATTCGGGCACAACCAACCGCCCCGGCCCACGCCACGGACCGCGTCAGTTGCGCGACGCCTCGACTATGATGCGCGCACAACATCAGTTTAACGGCACACGCCCGTTCGAGGCGGCCAATTGCGCCGACCTTGGCGATGTCGGGCCAAACCCGGCCGATATCATGGACAGCATGGACCGGATCACCACATTTTATAACGAAGCGTTGGCGGCGGGCATCATGCCCCTGACAGCGGGCGGCGATCACCTGACTTCGTTGCCGGTTTTGCGCGCCGTGGCCAAAAACGGTCCCATTGGCATGGTGCATTTCGATAGTCACACCGACCTGATGCACTCCTATTTCGGCGGCACGATGTACACCCATGGCACCCCGTTCCGCCGCGCGGTCGAGGAGGGGCTTCTCGATCCCAAGCGTGTGGTCCAGATCGGCATTCGCGGCACGATGTATGACGAGGAAGATCGTGATTTCGCCAAGGCGAACGGCATTCGCCTGATCCTGATCGAAGAATTCCACGCCCGCGGGGTCGAGGATGTGATGGCCGAAGCACGCGAAATTGTCGGCGATCAAGAAACGTATGTCAGCTACGATATCGACTTCGTTGACCCGACCTTTGCACCCGGAACAGGCACGCCGGAAATCGGTGGCCCAAATTCATTCCAAGCGGTGCAGGTCGTGCGCGAACTGGCCGGGCTGAATATCGTTGGCGCTGATATGGTCGAGGTCTCTCCACCGTTTGATCAATCCGGCGGCACGGCCTTCCTTGGCGTATCGATCATGTTCGAACTGCTCTGCGTGATGTCTGCGCAGATGTGATGCCCCGTAATGGCACATGTGAATAAGGTCATCCGCTCGATCAATCTCGACGGTGAAACAATTTGCGTGGACATCTTCCACCGTCCCGATGGGACATTTGGTTTCGATGAATTTCGCCGCGACCCCGAGGATGGGCGCGGCTGGTACAGCATCGGTCACTATGGGGCAGAGGAGTTTGAAAGCGCAGAGACGGCTTTGGTTGAGGCACGTCAGCGTGTGCACTGGCTAGAAGACGCAATAGGTTGACCTATTTTATAGTTTGGGACAGCTCTAACGTCAGTTCCCGCTCCAACTTGCGCTGCATCGCCTCGGCAAAATCACTGTGGCGGGTGATGGACAAGACAAAACTGTCCTCTCCACCCACCACATTGGCCAGATAATAGGCGTCGAGCTCTCGGTCGCCATCCTTGATCACCAGCCCGTTGATGATGATCCCGCTGGCTGCTATCTCATTGCGGGCGTAATAGGGCGAAGGGCCAGAGTTGCTGCGCGAATCTCCGGAAATGTCTATCTTGCGCTGGTCGCCGTAAAATTGGTTTGTCTCAATCTGTTTGGCTGAAAACCGCAGCGCTGCACTGATTGACGTTCCCCGCGCGGTGCCAGAGCGCGGCGCATTCTGCACCCGTTCAGCAAACAAGATGACCGAAGCCAGGTCACACAGGTGATGCCAATCGACGGCCAGCTTGTTCAAACCGCCGACACTCCAATGCACCAGCCCCATGGCCACGCCACCGGGCTGTTGTTCGATCAGGTTAATCACTTTTGGGCTGCGTAGCGCATCTGCAATGCCGCGCATTTGCAGATGATATTCCTGTGCGCTGATACTGATCGAGGTATCGACAGCCAACACCAATTCAGTTGCAACATAGGGCGAGGGCTGTGGATTACAGGCGGCCACTGCAATGTTTGGGGCGGCAATTGCGACGCTGCATAAAATGGACGCCAAAATTTGCCGAAACACGGTCGCGCCTCCCACATGGGTCGTTAGTCGACCGCCCGGATCAATTTGCGTTCCAGCACACGCAAAACCGCTTTCAGATCCGAGCCACGTTTTAAAACCTGACCATCTATTCCGACAACCGCATATTGCCCCTGCCGTCCGCGCAGCTTGGGACGTTTTTCTATCCGGTACAGTGGGTTTTCTGCGGTGCGTTTGAAAACGGAAAAAACCGCCATATCCCGCAAGCATGAAATACCGTAATCGCGCCATTCGCCAGCGGCAACCATACGGCCATAGAGCGACATGATCACGGAAAGCTCGGTCCGGTGAAACGCAACCTGTTCTTGCCCAAGCGGGCCGGTAAACGGGCTGATTGATTGATAGCTCATACTTTAGCTTTGCCGTTTCGCCCTGTTAAATCAAGAGAATTCGAAAGGCCAGGGGCAAGGATCGCGAAACTGTGTTGCATCTTATACGGGGCTATTCGATGCTGATTTATATACGTTGCGGGGAAAGCCGATGAAGCACTCAATCCAGATTTTAACGATGCTAGGGTGCATGACCCTGGTTGTGCCATTGGCCTTTGCCCATTCTGATGTGGAAAATCCGATGGTTTATGACCGCATCCACGCCATGGAGGATATGGAGAAGGACCGAGTCACTCTGTCGGATATGGTGCAGGGGCGTCGTGGGTTTGATGCACTGGCAGCAGAGCAGGCGCGCGCAAGATTGATCCGCAACAGCAATGCGATTCAAAGCCTGTTTAAATCACCGCAGATGGATCCCAAAACAACAGCACTTCCGTTGATTTGGGACAGGTGGCCGGAATTCAAGGCGAAGGCAAAAACCATGCAACGGGCGGCAAAGCGCCTTGATGTTTCATCGCAAACAGCCGTGCAGTCCGGATTGCGCGAACTGCAAGCCGCTTGTCAGGCTTGCCATCAGGTGTATCGTCAGTCGGTCAATTGATCAGCCACAGGCTAACTTGGTGATGATACCCGCGTTGTTGATATGCACATTCAGGCGCTGAGGCAGATAATCTGAGGTAGAGATTGACCCCGGGTAGAGCGTGCGCACAGGACCGTCCAGTTCGTCGAAATCAAAGCTCTCGCGCGGTTCACCCTCAAGATAGCGTAGGGCATGCGCGCCGCAGGGGGTATCTTCCTCGGGCAGATTCAGATCCGTGTCTGGTGTCTCTCCTGTTGGGGCGCAGGCTGTCAGGGCTAATAGGGCTGCGGCGGCAAGTCTCATCTGACAGTTTCCTTCTAAATCTAGGTCTAACTTAAGAAATTCCTAACTAAGACTAAGAAAATCCCGATGAAAGGCAAGCGGGTTCCGTAACTTATTTTGTTGAAATAGCCCGCCCATTGGATAAAAGTCGCCTAGACTATTATTGGAGGAATAGCATCATGCGTACCACCGCTGCTGTCGCCCTAGAGGCCGGCAAACCACTTGAAATTATGGAAGTGAACCTTGAAGGACCAAAAGCTGGTGAGGTTTTGGTTGAGATCAAGGCGACTGGCCTGTGTCACACGGATGAGTTTACCCGTTCGGGCGATGACCCCGAGGGAATCTTTCCTGCGATCCTTGGTCATGAGGGCGCGGGCATCGTGATCGAAGTCGGCGAAGGTGTGACCTCTCTGGAAGTCGGCGATCACGTGATCCCGCTTTACACGCCGGAATGTCGCGAATGCGATTACTGTTTGAACCCAAAAACCAACCTGTGTCAGTCAATCCGTTCGACCCAAGGTGCGGGCCTGTTGCCAGATGGATCAACGCGGTTTTCGATGTTGGATGGAACACCAATCCACCACTATATGGGCTGTTCAACGTTTGCCAACCACACGGTGGTGCCGGAAATCGCGCTTGCCAAGGTCCGCAAAGATGCGCCGTTTGATAAGATTTGCTACATCGGTTGCGGCGTTACTACGGGTATCGGCGCGGTGATCAACACGGCCAAAGTTGAAATTGGTTCAACCGGCATTGTGTTCGGCCTTGGTGGTATCGGCCTGAACGTGATTCAAGGCTTGCGGCTTGCTGGTGCGGATCAAATCGTTGGTGTTGATCTGAACGATGACAAAGAAGAAATGGGTCGCCACTTTGGCATGACCGATTTTGTGAACCCGACCAAAATTGACGGTGATATTGTTGCGCATTTGGTCGAATTGACCGGCGGTGGTGGCGACTACACGTTTGATGCCACAGGCAATGTGAACGTTATGCGTCAGGCGTTGGAATCAGCGCACAAAGGCTGGGGTGAAAGCATCATCATTGGTGTGGCTGGCGCAGGTCAGGAAATCGCCACGCGTCCATTCCAACTGGTAACCGGCCGCTCATGGCGCGGCACCGCCTTTGGCGGCGCATCGGGGCGCACGGACGTGCCAAAAATCGTTGATTGGTACATGGACGGCAAGATCGAGATCGACCCGATGATCACCCATAAATTGTCGTTGGATGAGATTAACCATGGCTTCGATCTGATGCACGAAGGTAAATCAATCCGCGCTGTTGTCGAATTCTGATAAATTGTCAGGTGCGCGTGCTGTCACGCGCACCTGAAGCCTGCATTTAGTATGCGTAGGCACGCTTGAAGCGTTTCTTGTGATGACCTGAATAAGACTTCTTCTTATAATATTTGTGGCCATACCCTTTTTTGTATGACTTGTGGCCATAGTGCTTTTTATAGCGCTTATGCCCGTATTTCTTCTTATGGTGCTTTTTCTTGTAGCTCTTTTTATATGGCTTGTAGCCGTAGCCATTATAATTCTCGTAGCTGTTCTTGTGCCGCGTGACTTTGGCGTGATCATCATGATCGTCAGATGAATTCGCAATTGCGGTGCCTATAATAGCCAGTGCTGCGACACCTGCGATGATTTTTCCAGTGTTATCACTGGCCCTTGCAGGCGCTGCGGCAAATCCGCTGGTGGCGATGGATAGACCCAAAACCATCGCTATAAAGTGGTTACGTTTCATAGTTTGGCCTCCCTTTCCTTCGGTTGCGTATTGAACTGTGTCCTGCACCTGATCTGGGGCTGCGAAACAAGTTGCCAAGCGTTCTGACGCCTTCGTGTTACGGGGCACTGGTTTTGTTATCCATGCGTGAGTGGGCGTTGCGCGATTGAACTGAGGAAATGCACACAGCCTTGTGCACCGCTGCACCTTGCATCCCGAGGGGGGATGGTTACCTCTGGTCACAACGAAGCGAACACGAGGACACCCGATATGAGCGACGATACATATACCCCCCCGGCCGTGTGGACATGGGAACAGGAAAACGGCGGCACTTTTGCCTCAACCAACCGACCCATCGCAGGTGCGACCCATGACAAGGAACTGCCTGTTGGCAAACACCCGTTCCAGCTCCACTCCATGGGCACGCCCAACGGTGTGAAGGTCACGGTGATGTTCGAAGAGCTGCTCGCTGCAGGACACGACGCGGAATATGATGCCTGGCTCATCCGCATCGGTGACGGCGATCAGTTTGGCAGCGGTTTTGTTGATGTAAATCCCAACTCAAAAATCCCGGCACTGGTAGATTTGAGCGGCGATGAGCCTGTGAACGTGTTCGAGTCTGCGTCAATCTTGATGCATCTGGCCGAAAAGTTCGATGCCTTCCTGCCCGCGTCAGGCCCCAAACGCACCGCGACGCTGAATTGGTTGTTCTGGCAAATGGGCAGCGCACCCTATTTGGGTGGCGGCTTTGGTCATTTCTATGCTTACGCGCCAGAAAAATGGCAATATCCGATTGATCGTTTTGCAATGGAAGTCAAACGTCAGCTTGATGTTTTGGACCGTCAGTTGGCCGATAACGCCTATATCGCAGGTGATGAATACACCATTGCCGATATGGCGATCTGGCCATGGTACGGTAATCTGGTTCTGGGCCGTCAATATGGTGCCGGCGAATTCCTAAGCGTGCATGAATATAAAAACGTTGTGGCTTGGGCCGAGAAAATCGATGCCCGTCCCGCTGTACAACGTGGTCGCATGGTCAACCGCAGCTTTGGTGACCCAAGCGAGCAATTGCATGAGCGCCATGACGCCTCGGATTTTGAATTGAAAACCCAAGACAAAATCGGCGAACCCGCCTGATCCCATTTTGTAACCTTTGCCCGTCCGATACAATTCGGGCGGGTTATGCCATGGTCTGACGCAGCAAGATCAAACTCTGTGCAATCTCGTCTTCGGTATAGCCGCAAAACCCCAAAATAAGCCCGTTTTGCGTAACGTTACCACTCGCATAGGCGGATAAAGGGGCAACTGTCAGCCCAAGCTGCTGCGCACGTTCTGAGATGACCGTATCTTTGATATACCCGGTCAGATGAAACACAATCTGCATGCCTGCCTGATGATCGGTGAAATGACCGTATTCGCCAAAATCCTGCTCCAGACGCTCCAGCAAAAACTTGCGCCGTTCGCCGTAAATCCGGCGCACCCGTCTGAGATGCCTGTAAAATTCGCCACTTTTAATAAACTCAGCAAGCGGCTGCTGCGGCATCGAACTTGCGTGCTGACCCTGCTGCACAATTGTGTCGCGCATCGCACCCAGCAATGCCTCAGGCACAATGACATAGCCAAGCCTGAGAGAGTTTGAAAAGATCTTGGAAAAGCTGCCGATGTAGATGGTTCTGTTGATCTGATCAAACCCTGCCATCGCCGGTATCGGCCGCCCAGCATAGCGAAATTCGCTGTCATAATCATCCTCCACAATCCATGCATTTTGCGCGTCGGCCCATTGGATGAACTCCAACCGCCTGTTGGGGGTCATCGCGCCTCCCATCGGATATTGGTGCGATGGGGTCAAAACCACCAGACGTGGTGGCGCGCCCTGTGGGATGGTGGCACCATTTGCATCAAGATCCATGAAGCTTGGTCGCAGCTGCATATCTTTCACGAAACGACGCAATGGCAGATAGCCGGGGTTTTCCAACCCGATCCCATCCCCACTTTGCGTCAGCGTCCGCATGCAGATCTCCAGCGCATCCATAGATCCGGCTGTGATGATGATCTGATGAGGTGAGGCGGTGATGCCACGCCACTCGGCCACATGCGTAGAAATTGCCTGCCTAAGTTCAAAATTACCAAAAGCACTGCCACTGCTTAGCATCGATTGCGGGTTGGTCCGGCAAAGACGCGCAACTGTCTTGGCCCATTGGCGATATGGAAACAGCCGCATATCCGGCTGCCCGGCCAAAAAGGGCCGCGGTTTGCGATTTTCTTCTCGGGGTGTGGCGCTTGGCGTTACTGCTGGCTTATGGGCCAACTCCACCTCACCCGTCGCACATATCGTATAGCCCGAGCCTTGGATGCTGTGCAGGTACCCTTCGGCGACCAACTGTTCATAGGCCGTCACAATGGTGGAACGTGATACGCCTATCTCTGTTGCAAAGACACGGGTAGGGGGCAAGGTTTGGCCTTGGGTCAGTTCGCCCGCAATGACACCACTGCGGATCGCCTCACAGATCTGTTCAAAGATCGGCACCCCGGTGCTACGATCGATCGAAAGGGCAAGCCATGGTGTTTGTTTCATGTGTTGGCCTGATATTGGTCTGCTCAAATTATTCAATTTTGGATATTAATTGAGGTCCATCAATGTGGCAAGATCACCGCAACTCCACAGGTGCGTCCGCACGGCTGATAACGCACCCAATATGACAAAGGATAAGACAGCGATGAATCGCCTCAATGAACACGGCCAACCTATTGGCCCGGCTGTGGCTGACTGGGTAGGCGCACAACACCCCGGCCATGTTGGGATGGAAGGACGCTATTGCCGGGTAGAGCCGTTAAATGCCGACAAACACACCGCCGATCTGTTCGCCGCCTACAGTCACGACAAAACCGGCGCACTCTGGACATATAATTTCATCGGGCCGTTCGAGACGGAAAGCGCCCTACGCGATTGGGTGCAAAAGGCAAGTGGCGTGGATGATCAACCCTATTTTGCGATCATTGACCGCACTACTGATCGGGCTGTGGGTATTGCCAGCTATCTGCGGATCGCCCCCGTGGCTGGATCGATAGAAGTGGGTGGCATCACTTATTCGCCACTTTTGCAACGGCAACGGGCGGCGACAGAGACGATGTACCTGATGATGGCGCGGGTGTTCAATGAACTGGGTTATCGTCGGTATGAATGGAAATGTGATGCCCTCAACGCGCCATCATGCGGTGCCGCACGGCGGATGGGCTTCACACCCGAAGGTATCTTTCGACAAGCGGCCACCTACAAGGGCCGTAATCGCGATACAGCCTGGTTTTCGCTACTGAATTACGAGTGGCCCCCGGTTGAACGTGCTTTCACGCGCTGGCTGGCTGAGGGGAACTTTGATGCAGGTGGCCAGCAGCGCCAGAAACTCAATGACCTGATCGTGCAAGAACGCGCAGAACTGACAGACGCAGGATAATTTCATGTCACGCCCAATCCTCTTTGCTCTCTTCTATCTGGCTGTCTTTTTACAGGCCGGCGCTTACGGTCTGACCTTCATGCTGCCGCGCCTGTTTGACGCCTTCGGGGCCAATGAAAAGATGGTGGGCGGGATGCTATTCATCACAACTATTTCAACCCTTATCGCGGTTTACTATTCCGGCCATCTCGCCGACCGCTTTGGCCGCCTGCGTACCCTTGGCGGGGCCTGTTTTGCCATCGCCGCAGCATTGACGTTCTATGGGCTTGCACAGGGTGTCGGCGTCTTGTTGATCTCTGCCAGTATCCTTTTGGGCGCGGGCTGGGGGCTGACCTATGCGCTGCCTCCCGTGGTCGTGACCCGGTTGATATCGGCTCAGGATCGCGTGCGGTATTTCGCCATTCTCAGCGTTGCGGTGATGACCGGGTTTGGCCTGTCGCCAGTGCTTGCATCCATGTTGGAGGATGCAGGTTTCACCATCGCCGACGCCTTCTATATTACGGCAGCTCTTTGCGCTCTGGCGGGTCTGATCTTCTTCACGCTCACCACACCCATACGACAGCAAGCTGCTGCCAAAGGCCCCGAGGCGCGATCAAACCTCTCGCTCTCAGCCATCACCGACATCATGCGTTCTCCCGCGCGTCTGCCGGTGATCATGGTCTGCCTCGGGGCCAGTGTGTTTGCTGGTATGAACAATTTCCAGACGGTCTTCGCTGATGAACGTGGCTTGGACTATGCTGATTACTTCCTGACCTATACGATCACTGTAGTTCTGTTTCGGGTGGTGTTGGCACGCTTCAAGGGGGGGCGAAATCCTTACCTGACAATTGCTGCGCTGATGTATGTGATGTGCGGATCTGTTGTTTTGTTCTTGCTCAGTGGTGCCAGCGTACCGCTATATCTTTTGACCGCGATCTTGTTTGGCATTGGGTACGGCGTGTCCTATCCCATTCTGGCGGCGATGGCGGCCAATGATGCAAAGGAAACCCTATTGCCGCAAACGTTGCAGTTTTTTGCACTGACCTATTTCATTGGTATCTTCGGGTTTCCACTGATTGCGGGCTGGTTGATTGTTGAGGCAGG
Source organism: Roseovarius sp. EL26 (assembly GCF_900327775.1). NCBI lineage: Bacteria > Pseudomonadati > Pseudomonadota > Alphaproteobacteria > Rhodobacterales > Roseobacteraceae > Roseovarius > Roseovarius sp. EL26. The sequence continues at coordinate 103,050 of NZ_OUMZ01000005.1, forward strand.
CTCTGCCACCTTGTTGTTGCTGGTGGCTGTTCTGGCTGGGGTTGAGGCGACCATGGCCCTCAGACGGAGCCTTGCCGTGCGCGTAAACGCAACCCTTCAATCTCAGTAGGATCAAGATATGAAACTCCTTGTTTTTCAACATCTGTCTTGTGAGCATCCGGGATCTTTGCGCGACCTTTTGAAACGCAACGGCATTGAATGGGATGTGGTCGAATTGGACGAAGGTGGGGCAATTCCCGATCTAGAAGATTACGATGTTCTATGGGTGATGGGTGGTCCGATGGATGTATGGGATGTCGAAGAACATCCTTGGTTGATTGCAGAAAAGGCGGCCATCCGGCGGTGGGTGATCGAGATGGGTAAACCGTATCTTGGACTGTGTCTGGGCCATCAACTTTTGGCTGATGCGCTGGGTGGCACATGTGGCCCAATGCATCCGGCAGAAATCGGCGTCATGGAAGTTGAACTGACCGCCGAGGGGCGCGCAGATCCGTTGATGCAGGGTTTACCCGACAGGCAGAAGTGCCTGCAATGGCACGGTGTCCGGGTGGCGCAGCCCCCCGAAGGGGCCGTGATTTTGGCCAGCTCTCCGGCCTGTTCGGTACAGGCGATGCGCATCGGTCAAAATGTATGGTCAACCCAGTATCATATCGAGGTAGAGCCCGACACAGTGGACAACTGGGCCGCTATTCCTGCCTATCATGCGGCATTGGTTGAAACCTTAGGGGCGGGGGGCTTGGATGCGATGCGCGCGCAAGCCATAAAAACGATGCCGGATTTCCTGACAACCGCCGAGCAGGTTTTTGAAAACTTCATGGCTGAGGTCAAAAGACAAGCCTGAACTTGAAGTGACCTTAATGTGACCGTGCTCACCCCGTATCGCCTTGTGAAACTACGGGCAGAGGTGCACTCTTGAGGGACAACACATTCCAGCGCTTGCCAGAAGGACCGCCCGCATGATTGCCGTTATTTTCGAGGTCGAAATCGCCGCGGGTCAAAAACCGGCGTATCTGGATGTGGCAGCCGATTTGAAACCGCTTCTGGAGCAGGTCGATGGCTTTATCTCGGTTGAACGGTTTCAAAGCCTAAGCAACCCGGACAAATTGCTGTCCCTTTCCTTCTTTCGTGATGAGGACGCTGTGCAAAACTGGCGTAACCTGATGGCTCACCGTCAGGGGCAGACCAAGGGGCGCAATGGCATTTTCAGTAACTACCACCTACGCGTCGCGCAGGTGATCCGCGATTACGGCATGTTCGACCGCGAACAGGCCCCACAAGATAGTCAGGAACGGCACGGCTAATTCATGGGCGGTCTGATTTGTGCCTTTAATGGACATCCATCACCCAGATCTCACAATAAAATTCGGGCTCGGTTGTTGGCAACATTTGAAATGGTTCACCGCGGCTTATAACGGATACCTGCCCCTGCGCTTCGAGCTCCGACAGGATGTTTGCATAACCACATTCGACCCAGGCATCCGGTACAACTGCAAAGATGATCTGCCCTCCGGCCCGGACAATTCTGGCAAACTCGCGCAAGCTGGCGCAGGGCATCTGTGTCGTGGTTCCACAGGTGATGACACAGTCGATTGATCCCGCCTCAAATTCGGTCGGTCGGCTCAAATCACATTTGTGAACATCTTGATAAACCTGCTTTTGGCGCGCGATTTCGAGCATCCCTTCTGAATAATCGACAGCGATCAACCTTTGAAAACCTGCCTCTTTCAGGGTTTGCCCAACGAGGCCGGTACCCGCACCTGCATCCATAATGAGCATATTCTTGTCCAACACTTGGGCGGCAACCTTGGTGGCCTCCCAAGGGACTAGATAATCGTCATAGGACCCAACATCGCTGTCATAGTCTTGCGCCCAAAGATCGTAACGCCGGCGCATTTCTGCGTTGGTTTCTGCACGTATGACCCAATCAACACGCCCGGCTTTGGTGTCTGGCAATTCGTTCTTGCTCATAAATTTCTTCCCGTTATGCGCATTGCGCCCAACAGAAAAACTGAGCGACCATTCAGCCTAACCCAAGTGGTACAAGCGAGCAAATTTTGCTGTTCAGCGAAAATTTAATCGTGTTGCAATATCCAATCGGTAAACGCCGTGACGCTATCGTGTTTGTGCCTTTGCGGCGGAATGGCCAGAAAATACCCGTAGCTTTCCAGCCCCACCTCTGACAGGCGGACCAATTTCCCATCGTGGATCTCCTGCGCAACCAGATCATCGTTCAGCGCAATACCTTGCCCGTCGATCACCGCCTGCACCCGCACATTCGGATCCGGAATGATCAGTGCATCCTTGCGGGTTTGCGGTTCTAACCCCGCGATATTCAACCAGTCCGACCAGGCATTGCTGTCATCGTGATCACGCAACAGCGTCAGCTCGCTCATGGCCTCAACCCACCCTGACTGCTGAATTTTTTCGGCGGCCTCCGGGTTGCCCACGGGCCAGGCCGGGCAGGGCATGAAGGGCTTGATCTCAACATCGTCCCACATGCCATCCCCCCAGCGGATCGCCAGATCAACCCCCTGCGCCTTGAGATCAAACAGCCGGGTCATCGGTTGAATGCGCAGCTGAATGTCGGGATGCGCCTGCATGAAACCCATCAATCTGGGCGACAGCCAGCGCGAGGCAAAGTAAGTGGAAACCCCAACCGTCAACATGGGCACATCGGGGCTGCGAAACACCTCAAGCGCGGTTTCAACCCCCTCATAATGCACACGGCAAGTGCGCAACAATGACTGACCTTCATTCGTCAACACCACGCCGCGCGGTTTGCGTTCAAACAGCGCCACGCGCAGGTCACTTTCCAGCGTTTTAACCTGATAGCTGATCGCGCCTTTGGTCATGTTCAACGCCTCAGCCGCATCTGAGAAACTGGAAAACCGGGCGATCTCCATGAACAGGCGCAGACTGTCGTGATGTTTGAAGAATTGGGTCATGCTCAGCCGTATAAAAAATTTGAACAATATTTACAGAGAAATATTTACAGGGAAATATTTACCCGGAAACGTGACCACTGTGTAGGGGGTGTTATGGAGGGGGCCACGCCTGATCCAGTACTGCGATGTCGCCTAAAGCGCGTGCTCTTGCACAATGAATGCCGAGGATTGCTCGTGATCGATGAAATTCGCCTCATCTTGCAAAAGCGCTGCGCTCAGCTCCTGCATCTCAGCTGAGCCCATCGCCTCTATCAAATCATCCTCAGAGGTAAACCAAACCTCTGCCACCCCATCAAATTCCGGCTGCATATTGCGTGAACTCTTCATCGCATCATTCAACGGGCTGTCGATGGTATGGCTTTGAACATACCGTTTAGAGCGCATAACACCCGCGTTTTCCTGAAAGAACGGGCCATGCTTGTTCAGCCAATAATCCTGAAACTCCGCCCGGCTAATATCTGCCCGCCGGCGCAAACACATAATCAATTTTATCATCAGAAATGTCCTTTATCGTATCAAAAGAGACCGTAACTATGGCAGGAATTGCCGATGCAGGAAATACAGATGCAGAAGAGCTTGGCGAGGCCGATCACCGGCTCGACACAAGGGCAGCGCCCGACCTGGAGGGCGTTCAATACCCTAACCAGATTGCAATCTTCTCCACACATTGAAAACGTCCCAATGTGTCTTGCCGCTGCCCGGGCAAGCCGGGGGCAGGCCTTTAGCTAGTTGATATTACAGTTCCTGTTACCGCTATTTTACCACCATCAATTGTGTCGCTATGACTTTGGACCGTTCTTGAGATAATCTAAATATCAGCGCTTCAATTTCTTCCAAAGGGATGCCCAAATCATCAGCAATGTCAGATTTCGTTAGGCGCTTCGACCATAGAGCTGCCAGCACCTTTGCAAGAACGGTTGATGTTTCCCGTTGGATGCCATCCGGTTCACCACTACGATATCCTCGCTTCCCAAGTTCAATGCATAGAGACCGGTAATTCCATTCACTTATGTACTTCAAGCTATGAAGGCGATAAGCCAGCGCCATTGCAGAGATGTTCCATCGCTTTTTGGCAGCGATAATTTGGCCTGCGGTGAATATGTGGGCATAATCCATTAGATCATTTTCAGGCATGAGAAAAGCCGATGCAAATTTGTCTGCTTGAGTTTCAGCTTCTTTGTCTGTCTTGGCACCTGCATGATGATGTAACACCAAATGGCCCAGCTCATGTGCCGTATCGAAGATAGATCGCTCCGCTGTCTTTTCTTGGTTCAAGAAAACATAGGGATGGTCCCCGCGCCAAAAGGAATATGCATCTACATTCTTTGTCGCCTCTGAAAGTGATAGGACGCGGACGCCCTTTGCTTCTATCAATTTCAATACATTGCCAATTGGCCTATCGCCCAGATGCCAGTGTTGACGCAGTAAACGGGCAGCAACTTCGGGACGTCTTCTCTCTTTGCTTAGGTCAATCAGATCAGCTTGCGGCAAGTTGAAACGCGCGTCTATCCATTCATACAGCTCGATACCCAAAGCTCCGGCGGCGAGTGCGGCACGGCGTTCTTTAGCTTTCATTCGCGCAAGACTACGAAAGCTGACAGTATCAGCTTCAATCATCTCGGGGTCTTCGAAAAAGAAGAAGTTGCGAGGATAGCCGAGTACATTTGCCAAACGATCTATAGTCGCTTCTTCAGGTTCATATCCATTCTCATATTTGGACAAAGTGACAGCAGATACGCCAACTAGCTCAGCGAGTCCCTTACTGGATAGCAACCGCCTTTCGCGAGCTATCTTCAAACGTGCAGAATTGAACATTATACTTCTTTGAATGAGACGCTGATGTCAAAGTCGTCAATTGGGCTTTTGTCTGTATCGGGCTCTACTTCCCAGTCGGTTTCTGGGCTGTGGACAAAGATGCGCTCTAACCAATCAATATATTTTCCTTTTGAAATTACTGGACACGAAAGTTCGATGCTGCCGTCCTGACCCACCATGACATAGTAGGTGAGAATACCATCTTGCTTGACACCTGTCAGGGGCCCTGCTTCTACGCCAGCGTTTACAAAAAGATCAGGTCCGGAAAGGCTGGCAGCCCCGCTACCTTTATCGGAGCGTGGGATAGGTGCCATGTCTACACAACACTTATCGACATTTTGAAAACCAATACGAGTGGTTCGGTTGCGATTAACTACAGCTTCGATTCCACAGGTGCGGTCAGGAATGTAGTCGGAGCCAACTGTTTGTTGACGGAGTTCTCCGACACCGTGAATGTACGAAAGCATTCCAGCTGCGTTCAGTGGCATCGATGGGCTTGCGTCATCTGCATAAGCACGGGCGGTCTTTCCAATTTCAATAAGCTGCTCCCGCGTAATTCCAAAATCAGCAAGCCGGTTTTCTATATCTACGAGTGCAGATACAATAACGGTGTTGAATGTTGGCATGACACGATCCCTTTAATATTTCAAACATCATACGATGTAGGGAATGTTAAAGGCAAGGTGAATTTTGATCTTTGGGGCCACTATCGCCTTGAATTGCTTCCGCAAAGGTTTCCGTTGAGAAATGCCATCCTCCAATTTGCGTACATAACCCGCGTACAGGCTGTACAGGTTGTACGCAAATTGAACTGGCTCAGTATCCCTCTGTGCGGTCCACCAGATGCAGGAAAGGTTTTCCCATTTCCCCCCGCTGGATGTTTTCCGCGATCACCTGTGCCGCTGTCACGGGGCGGGTTTCTGATGCGATATGCGGCGTCACAGTGACCTTTGGATGCGCCCAGTAAGGGTGATCAGTGGGCAGGGGTTCGATCCGAAAGACATCTAATGTGGCATGTCCGACTTTGCCCGTATCCAGCGCTTTCAGCAGGGCTTGATCATCGATCAGCGGCCCGCGGCCCGGGTTGATCAGGCACACGCCGTCTTTCATCTGGGCAAGACGTTCGCTGTTGATCAGGTTCTCGGTGTTTCCTGTAAGTGGCAGTAATAAAACAATAATATCAGAATTATTCAGGGCCTGTGATAACCCGTCATTGCTGTGCAAACAGGTGATGCCCTCAACCTCTTTTGCGGTCCGGCTCCAGCCCGTGACGGGAAATCCAAGCCCTGCCAGTGCCTGCCCGCAAGCCGTGCCAAGTGCCCCCAACCCAAGTATCGTGACCTGTCTGTCCTGCGCCAGCGGTGGCACATAGTCACGCCATTCGCCGTCTTGTCCCAATACATGCAGGTCGGTGTTCAGGTGGTGGCGCAGCACATGCCCGGTGACCCATTCGATCATGCCTTGCGTCAGACCATGGTCTACCATTCGGGCCAAAGGTTGAGTTAGCGTTTGATTTACAACGATTTTTTCCACACCAGCCCAGAGGCTCAGCACCGCTTTGCAATTTTTATACGGTGTGAAATCGTTCATATCCCCATTGGGTGCATAGACGATATAATCCACCTGTTCGGGTGGAATGTCCGTTGCCAGATTTACATCTAAGCCTTTGCCTTTAAACGCTTTATTCAGGGGTTCTTGATAGGTTTCCCAACGCTCAGGACGGGCAGAAAACAGGACATTGATCGGCATAAAGGCTACCTTGGTTTATGGACATGTGCGCTTTGCACCAGACCAAATCCCAGCATCAAGATCAACATCGCAGACCCGCCATAGCTGACCATCGGCAACGGCACACCCACAACTGGCGCCAGCCCCATAACCATCGCCATGTTTACCACGAAGAACAGGAAAAATGTAATCGCAACGCCAAAGGTCAGAAGGGATGAGTACCGGTTTTTGTTGCTCATCGCGGTGGCAAAACAAAAGACGATGATCAGAACGTAAAGCCCGAGTAGTGAGAATCCACCAATGAATCCAAACTCTTCTGCCAGCGTGGTGAAGATGAAGTCGGTATGTTTTTCCGGTAAAAAATTCAGCCTGGATTGCGTGCCTTGCATAAACCCTTTGCCGGTCCAACCGCCTGAGCCAAGTGCAATTTTAGACTGAGATATATGGTATCCGGTGCCCAATGGGTCCGTTGACGGGTCAAGAAATGTATCAATGCGTTTGTACTGATAGTCCTTCAACAACTGCCAATCTGTGCCGCGGCTGGAAAAGACTGCCTTGACCAATCCGACAACTGCGGCAAACACGGCTGCAAAGTACCCCCAATGCACGCCAGCCACAAACATCACAAGACCGCCCCCAGACAGTAGCAAAATGGAGGTTCCCAAGTCAGGTTGGCGCAGAACCAAAGCAACGGGCAGAAGAATGATGACGATCGGGATGATAATCCATATCGGGCGTGAAATACGTTTGAGGGGCAGCCAGTCGTAATAGGCCGCGAGCAACATGATTAACGTGATTTTCATCAACTCAGATGGTTGCAGGCGCATGAATCCAAGGTCTATCCAGCGCTGCGCGCCCTTGCTTTCGACCCCGACCAGATCCACCGCCACCAGCAGCAGAATCGAAACAATATAAGCCACAATTGACATGTGGCGCCAAAACCAGATTGGTACCATCGCTACGATCAACATGGCGATAAATCCCACGATGTACCTTTTGATCTGCGGTTCAGCCCAGGGGGAAAACGAGCCACCCGCAACCGAATACAACATCAAAAATCCAACCGAAGCGACTGCAGTCAGCAAAATTGCCAGAGGCCAGTTCAGATATAAGATCTTGCTGGCCCCACTGGGCGTGATTTTGACCGTATTTTCGAGATAACTCATGCCCGGTTATTTCTCTTGCCAGAGCGGTCCGGGCGTTTCTTGCGGAATTCTTCTTGCTGGGTTTCGATGTTTCCCCGGTCTTTTGCCGGATATGCATCTAGCGGCGGGTCGCCATCATAAAGCGCTTGCAAAGTGATATCGCGCGCAATTGGTGCGGCCGCTTTGGAGCCGCCACCACCGTGCTCAACCACAACGGCAACTGCCACTTTGGGGTTGTCGTAGGGGGCAAAGTTGACAAACAGGGCATGATCGCGGCGTTCCCATGGTAGATCACTGTTCCGGCGTACTCCGGCCGCCCGTTCAGCAGCGGAAATGTTACGCACCTGACTGGTGCCAGTTTTCCCAGCCATCCGAAGTGTTTCCTCGATGATCCGGCTGCGATAAGCCGTGCCGCGACGACTGTTCGATACCGCGTACATAGCTTCACGCACCTGATTAAGGAATCGAGGATTGAGCCCTAGTGATTCACCGGGGCGCGCAGGTTGTTCAACGCCGTCGATCGATTTGATCAACCGCGGCTCAACCGAGCGGCCAGTGGCCAACCGGGCGGTCATCACGGCCAGTTGCAGTGGTGACGCCAGCACAAATCCCTGCCCGATTGAGGCATTCACACTATCCCCAACCTGCCAAGCTTCGTCTTTGTTGATACGTTTCCATTCCTTTGTTGGTGCCAACCCTTTGGCCACACTGGTCATTGGCAAATCGTGCACCGTACCAAGCCCCAGAAGGCGTGCCATTTCACTGATTTTCTCAATGCCGGTGCGTCTCGCCATTTCGTAATAGTAGACATCGCAACTTTCGCGTAGCGAGCGGTGCAGATCCACATTGCCATGACCTCCGCGTTTCCAACAATGGAAGCGGCGGCCACTGACGGACAGATGCCCTGGGCAATAGACTGTATCACCCGGGTTTGCATTGCCACTTTCCAACGCGGCCAGAGCAGTAACCATTTTGAAGGTGGAGCCAGGGGGATAAACACCTTGAACCGCTTTGTTCGGCAATGGCCGGTATTTGTTGTCGAGCAGAGCCTTGTAGTTTTTCCCGGAAATGCCGCGCACAAAGAGGTTGGGGTCATAGCTGGGGGCTGAAACCGATGCGAGAAGATCGCCGGTTTCGCAATCGATTACCACGGCGGCAGCACTTTGGCCTTCAAGTCGGGCATTAACATAGGCTTGCAGCTGGTCGTTTATTGTAACCTGTATGTCGGCACCGGCCTGCCCTTCGACCCGCTCTAGTTCACGCATAACACGCCCGGCAGCATTCACCTCGACCCGTTTGTTGCCAGCCTTTCCGCGCAGGGTATCTTCACGCTTGGCCTCAAGACCGATTTTCCCGATCTGAAAACGTGGGATAAGCAACAGCGCATCCGGTGCATCAATGGTTTCCAGATCACGCTCGTTCACCGGCCCGACGTAACCGATAACATGTGCATAATCTTGCCCAGTTGGATAATGACGTGATAGACCAACCTCTGGCACAATGCCGGGTAGGGCCGGGGTGTTGACGGCTACCCGGCTGACATCCTCCCAGCTGACCCGCTCGGCCACCGTGACGGGCGTATCGCCGCGCAATTTCTTGAGGTCTTTTAACGCACGATCCAGCTCGTCAGGGTCCAGCTCGACCAGCCGGGCCAGACGTTCAATGACGGCTTCGACATCGCCGGCATCTTCACGGATCATGGTGATCCGATAACTGGGGGCATTTTCGGCAATGATCGCTCCCTTGCGGTCATAGATCCGCCCACGCGATGGCGGGATCAGACGAAGGTTGATGCGGTTTTCATCTGCCAGCAGCCGAAACTCATCCGCTTGGTCCACCTGCATATACCGCATGCGCCCTGCCAGAACGCCTGCCAGGCCCAATTGCGCGCTACCTAAGATCAACCCACGTCGGGTAATGATCCGCTGGCTGGCTTCGTTGTCTTTTGGGGGGCGTTTCATACCCCACCTCCTATGGCGTTGATATCTTTGGTCGAGGCTTTGCGTACCCCAAAGATAACCTGTGAAATGAAAACGACCAGAGGGTAGGCCACAATTGTCATGACCACCTGCATGAGGTGCAGGCCCAAAGGCACTTGATCGCTCAACATCACACCTAAGACAAGACGTTGTGCAAGTGCCACACCGGCAATGATGAAGGCGGCGTTAAACCATTCATTTGGAAAGGTTTGAGTGCGAAAGGATGCGGTTTTATTACGCTGAATCTCGCAAGCAAGCAAAACGATCAATGTCATCAACCCTGGTGGTTGCTGAAACAACAGATCCGCCAGCAAAAAGACAAATGCGATCAATAAAGGGGGTACATAGCTGGGACGCCTGCGAACCCAGGCAATGGTAAATGCCAGCATCAGATCAGGCCCGGCCCATCTGGCTGGGCGCAAAAATTGCGCATCAAGCAGATCGCTGGTGTCATTTGCCACGTCACGAAATGCCGTCGTATCCAGTGGAAGTAAATGTAAAAAGATCAACACAAAGCACAGCACCAGATAAAGCAGGCGCTTCATCCAGACCTTCTGCGGTGCATAATCAATCATTTTCCGCCTCTGTTTCGGCAGACGCCTCATCCGGTGTAACTGCGTCACCATCGTTCAGGCTATCCGGGGCGATCAGACGACCCGGATCTTCGATTTTTTCCCGGCCAAAGTCACGCAAGACACGCAGGAATTCCAACCGGCCATAGTCGGCCAGAAGCCGCGCGCGCAGCCGCCCGTTTGGATCCTCTGCAATCTGACCAACCAGCAGATCAGTTGGGAAAACTTCGCCATCTCCAGAGGTCATGATACGGTCGCCGGGGCGTACCTGATCAGGACTTTCAATAAATTCGACCAAGGGCGCCAGAGTATTGTCTCCAATCAATAGGGCACGCTGGCCAGAGGGTTGAATGACGACCGGAATCCGGCTGGAGGTATCGGTTAGCAAAATCACCCGTGCGGTGTTGTTGCCCACACCAGAGATGCGACCAACCAGCCCTAGCCCATCCATCGCAGCCCAGCCATCTACAATTCCGTCTTTAGCACCAACGTTGATCAATACGGATTGCCGGAAAGGTGAACCACTGTCCGCGATCACCACACCCGTGATGTAAGTCAGGCGCGAATCGAGCTGTACATTGTTCAAATCCAATAGACGGGCATTGACTTGTTCCAACTGCAGCGCGGCCTCTTTCCAGGCTTTCATCTGCTGCAATTCTTGACGCAATTCTTGGTTCTGTTGATAGATGCGCTGATAGCTTTCAAAGTCGCGGATAATATTGATAAAGCCAGTTACTGGCGCCATGGCCCAGTCAAAGCTTGGCATTACATTATCAACGACCTGAGCCCGAAAACGTTCGACCCGTGGGCTGTCAATCCGCCACACCAGAAACAGTCCCAACAGAAACAGCATCAAGATACCTATCAGCAGCCGCCGAAGCGGGCCGGAATATGTACTGCTGTGTGATCGATCCTTCGCCAACTGTGCCCCCTTTGGTCAAAGGGTGCGTAGTCAGCTGTCGTAGTCAATCGCGTGACGAAGCTGTTTTTCGAACTCTAAAGCTTTGCCGGTGCCAAGTGCCACACAGTTAAGGCTATCATCGGCAATCGAGACGGCAAGACCGGTCTGTTCGCGTAATGCCAAATCAAGGTCCCCCAGCAGAGCGCCTCCACCTGTCAGCATGACCCCACGGTCAACAATATCAGCGGCCAGATCTGGTGGCGTGGCTTCCAATGCGGTCATCACTGCCTCGCAGATCTGCTGTACCGGTTCGGCCAGAGCCTCGGCGATTTGTGCTTGCGAGATTTCGATCTCTTTGGGAACGCCATTCAGCAGATCACGGCCACGAACCTGCATTGAGCTTCCACGACCATCATCCGGCATACGGGCGGTCCCGATCGAGGTTTTGATGCGCTCTGCCGTGGCTTCGCCGACCAGAAGGTTTTGTTGGCGGCGCAGGTAACTGATGACAGCTTCGTCCATGCGGTCACCACCAACACGGACAGAACGGGCATAAACAATATCACCCAATGACAGAACCGCCACTTCTGTGGTGCCCCCGCCGATGTCGACGACCATATTGCCAGTTGGGTCGGTGATCGGCATGCCCGCACCGATAGCGGCGGCGATAGGTTCTGCTATCAAACCGGCGCGGCCGGCACCGGCGGACAGAACAGATTGTCGAATGGCCCGTTTTTCAACCGGGGTCGCGCCATGAGGAACACAAACGATGATCTTGGGTTTTCCAACAATCCGGCGCTGGTGCACTTTGCGAATGAACTCTTTGATCATCGCCTCGGCGGTGTCGAAATCGGCAATCACACCTTCACGCATAGGGCGGATCGCTTCAATGCTTCCGGGGGTCCGGCCCAACATCAGTTTCGCATCTTCGCCAACCGCCAGCACTTTTTTCTGACCATCTTTGACATGGTAAGCAACTACAGAGGGTTCACTCAGGATCACGCCGCGACCTTTGACGTAAACCAGCGTATTGGCTGTCCCTAGATCGATGGCCATGTCTGACGAAAACAAACCGGGGATTCTTGAAAAAATCGACATATGCGTATGCGTCCTGTCCGGAAACGAATTTTTGGGTTGGCGGCACTAGGCCATAGCTTGCGTTCTTATAAGCATCTGAAGCGAAGTGTGAAAGGGTCAGATTCGCATCAAATCAGCATCAATTCGCCGTTTTGAAAGCAAAAAGCGCGTGCTGGACGCACGCGCTTTTAATTTTTTAACAAATCATCGGATCAGGATCTTTGATCGTAATCCAAAAAACAATGCATGTCTGAGAAGCGTGCAGACCGCTGAACCACTTTCACAAGAGGTCTTGGCCTGCGCGAGCTGATATTACTCAGCTACGACTTCGTTGCCGTATTTGTCAAACACTGGTTCTGGTGTGACAACTACAACTTCTTCTTCTTGCTGAGCACAACCTGCCAGAACGGCAAAGCAAACACCCAGTGCGAGCATGATAGGTTTACGCGACATAGTATTCTCCCTCTAATGCGACTGATTAGTCGAATTGGCGCAGAAACATGTTTTCGCATCTTGCAGCGAATTTCAATACCTTACATGAAAATACAGCAAAAATGCGCAAAGGGATGGTGCATAATTGTTTGGTTGTAACCGTGGAGTGGACAGGTTGTCACTTCCGCTTAGGCTTGTGAAATCCACTTTCTGGTCTGGATAACAGCGCGTTCACAAGCCGAGTATAGCGTTACCCCGTTGGCTAAATGGCACGCGATCGACGTGGAAAGAGTGCAGCCTGTTCCGCGTCTACCTTTGGCGAAACGTGGTGCGCAAAAGCTGTGTGTTTCGGCACCGTTACGGAGAATGTCACAACAGTTTTCCCCGCTGTCATGCCCCCCTTTGAGCAAAACAGCAGGGCCCCCTTCAGCATATAGAGCCTGAGCGAGCTCTGCCGGAGCGTTGGTTTGCGGCAAGAGTGATTCGCCCAGAAGGTGTTTGGCTTCGGGCAGGTTGGGGGTGATCAGCGATGAAATACTGAAAAGCTTATGCTTCAGTGCTTTAATGCCACTCTCAGTCAAAAGTTCATGACCTGAGGATGTGGCGATGACCGGGTCGACAACAATGGGGCAGCTTAGGTTTGCAAGCAGGCGGGCGATGATTTCGACAGTTTCTGCTGTTCCCATCATGCCGATCTTGACCGAATCAGGGGGTGCTTGCTCAAGCACTGCGGTCAATTGCTGTTCAATGATCTCGGGTGGGATCATGTGAACAGCACTGACTTTTGCATCTGTTTGCGCGGTGACCGCGGTGACGACGGCACGGGCAGACAGGCCCATGTCGTGTGCGACGGCGAGATCGCGTTGCAACCCGGCCCGCGCATTACAGTCGCTGCCAGCGATAATCAGGACGGATTTATCTGCCATCACATCGCGACTTCGGCCATCAGGGCAATATTGCTATAACCGGCTTTTTGCAGCGTTGTTGCCGCCCTCCAAGCGCGCAATCCGGTCTTGCACCCCAGAACAATCCGTCGATTAGGGGCAAAATCGTGAGTAGTGAGACTTTTAAACTCCAGGCGATTCGAATTTTTGTGAATTGCTTTGGGGGCTTCTTGCTTGCTGCGCAACTCGATCACTTGATCGGTCGCGGTTAGTTGATTGTCGGACACGAAGGGAAACAAAGTATCGGGTTCAGATGCGGTGGCAAAGCTGAAACCGCCTGTGGTGAACTTTTGTAAATCCATGGTGATCATTGTGCCCAAAGCCGGGCGATCAGGGTCACTTAATGTGCTGACAGCCATCTGCGCCTGCAGCGTACCGATCACCCCAACGACCGGGCCCAGTACACCTGCCGTACTGCAATTGGCCGCGCTTTCGGGCAGGTCAGAGAAGACTGCGCGCAGGCTCGGAACTTTGCCGCAATAGCCGCCGACATATCCGGTTTGTCCCAGAACCGAGGCGCTGATCAGTGGTTTGCTTAGTTGCAGGCAGTGATCCGACAGGATGTAGGATACAGCAAAGCTGTCAGCCGCATCGATCACCAGATCGGCTTGCGCAACCAATGTACCAGCATTGGCAGGTGTCAATCGGCTCACGATGTCGGTGATTTGCACCGCCGGGTTGAGGGCTTGCAATTGCTGGCGCGCGGCATGAGCCTTGAGCGCACCGACATCCTCCATACGATAGAGTGTCTGACGATGTAGGTTACTCTCTTCCACGCGATCTGGATCCAGCAGCGTGATATGACCAATTCCCGCAGCGACCAGATAGGGCAGGGCAGCACAACCAAGCCCACCAGCGCCAACAACCAGCATATGTGCATGCGACAGCCGCGCCTGTCCCAGCGCCCCAATCACCATTTCTTGTCGATCATAACGGTTCATAATGCGCAGGCCATGATCCATTCCCGGGTGCGGGCCTCGGGATCGTCCGAAAGCTGGATGTCGGTCACAACTGCGGCGCTGTCTGCGCCCGCAGCAAACACGCCGGGCAGACGTTCGGGTGTCAATCCGCCAATGGCCACCAGCGGTGTTGCGCCCGCAATCTGCTTCCACCGGGTGACACGTTCCAGCCCTTGTGGACCCCACTTCATTTTCTTCAGCAAGGTTGGATAAACCGGGCCAAGTGCAACATAAGCCGGATCCTGTGACAGGGCGCGTTCCAGCTCAGTTTCGTCATGGGTCGAGAGACCAAACTGCACCCCTGCCTGACGCAGGGCTTTGAAATCAGCAGCTTCCATGTCCTCTTGCCCCAGATGGACAAAGTTGCAACTCAGATCGAGGGCGATTTCCCAGTAATCATTGACCACCAACTGTGCGCCATGCACCGCGCAAAAGTCGCGGGCACGCGCGATTTGGCGGCGGACTTCGGCCTCTGGTTGGTCTTTGAGGCGTAGTTGCGCCAGCTTGGCACCCTGCGGTACCAGCAATTCAAGTCGGCCGACATGGCCCGTGATCAGGTAAAAACGTTCCATCATGCGAGCTCCGCTATGCCAAGGATCGGGGTTGAGGGCGCCGCCATATCGCGGGGCTCTATCGGGTCGGCGCAATATCCACTGCGCCCGGCATCAATGGCCTGCGCCATGGCCTGTGCCATCCGCACTGGATCACCTGCTTTGGCCACCGCAGTGTTCAATAATACCGCATCCATGCCCAACTCCATCGCCCGACACGCATCAGAGGGGCGTCCGATACCCGCATCCACAATCAGCGGTACCTTGGGGAAATGCGCCCGCATGGATCGCAGTGCATCCGGCGTGCGCAGCCCTTGACCAGATCCGATCGGTGCGCCCCAAGGCATCAGTACTTCACATCCGGCTTCAAGCAGTTTTTCCCCGACAATCAGATCATCCGTGGTGTAGGGAAAGACTTTGAAACCGTCAGTACACAGAACGCGTGCGGCTTCGACCAGCCCAAAGACATCGGGTTGCAACGTGTCGGCATGGCCGATGACTTCAAGCTTGATCCAATCGGTGCCAAACAGCTCGCGCGCCATGTGGGCTGTGGTTACGGCTTCTTGTGTCGAATGGCAGCCAGCCGTGTTTGGCAGAATGCGACAACCGGTATCGCGCAGCGTATTCCAAAACCCGGCCCCCGACCCATCGGCCGTCTCACGGCGCAGCGATACAGTAATGATCTGCGTCCCGCTTGCTCGAATTGCGTCGTTTAATATCGCGGGCGACGGGTACTGCGCTGTGCCCAGCAATAGAGGCGAGGTGACTTCAGTGTCGTAAAAAAACATCTCAACCTCCCTGCATCGGGGCGAGAATTTCGATGCGGTCACCCTCGCTCAACAGAGTAGAGGCGCGGGCGGCATTGGCGATGAACACACCGTTTAACGCAGTAGCGATAGCTGGGCTGGAATAGCCAAGTTCAGGCAAAACCTGATCCAGTGTTTGGCCAGATACATTATGCGGTTGCGCATTGACGATGATGTGCATTGGAATCCTCCGATGTCGTGTGGTGAGCCAGCCGGTCTGCCACTGTTGCAGCCATGGCTGGGGCAAGTAAAAAGCCGTGGCGATAAAGCCCATTGAGATACAGCGTGTTGTTCTGTTCGATCAGCTGCGGGAGGTTATCCGGGAAAGCCGGGCGCAGGCCCGCGCCAAGTTCAACAACACTGGCCTCAGCAAACGCTGGATGCAGGGTGTAGGCCGCATTCAGAAGCTCCGTGAGCGAGCGCAAGGTCGGCGGGCGCGTTGAGGAGCTTTCGATCATTGTACCGCCGATCATATAATGACTGTCTCCACGCGGCACGAGATACAGCGGCATGCGTGGATGCAGCAGACGGATGGTCCGGCTGATCGTAACCTCCGGGCAGCGCAGAATGGCCATTTCTCCACGTACAGGGCGCAGGTCCAGCAAGTTGGCTGCCATGCCAGTGCAATCCAGATCCACCTGTGCCGGAGCTGGAGTATCAAAGTGGATGATCCCCCCCATATACTGCACTCTTTTGGCCAGATCCCGTAATGCCTGACGGGGATCCAAATGCGCCTCCTGCCCAAAGAACAACCCGTTTTGGAACTGCCCGGCAAGCGCCGGTTCCATGGTTGAAACCTCGGTTTTGCAAACACTGCGATAGCCTGTGGTACGCAGCGCAAAGCGGGCCAATTCCCTCTGGTCCCGGGGCGCGGCAAGAACCAATGTACCATTGCGCGTCACCTTTGTAATTTGCGCCCACCAGCCTGCGGCACGCGTACCGAGTGTGATGACATCCTCCTCGGCACTTTCACGTTCACACCATGGCGCGAGCATGCCCCCGGCAAAGCGTGCCACGCTGTCTGATCCGGGCGCATCACCCAAATCAAACAGCGTGACTGCAATGCCGCGTTTGGACAGCTCATAAGCGCAGGCGAGGCCAGCCAGCCCCGCCCCGGCGATGGTGATCATTCCGCGTCTTCCGGTTCTTCCCGCGCGGGCACGTACAGCTCGCCGCCTTCACGGAATTTGGCTGCCATCGCCTCCATGCCTTCTTTTTGCGCCTCAGCCCGGATGTCGTGGGAAATCCGCATAGAGCAGAACTTCGGCCCACACATCGAACAGAAATGCGCCACTTTGTGTGCTTCTTTAGGCAAGGTTTGATCATGGAATTCACGGGCGGTGTCTGGATCCAATGACAGGTTGAACTGATCCTCCCAACGGAATTCGAACCGTGCGCGACTTAACGCATCATCACGCCGCTGCGCGCCCGGCAGACCCTTGGCCAGATCGGCGGCATGCGCAGCGATTTTATAGGTGATTACCCCGGTTTTCACATCGTCCCGATCTGGCAACCCAAGATGCTCTTTAGGCGTCACGTAACACAACATCGCGCAGCCAAACCAACCGATCATCGCCGCACCAATACCGCTGGTGATATGGTCATATCCCGGCGCAATGTCCGTGGTGAGAGGCCCAAGCGTGTAGAACGGTGCTTCGTCACAGCACTCTAGCTGCTTGTCCATGTTTTCTTTGATCTTGTGCATGGCCACGTGACCCGGCCCCTCGATCATCACCTGACAATCTTTGGCCCAAGCGATTTTTGTCAGCTCACCCAGTGTTTCCAGCTCCGCAAACTGCGCCTCATCATTGGCGTCAGCAAGCGATCCAGGACGCAGGCCATCGCCAAGGCTGAAAGAGACATCATACTTGCGACAGATGTCGCAGATCTCGTCAAAGTGCTCATACAGGAATGATTCCTTATGATGATGCAGGCACCACTTTGCCATGATCGACCCACCGCGCGAAACGATGCCTGTCACTCGGTTCACGGTCATTGGCACCATATGCAGGCGCACCCCGGCATGGATGGTGAAGTAATCCACGCCTTGCTCGGCCTGTTCAATCAACGTGTCACGGAACACCTCCCACGTCAGGTCCTCGGCAATGCCGTTCACCTTTTCCAGCGCCTGATACATCGGCACAGTTCCGATTGGCACTGGGCTGTTACGGATGATCCATTCGCGGGTGTTGTGGATGTTGCGGCCGGTGCTCAGGTCCATCACCGTGTCAGCGCCCCAGCGGATCGACCAGACCAGTTTGTCGACCTCTTCCTCCATCGACGAGGTCACAGCCGAAGTGCCCATGTTAGCGTTGATCTTGACCAAGAAATTCCGCCCGATGATCATCGGCTCAGATTCCGGATGATTGATGTTGGCCGGGATAATGGCGCGGCCAGCAGAGACTTCATCGCGGACAAATTCTGGCGTGACGTAGTCGGGGATGTTCGCGCCCCAATCATGGCCATCACGGACCTCGGGTGTTGTGTCCCGCAGCTGGTTTTCGCGGATGGCGATGAACTCCATTTCCGGCGTCACGATACCAGCCCGCGCATAGGCCAATTGCGTCACCGCTTTGCCGTCTTTGGCGCGCAACGGACGTGGCTTGACCGGGAACTCTGGCGTCAGGCGCTCGCCCTGAACAAAGCCATTGTCAGCTGCGGTGATCTCGCGACCATCATAGTCTTCAACATCGCCGCGTGCCTCAATCCAGCTGCGGCGCAGGGCGGGTAGGCCTTCGCGAATATCGGTTAGGATGTTGGGGTCTGTATATGGTCCCGAGCTGTCGTAAACCGGCAGCGGGGGCTCTCCTGCAGTGGGGTGCACGGAAATTTCGCGCATTGGCACGCGAATATCTTTGTGCAAGCTGCCTTCGACATAAATCTTACGGGATGCGGGCAATTCACCCGTAGTGATTTTGGGGTTGGGGACGTTCATTGTGGTGCTCCTCAAGCGTACAACTCAAAAAGACACCAGATGAATTTTGGCTAGGGAAACAGAAAGGGAAAGCCCCCTTCTTATTCAGACAACACGCCCCTCAGGTGCGATGTGTATCCATGCTTCCTACGCCAGTATCAACTGGGTCAGGTTCAAAGGGTCGCATCGCTGGCATAATGCCGTGTCAGCCTCTCAGTCCCCTGTCGGGACCCCCCTGCGTAGGCTCAGGTCTAGGGGGAAGGATAAATTAGGTCAAGTGAATCTATTTCAGAAAGTTTGATATGAGGGTAATATATGAGATCATTTTTGTTGGGTGAGTATGAAGTTCACGGCCCGGGGAATTGTACAACTCACCTTGTTTCATTGGTTTTTTCTTGAGCGTAGAAAGTGTTTTTTCTGAGGGAGTGGCCCGTGCGGGTTCACAAGATGATAAAAACTGTGTAAGTCCAAATGAGATGATAAATAAGTCCAAAATAGAATGGCACGATGGCAATCTCGATAGAAACCTTTTTTCTGGACCCCGATGCGCGTGGCACCTTGCAGGCGCAGATACAGCAAATGATTGCCGAGGGGATTCTATCGGGCCGCCTGCGCAAAGGTGAAAAACTTCCGTCGTCGCGTAAGCTGGCATCACATCTGGGCGTTAGCCGTATCACGGTCACGTTGGCCTATACCGAATTGCTGGCGAATGATTATCTTGAGGCGCGCGACCGGTCGGGATATTTCGTGTCCTGTAACGCGCCAGAGCCATCAACTTTGGTGGCACGTCACCCAAAGCAAGACAAAGTCGACTGGACCCGCGCGATTGGACACCGGTTCACGGGTGGCGCCACACCGGTCAAACCGCAGGACTGGTCGCAATATAAGTATCCCTTTGTCTATGGTCAGGCAGATCCGGCACTGTTTGATCATACCAATTGGCGGCATTGTGCTTTGCAGGCGCTGGGGCAAAAGGATTTTCGTGCGCTGACGGCAGATTATTATGATCAGGATGATCCGCGGCTGCTTGAATTCATCATGCGACATACCTTGCCCCGTCGCGGAATTCTGGCTGAACCGGATGAGATCTTGGTCACGATGGGTGCACAAAATGCGCTTTGGCTGACGGCGCAGGTTTTGCTGACGCAACGCCGCACGGCTGTGATCGAAAATCCTTGTTATCACGCTCTACGCGATATCTTGATGCAATCACGCTGCCACCTTGCCGAGATTAACGTAGATGAGGGTGGCTTGCCGCCTGATCAATTGCCCGAACAGGCCGATGTGATCTTTACCACACCGAGCCATCAATCCCCCACAAATGCAACAATGCCATTGGAACGCCGAAAGGATCTGCTGGCTAAAGCGGCAGATATGGAGGCGCTGATTGTTGAAGACGACTACGAGTTTGAAATCTCTTTCCTACGTTCGCCTTTACCCGCTTTGAAATCACTCGATACTGATGGGCGTGTGGTTTATATCGGCAGTTTTTCCAAGTCCATCTTCCCAGGTCTGCGTCTGGGTTATATTGTAGGGTCCAAACCGTTTATTCGCGAAGCGCGGGCGTTGCGCGCCAGCGTGCTTCGCCACCCACCGGGACACATTCAGCGCACGGCGGCTTATTTTCTGTCAATGGGTCACTATGACAGCCTTATTCGCAAGATGGGGCAGGTCTTTACCGAGCGTCGCAAGGTGATGGAGGCCGCACTGGCCGATCACGGCCTTAGAATCGGAGGGCAGGGAGAGTTTGGCGGCTCTTCAATCTGGATGCGTGCACCGGATCATGTCGATACTCAAAAACTGGATCTCTTGTTGCGCGAAAAAGGCGTTTTGATCGAGCCGGGTCATTCCTTTTTTGGTGGCGAAGAGCCTGTCAAAAACTATTATCGACTGGCTTATTCGTCGATTTCGGCCAGCCGGATTCCAGAAGGGATTTCCAGACTGGCCTCAGTCTTGGACGATTACTCATAACTGGCTTTATTCGGAATTTAATCTGGCCCTATTCCCGGGCGTCTCTGCACCGTAGTTTCGCGTTAATCATTCGGACCCCACCCGGTCCCTTTCCATTTCAGGAGACACCCCATGAAAATGACCACCGAAGAAGCATTTGTAAAAACACTGCAAATGCATGGAATCCAACACGCCTTTGGCATTATCGGTTCTGCAATGATGCCGATTTCGGACATCTTTGACGAAGCCGGAATCACCTTCTGGGACTGTGCGCATGAGGGTTCAGGTGGCATGATGGCGGACGGTTACACCCGTGCCACTGGTAAAATGTCGATGATGATCGCGCAAAACGGTCCAGGTATCACAAACTTCGTGACTGCCGTTAAAACTGCTTACTGGAACCACACGCCACTGCTGCTGGTGACGCCACAGGCTGCAAACAAGACCATGGGTCAGGGTGGTTTCCAGGAAATGGAACAGATGCGCATGTTTGCTGACTGCGTCTGCTACCAAGAAGAAGTTCGCGACCCAACTCGTATGGCCGAAGTTCTGAGCCGCGTTATCATGAACGCCAAGCGCGCTTCTGCCCCTGCACAAATCAACGTTCCACGTGATTACTTCACTCAAATCGTTGACATTGATCTGCCAGCGGTTGTTGAATTCGAACTGCCATCCGGTGGTGCCACAGCCGTTTCCGAAGCCGCAGCTTTGCTGTCAGACGCGAAAAACCCTGTCATCCTGAATGGTGCCGGTACCGTTCTGTCAAATGGCGGCATCGCAGCTTCCAAAGCACTGGCCGAGCGTCTGGACGCCCCAGTTTGTGTTGGCTACCAGCATAACGACGCCTTCCCAGGTTCGCACCCATTGTTTGCGGGTCCTCTGGGTTACAACGGCTCCAAAGCCGGCATGGAACTGATCAAAGAAGCAGATGTTGTTCTCTGCCTTGGTACCCGTCTGAACCCATTCTCCACTCTGCCGGGTTACGGCATGGATTACTGGCCGACAGATGCGAAAATCATTCAGGTTGATATCAACCCAAGCCGCATTGGTCTGACCAAGAAGGTATCAGTGGGTATTGTTGGTGACGCGGCAACCGTTGCAACCAACATTCTGGCACAGCTTTCCGACAGCGCTGGCGACGAAGGTCGTGACGCACGCAAAGCAAACATCGCTGAGAAAAAATCACGTTGGGCGCAAGAACTGACATCGATGGATCACGAGCAAGACGATCCGGGCACAACCTGGAACGAGCGTGCACGAGCAGACAAGCCAGAGTGGCTGTCACCACGCAAAGCATGGCGTGCCATTCAATCAGCCCTGCCAAAAGACGCGATCATCTCGTCTGACATCGGCAACAACTGCGCCATCGGTAACGCCTATCCATCATTCGAAGAAGGCCGCAAATATCTGGCACCTGGTCTGTTTGGTCCTTGTGGTTACGGCTTGCCATCGGTTGTTGGCGCAAAAATCGGCTGCCCAGACGTGCCTGTTGTTGGTTTCTCCGGCGACGGCGCATTTGGTATCGCCGTGACCGAGCTGACCGCGATTGGCCGCGAAGAATGGCCTGCCGTCACACAGGTTGTTTTCCGTAACTATCAGTGGGGTGCTGAAAAGCGTAACTCTACTCTGTGGTTCGACGACAACTTCGTCGGCACCGAGCTGGACACGCAAGTGTCTTACGCTGGTATCGCCAACGCATGTGGTCTGAAAGGCGTCATCGCCCGCACCATGGACGAGCTGACCGATGCGCTGGCACAGGCTTGCGAAGATCAGAAAAACGGTATCACCACCCTGATTGAAGCGATGATCAACCAAGAATTGGGCGAGCCATTCCGCCGCGACGCCATGAAGAACCCTGTCAAAGTTGCCGGGATCGACAAGGCCGACATGCGCGAACAGCAAGTCTAAGAGTAGGGATGTTGGACGGTATGACACTTCGCCCGGTTGAACTTCTACAATCGCTGGCCTCTGTCAGCCGCCCAACCATCGCACTCAGCGAAGGCAGTGATCCCCGCATTGTTGCGGGGGCGCTTGCCGCCATTTCAGCAGATATTGCTGACATCATACTGGTCGGTCCCAAGGCCGACATCCAAGCCGAGCTTGAGGCGCAAAATGCGCCTGATAGTTCGCACCTTTCAATTCATGATCCCGCCACATCTCATCTGACGGCAGACTTTGCCGCCGCGTTCCATGAGTTGCGCAAGCATAAAGGCGTGGACGAGGCCAAAGCGCACTCGGCTGTTATGAACCCCGTGACCTATGCCGCCATGCTGGTGCGTCTGGGCCATGCCACTGGCACCGTTGGTGGCGCGGTCAACACCACATCAGACATCGTGCGCGCCGCGATTCAGGTGATCGGCAAGGCCCCTGATGCGGCGATGGTGTCTTCGTTCTTCTTGATGTATCCGCCGGCTGATGACGGCCGAACCATGCTTTATTCAGACTGTGGTTTGGTGATTGACCCAAGTTCCGAGGAACTGGTCGCCATTGCAGAAGCATCCGCAAAATCCTGCCAGTCGCTCCTGCGGCAAGAGCCAAAGATCGCCATGCTGTCGTTTTCGACCAAGGGCAGTGCCAAACATGCTGCCGTGTCCAAGGTTGAAACCGCGACACAAACCCTGCGCGACAACCGCCCTGACCTGAACGTTGATGGTGAACTGCAGTTTGACGCCGCTTTTGTCCCCTCGGTAGGCGAGAAAAAAAGCCCCGGCTCGAATGTGGCAGGACAGGCCAACGTCATGATCTTCCCCAATCTCGATGCAGGTAACATTGGCTATAAAATCACCCAGCGTTTGGGTGGATACGCAGCCATCGGGCCCATCATGCAAGGGCTGGATAAACCCGCCAACGACCTTTCGCGCGGCTGTGTCGCCGAGGATGTTACCCAAATGATCGCCGTAACTGCATTGCAGGCACTGGCAGACTGAAACAAAGGCAGCAGTTCCTCGGCCCTGCTGAGAGACGCCACCCATATTGAGTAAAGGACGAAGCGCAATATGGCGTCGGCACTTTCAAATCCCTCCCGCCTGATCGCAGATGCGCGGGCACAGGCCGGGCTGCTGTTTCCCGGCGTGATGATGGCTATCATTGTCGCTGTTACGGCCAAATTTTTATCCGAACATTATGACACGCCTGCAATGCTTCTGGCTTTGTTGCTTGGCATAGCGGTTAGCTTTTTGAGCGAAGAAGGCAAAGCCGTCCCGGGCATCGGGTTTTCATCGCGTACGTTGTTGCGCCTTGGTGTCGCTCTTTTGGGCGTGCGCGTCTCGATGACTTTGATGGCTGGGTTGAACGTCCAGCTTGTTGCCCTGATTGTCGGAGGCGTGGTTCTAACCATCGGCTTTGGGCTGCTGGTTGGCCCATTGTTCGGCCACAAGTGGCGGTTCTCACTTCTGACAGCCGGCTCCGTTGCCATCTGTGGGGCCTCGGCCGCCATGGCTATCAGTGCGATCTTGCCGCGTGATGAACGCTCTGAAGAGCGGCTGATTTTTACCGTGGTTGGGGTCACCGTCCTGTCGACCGTCGCGATGATTGTCTATCCAATCTTGGTTTCCACTCTGCAAATGGATGATTTTGCTGGCGGCGTCTTCCTTGGGGCCACGATCCATGATGTAGCACAGGTCGTCGGCGCTGGATTCTCAATCTCTGAACAAGCGGGTGATACCGCAACTTTGGTAAAGCTGGTGCGCGTCGCCATGCTGGCGCCGATTGTTCTCGTAGCGTCACTAGCCATCCGCCACTATGCAGCCGAAGACGGCGCAGATAAACGTCCACCCATCCTGCCAGGTTTCGTGATCGGCTTTATTGTGTTGGCTGCACTCAGCTCCTTCGGGGTGATCCCCGCTGCTGTTGCAGACCTCGCCGGTCAGGCATCGCGCTGGCTGTTGCTGATCGCCATTGCGGCGGTAGGAATGAAAACAAACCTCAAGCAAGTAGCTTCCGTCGGCGGGGCAGCAATTGCCCTGATTGTTGTGGAAACTATTTTCATTGCGGTTCTTATGCTTACAGGAATAATGTTCCTGAGTTAGTCCAACGGGGAGAAAAATTAGCCAGATGACCATCCAGCAACCGAAAATAGATACTTCCCCCAAGATCTCGGATGAGATCCGAAAAACCACTTGTTATATGTGTGCCTGCCGTTGCGGCATCAACGTGCACATGAAAGATGGCCCCGACGGCAAAAGGCAGGTTGCCTATATCGAGGGCAACCGCGACCACCCGGTGAACAAAGGCGTGCTTTGCGCCAAAGGCAGCGCCGGCATCATGCAAGTCAACGCGCCGTCGCGTCTCAAGGCCCCGATGAAACGTGTTGGTCCTCGTGGATCTGGAGAGTTTGAAGAGATCAGTTGGGATGAGGCGCTGGATATGGCCGTAGGCCTGCTCAAGCCGATCCGCGAAAAAGATCCCAAAAAACTGGCCTTCTTTACCGGCCGGGATCAATCGCAAAGCTTCACAGGTTTCTGGGCGCAAAACTTTGGTACGCCAAACTTTGCCGCGCACGGTGGGTTCTGTTCCGTCAACATGGCGGCAGGCGGTATCTACACCATGGGTGGCGCCTTCTGGGAATTTGGTCAACCTGACTGGGATCGCTCCAAACTGTTCATGCTGTTTGGTGTGGCCGAAGACCACGATTCAAACCCGATCAAGATCGGCATTGGCAAGATCAAAGGCAACGGCGGCAAGATCATTGGCGTCAACCCGATCCGCTCTGGCTACAATGCTGTGGCGGATGAATGGGTGGGGATCACCCCGGGCACCGATGGCCTGTTTATTCTTGCAATGGTGCACGAGCTGTTCCGCGCCGGTAAGCTGGATCTGGAGTATCTCTCGCGTTTCACCAATGCACCGGTTCTGATCGATGCAGAAACCGGCCTGCTTATGCGCGATGACGCGGGCAAAGAACTGGTGATCGACCGCCGCACCGGCAAGCTGGTGGCATTTGATCAAAAGGGCATCCTGCCCGATCTGGCCGCCACGCACGAGGGCAACCGCACCGTGTTCCAGCTGATGGCGGAAAAGTACCTTGATCCGCAATACGCGCCCGAGGCCGTGGCCGAGCGTTGTGGCATCTCAGCCGACCGCATCCGTAAGATCACATCGGAACTGGCACGCGTCGCCTTTGATGAAGAGTTCGAGCTGGATCAAAGCTGGACTGACTTCCGTGGTGACACCCACGACAAGATGGTTGGTCGTCCGGTCTCCTTCCACTCGATGCGCGGTGTGTCTGCCCACTCGAACGGGTTTCAAACCTGCCGTGCGCTGCACCTGCTGCAGATCATCCTTGGCACGGTCGAGGTTCCGGGCGGTTTCCGCTTCAAACCACCTTATCCAAAGCCAGTTTCGGCCCACCCAAAACCGCACTGCGGCGTGCAGCCAAACTGCCCTTTGGACGGCCCGCACCTCGGCTTTGTCCACGGCCCTGACGACCTGATGCTCAATGAGGATGGATCGCCCGCGCGGATCGACAAGGCGTTTACTTGGGAAAACCCAATGTCCAGCCACGGGCTGATGCATATGGTCATCTCCAACGCCCATGCTGGTGACCCATACAAGATCGACACGCTCTTTATGTACATGGCGAACATGTCGTGGAACTCCTCGATGAATTCCGGCGGCGTGATGAAAATGCTGACCGACAAAGATGAAAACGGCGACTACGTCATTCCCAACATCATCTATTCCGATGCTTATAGCTCTGAAATGGTGGCCTATGCCGATCTGATTCTGCCGGACACAACCTATCTGGAACGGCACGATTGCATCAGCCTGTTGGACCGCCCGATTTGCGAAGCTGACGCCGCTGCCGACGCCATTCGCTGGCCCGTGATCGAACCTGATCGCGATGTGCGCGGTTTCCAGACCACTTTGGTGCATCTGGCCAACCGTCTGGGCATGCCGGGGTTCGTGAACGAGGACGGATCTGCCAAATACGAAGACTACGCTGACTATATCGTCAATCACGAACGCAAGCCGGGCATTGGCCCCTTGGCGGGTTTCCGTGGCAAAGACGGCGACAAGGTTGGCCGGGGTGAGGTGAACCCTGATCAGCTGGATAAATACATCGAAAACGGCGGCTTTTTTGTTGAACACGTCCCAGCCGGGGCCGACTACTATAAGCCGTGGAACAGTGCCTATCAGGACTGGGCCGTTGGTATGGGCATCTTCGACAAGCCCGAGCCGTATCTGTTTTCGCTCTACTCTGAGCCGATGCGCAAATTCCAACGTGCAGCTGAGGGCCACGGCGAACGTCAACCGCCTGAGCATCTGCGCCAACGTGTCAAAGAGACGATGGACCCACTGCCGATCTGGTATGCCCCGTTCGAGGACAGCCATGTCGACACAGACGAATTCACCGTTCATGCTCTGACACAACGCCCAATGGCGATGTATCATTCATGGGGCACCCAAAACGCCTGGCTGCGTCAGATCCACGGGCGCAATCCGCTCTATGTTCCTACCAAGATTTGGGAGGCGAACAGCTTTGAGGATGGCGATTGGGCCAAGGTCAGCTCGGTCCACGGATCGATCACCGTGCCGGTTGCCCATATGGCGGCACTGAACGAGAACACAGTCTGGACATGGAATGCCATCGGCAAGCGCAAAGGCGCTTGGGCGCTGGAAAACGATGCACCCGAAGCCACCAAAGGGTTCCTGCTCAACCATCTCATTCACGAGCTGTTGCCACCCAAAGGCGACGGCTTGCGCTGGTCCAACTCTGACCCGATCACCGGACAGGCGGCATGGTTCGATCTGCGGGTGAAAATCGAAAAGTCAGCAGCACCCGCGGAATGTGACCCCGCCTTCCCGCCGATCAAATCACCGGTCGGGCAAGGACCAAAAGAACTGAAATGGAAGGTGGGCAAATGACAACGCTACCAGGAAAAACCGAAAAGAAACTTGGCCTTGTCATTGATCTGGACACCTGCGTTGGCTGCCATGCCTGCGTGATCTCCTGCAAAGGCTGGAACACCGAAAACTACGGTGCACCATTGTCGGATCAAGATCCCTACGGCGGTGATCCATCAGGCACCTTCCTCAACCGCGTGCACAGTTTCGAGGTGCAGCCGCTGGCCACCAGTGAAAAACCGCATCCCGCGGCACAGCTGATTCACTTCCCGAAGTCCTGCCTGCACTGCGAGGACGCGCCCTGCGTCACCGTTTGCCCCACCGGGGCCAGCTACAAGCGGGTCGAGGATGGCATCGTTCTGGTTAATGAGAGCGACTGTATCGGTTGCGGTCTCTGCGCGTGGTCCTGCCCTTACGGTGCCCGCGAATTGGATCAGGCCGAAGGTGTGATGAAGAAATGCACGCTTTGTGTCGACCGGATCTATAATGAAAACCTGCCCGAGGTGGACCGTGTCCCCACTTGCGTCCGAACCTGCCCCGCAGGCGCGCGTCACTTTGGTGACTTTGCCGATCCCGATAGCAACGTGTCCAAGCTGACCGCTGAACGTGGTGGCATGGACCTGATGCCAGAACAAGGCACCAAACCCGTCAACAAATACCTGCCACCACGGCCAAAGGATGAAATGGACCAGATCGATGTTCTGGCACCCTTCCTTGCGCCTGTTGCCGAAGAGCCTGCGGGCTTTGCCGGTTGGCTTGATAAAATGCTGGAGAAAATCTGATGCATCCCGCACCCTCAGTTATTGTCTTCACCACCCTTTCGGGTCTGGGCTTTGGCCTTTTGTTCTGGCTGGGCCTTGGCCTGCCTGCGGTCACCGGATGGGTCGCCTTTGTCATGTTCGTCATCGCCTATGCGATGGCCGTTGGTGGCTTGCTGGCCTCAACCTTTCACCTTGGTCGTCCTGAACGCGCGATGAAGGCTTTCAAACAATGGCGCTCCAGCTGGCTCAGCCGCGAAGGATGCTGCGCCGTTGGTGCATTGGTGGTGATGGGCCTCTATGCACTTGGTGCCGTGTTCTTTGGTCAAACCTGGACCCTTCTGGGTTGGATCGGCGCGCTGCTGTCATTGTTAACCGTCTTCACCACCTCAATGATCTACACCCAGCTTAAAACCATCCCGCGCTGGAACATGGGCCTCACACCCGTAATGTTCCTGTCCTTCAGCCTTGCTGGTGGGGCCTTGATGGCGGGCCAAGTCCGTTTGGCGATTGTGCTGCTGCTGATCGCGGCAATTGTCCAACTGGCCTATTGGAAACAGGGTGATCTGGCGTTTGCCGTCTCGGGCACCAACATGGGCACCGCCACGGGCCTTGGGGATCGCGGTGAAGTTCGCGCGTTTGAGCCGCCGCATACCGGCACCAATTACCTGCTGCGCGAATTTGTGCATGTGGTCGGCCGTAAACACGCCGCCAAACTACGGGTTATATCCTTTGCGCTGGCTTTTGCTTTGCCACTCGCGATTTTGCTGGTGACAATACTGGGCAACACTGGACATCACGTGCTGCCGTTCTTTGCGGTTCTGTCACATCTTGCGGGCGTGGCCACGTCGCGCTGGCTGTTCTTTGCACAGGCCGAACATGTCGTTGGTTTGTACTACGGCAAACGCTGAATCTTTCAGACGGCGCACTCAAAGCGCGCCGTCTGAGCTAACTTTGTTCGCCGCCCTGATTTGCAACAGGGCAGGCAAATGTTAAAAACCACGTACCTCCCAACCCCATAGGCCCAATATACGGTATCGTGTTTTCGGCACTTCCCGATGGCGCAGAGCATTTGCCCTCAGCGGCGCGAAGCATTCTGTTCTTCGGGATCGAGTTATCATTCGACAGCCAGTGTGTTGTTGCCGAAAACTGTGGTTCGGGCAGGGCGTCGATGGGTTTCGTTAAGCGGGTCACTTTTACTCCGCATCCTCCAACGACGAAGGCTGCTGATAATACAGTTGCCTTAAACAGTGAGGGTTTCGTGGAGATCAAGATTCATCCCCACCCGTCGGTCCACTCATCAACCTTCGGATTGATCTTGTTCTCGCGAAACCGTTTCCATCGCACACGTACCGCCCAGAACAGTGCGAACAGGGCGATCAGGAAGATAATATTGAACCATGGGATAATCCGCACATCCGGGCCACTCACGGGCCAGATTTTCAGCGCATTGGGATAAACGGTCAACATCTCAATACGCCAGCCATAGTGTTTTACCGCAACCCACTGCGCATGCTCGGCGCTTTTCTTCGAGATCAGATCAGATGCCTCTGCCTGCAGGTTGGCTGTGTCGAATTTCATGTATGGGGGCCAGCCCCAACCGGTATCTTCATTGCGATAAATACGCGGCTTGTTCTTGGGCGAAAACGCTTGAATGAAAAACACATCGCGACGGGTTGCTTCTGAACTGCTGCCAGCATCCCCACTGCTCCAGAACAAGGCATTGCTACCGGGATTGACCTGTTTTTCATAGGTGTCAGTGATCCGTACCACATCATAGTGCGGTAGCGTGTAATGAAGAAACGACACCACCAGCAGCAAAATCAATGCCTGAAGTGTGCGTTTTACATAGATCATTCCGGGGTCGCTCCTTGTTGTGTCGTGACGATATCGGATCGCTGTGTCTGCTGCGACGGGTAAAATGTAGTGTGCTGCATCAAAATTGTGATGTCGCCGCTGTGGATCGATCGTCTTGTCTTATTGATAAAAGGTATCTTCGTTTCTGCACAAGGGGCTGTGCGGCAAGAAATCTCGCCTTTTGAGGGAAACGTGCTACCTTTCTGCAGATTTCAAATCAGCGGGAGAGTTCCATGTGTGATATATGCGTTATGAATGCGGTGAAGGACAAAATGTTGTCGCGTCGCCAGTTTTTCACGGCAACGGCCGCCGCCGGTGCTGCGGCGGCACTGTCGACAACAGCCGCACCGCCCGCTTTGGCGGCTGGTGCCAGCACGGTTGAGGATCTGACCCATACGCTGGATGCCGATTTCCCGACCTATTTTGGCACGCCGGGGATCGAGTTGGAGCAAAAGTTCAACTTCGCCGACAACGGCTTCAACTTGTTCACAATGGATTTGAATGAACACACCGGCACCCATATTGATGCGCCGCTGCATTTCTCAGCTGATGGAAATGCGGTTGATGAGATCCCGGTGCAGGACTTGATTGCACCGCTCTGTGTGATCGATATCGCCGCGCGCGCGGCTGAGGATGCTGACGCGCAAGTCACACCAGAAGATATCAAGGCGTGGATGTCGGCCAATGGTGACATTCCAGATCACGCCTGCGTGGCGCTCTATTCCGGTTGGGGTGCTAAAACCGGCGGTGACGAGTTCCGCAATTTCGATGGTGAGGCAATGCATTTCCCCGGCTTTCACGTTGAAGCCGCTCAAATGCTGATCGAAGAAACCGGCGCAATGTCTATCGCCAGTGATACGCTGTCATTGGATCATGGACCTTCGGCTGATTTCGCAACGCATTATGCATGGCTGCCCACAGGCCGGTTTGGCATCGAAAACATTGCCAATCTCGACAAGATGCCAGCATCCGGTGCCACGATCATCATCGGCGCCCCGAAACACCGTGGCGGCTCTGGCGGTCCAGCGCGTATCTTTGGGATGGTCTAAACGTCTATGAAAGAGGGCTTGGGTTCAGGCCCTCTTTCCAGTATCCCATGAACATAGTTCAATCGGGGGCGATATGGCGGGCAAAGTCGAAAAGCGGCGCGAAGAGCTGCGCAAGAAACTGATCACCATTGCCGAACAACGGATCAGGGCCGAAGGCATATCCGCGATCAAAGCCCGCGATCTGGCGAAAGAGGCGGACTGTGCCGTCGGGGCCATCTACAATGTCTTCGATGACCTGTCGGACATCGTCATTGCGGTCAATGGCATCACCTTTCAACATCTGGGGCAGGCGGTCGCGGCAAGCCTTGTGGGCAACGAGACAGCCCCGCCAACGGAGCGGCTGATTGTCATGTCGCACGCCTATCTGGAGTTCGCGGCGGCCAACCCGCGCACATGGCGCACGCTGTTTGATGCGCGTATGTCGACCGAAATGGATATCCCATCTTGGTATCTGGCAGAGCTGGAACTCCTGTTCGGCTACATCGCGGGTCCGGTGCGGGAATGTTTTCCGGATATGTCTGGCGACGACATAGGCCTTATGACACGGGCGCTGTTTTCGTCGGTGCATGGGATTGTGCTGCTTGGATTGGAGAACCGGATCTCTGGCGTGCCGGACGATCAGATCAAGCGCATGATCTCGATCACACTGCAGCAGCTAACTGGAAACAAATAGTTTCTGAACATTGTTCAAAATAATTATTGAACGTTGTTCATTTATTTTCTATACCCAATTTATGAACGATGTTCATGAATGGAGATTGAAAATGTTAAAAACTTTGAAAACCCTCTTCACTGGCGCAAATGCCCGGGCCGAAGAACGTGTCCGTGACACCTTTGCCCTTGAATTGATTGACCAAAAAATTCGCGAAACAGAATCGCAATTGAAAGCAGCCAAGGCGACGCTGGCGTCTTTGATGCAGCGCCAGCGCTCGGAACAACGCTTGTTTGATGCCGTCACAGCCCGGATCGAAACCATGCTCACCCGGACCAAGGACGCGCTGAAAGAGGGCCGCGAAGACATGGCCACCCAAGCCGCCGAAGCCATCGCCACGATGGAGAATGAGGCCCAGCTGCGCAAAAACACACTTGACCGACTAGAGGTTCAGATCAGCCGCCTGCAAGCTTCGGTCGGGGCCGCACATCGCCGGATCATCGACCTCAAGCAGGGGGCGATCACCGCCAAGGCCATGCGCCGCGAACAGCAGATGCAAAGCCGCCTGAATTCGACCATTTCCAGCACCTCCAGCGCGGACGAGGCGGAAGAGCTGATCGCCAAGGTTGTCGGCAAGGATGACCCGTTCGAGCAGTCGCAAATTCTGGCCGAGATCAACGCAGACCTGAATCACAACACGCTAGAGGATCGCATGGCCGCACAGGGCTTTGGCCCCGCCACCAAGGTCACAGCCCAAGACGTGCTGAGCCGCCTGAAATAAGACAACCCCAATTAAATTAAACTTGAAAACGAAGGACTATTGAAATGTATACCAACGAAAAACCCGACACCAACGTAATCATGCTTCTGAACCTGGCCGGCGTTGTGCTTGCCTATGTGATGCTGGGTATCTCGCTGTATCTCTCGACCGAGGTGCCGCTGGCAACCAAAGGCTACTGGGCCATCGGCATCGTACTGCTGACGTTGAGCTTGGTGAACTTTGTGAAATACCGCTTTGACAATCAGGCCCGCGTTGATCGGATCAACCGGATCGAAGAAGCCAAAAACGAAAAGCTGCTCGAAGACTACGTCGTCGACGCCAAAGACAGCTGATCATCCCACAGAGAAGACAAAACCCCGGCCACCACGCCGGGGTTTTTACATTTGCGTGTCAAAGAACCGTTCCGCCCGGCATCGCCGGGCAGCGGTTGCCATTGTCGCGCCACTGGTCCGAGAGACAATGGCGACACCTCCCCCAGGAGGGCGCTTTGCTACGCCTCAACATGCTAGGTGTCGCTTTGCGAGAAATCGCCTCACCAAACCCAATCTCCCTCCAGGTCGGGCGCCGCCCTAGGTGCGGAGGTAGAAAATGCCAGCAAAGTCTGCCCTCCATAAAGACTGGTATCAGCCCGAAGCGGACCTTGGTTCTGAATGCCGCCAATGGCCGCTAAGAGCCCATTTTGACTGATGCATCACTCATGATGAATGTCTGCTACTGGTGTTTGACCAAACCCGCCAGATAGTCAATTTCTTCGCTCGACGCGAAGTGGCCCTCAGCCAACCACACAACTGCTTCACACACCTCTTGAACATCCACGCGACACGCGCCCTCAGCGTGAGCAATTTGCTCAAAACTGGCAGGTGAACACAAAAATACACTCCGTCGGTGTATTTCATCTATGAAGCGGGTAAACCCACACTGAACTAAGACGTGGGCCGCTTTTTCGAGATCACCCGCGCACTTGTTGTCGAAGGTTTTGATCAATCCATCAATCGTGTGATGCTCGGTGTGGTAGTGAAAGTCGAAGACACAATTCGCGAGCGCCAATATTCGCCCCGAGTGCGAATTGTCTGGTCTGGTTTTCCAAGGCGGTAAATCATGCATTTAATGATAGTGCCGGAAGGAAGCGATAATCGCAACTTTGCCACCGCCTCAAAAAGCAGCTATTGAACAAGCCTCGTGGAACGGCAGCAAAGTCCGCACCCCGGTCAGAAACCCGCAGACTTTGCAAAGCCCGCTCTCTGCGCAAAGCTGCCATTTATAAATGGACTAGAATTGCACCAATAAGCGCAATTATTAGTGATGTTGCCCAATCAAAAAGGCGGCCCATTGGACCGCCTTCCTTTGTCTTATCCAACCACGTTGAATTCCGGTCCGTAGGGGTAGCCGGTGATGTTC
This sequence comes from Roseovarius sp. EL26, assembly GCF_900327775.1. Taxonomy (NCBI): domain Bacteria; kingdom Pseudomonadati; phylum Pseudomonadota; class Alphaproteobacteria; order Rhodobacterales; family Roseobacteraceae; genus Roseovarius; species Roseovarius sp. EL26. Next base: position 137,109 of record NZ_OUMZ01000005.1, read on the forward strand.
TCGTTGCCATCTTCGGTGATGACCAGAACATCGTGTTCGCGGTATCCACCGGCACCCGGCTGGTCGTTGGCGATGGTCAGCATCGGTTCCATCGAAATCACCATGCCCGGCTCCAGCACCGTGTCGATGTCTTCGCGCAGTTCCAGCCCGGCCTCGCGACCGTAATAGTGGCTCAGCACGCCGAACGAGTGGCCGTAGCCAAAGGTCCGGTATTGCAGCAGCTGGCGCTCTTCAAAGAAGTCGTTGATCTTATGGGTGATTTCGGCACAGCTGGCACCGGGTTTCAGCAGGCTCATGCCGTATTCATGCGCCGCCACATTGGCCTCCCAGATCTTCAGGCTGGCCGCGTCCACCTCGCCGACAAACATGGTGCGTTCCAGCGCCACATAGTAAGCCGAGATCATCGGGAAGGTGTTCAGGCTCAGGATGTCACCACGTTGCAATTGACGCGCGGTTACCGGGTTGTGCGCACCATCGGTGTTGATGCCGGATTGGAACCAAACCCACGTGTCACGGTATTCCGCATCAGGGAACACCCGTGCAATCTCCGCCTCCATCGCGTCACGACCGGCCATGGCGACATCAATCTCGCGCGTGCCTTCTTTGACCGCATCGCGGATGGCATAGCCCCCCACATCGGCAATCGCCGTGCACTTGCGGATCAGCGCAATCTCGTCAGCTGATTTGTGCATCCGCTGGCGCATGGTGTGGCCCGCGATGTCCACGGTTGACGATGGCGTCAGGAACCCGAGCAGTTTGTCGCGCTGCATCAACGTCAGGTGATCACCTTCATAGCCGATCACCTTGCCCGCACCTGTCACGGACAGGATTGCGCGCCAGTAATTGTCACGCTGCCAGTCGGTATAGGTGATATTGTCTGCGTGGCTTCGACGCCACGGTTGACCCGCGTCAATCCCGGCAGAGATTGTGACGCTTTCCGTCGCGGTCACAACCAAGCCATAAGGCCGACCAAAGGCGCAATACAAAAAACCGCTGTAGTAGGCGATGTTGTGCATCGAGGTGAAGACAGCGGCATCAACACCCGCCTCGGCCATAATAGCCCGCAGACCTTTCAGCCGTGCGTCATATTCAGAGCTGGCAAAAGGCAGCGGCGCCTTTTCCCCATTGTGGAAACGATACATTTCAGGACGTGCAGTCATATTCGACCCTCCTATAAAAGAAAGGTCCCGGCGTTCAGGACTGTTCATGATAGACGGCCTTGCCCATATCGGGCGGGCGACGCCATCGCCCCGGCCTGCGCCTGTTCTTGCTCATTCTGATTATTCTGGCAAGATAAATTTTCAACTCATGCAGATGGATATTTCATGCACGTTAAACCCGGGCCCCTGAACCTGATCACCGATGTTACCGGCCTCAAGGTTGGCAATGCCCAAGACAATACGATCAAAACCGGCACAACGGTCCTAATTGGTGATGCGCCTTTGACTGCGGGCGTTTCGGTCATGGGCGGCGCACCGGGGACACGCGAAACCGATCTTTTGGCCCCTGACAAAACTGTCGAACAGGTCGATGCGCTTGTCCTGTCTGGGGGCTCGGCCTTTGGGCTTGATGCCGCCTCGGGTGTGGCTGATGCCTTGCGCACACAAGGGCGCGGCTTTGCCGTCGGTGATCAGAACGTGCCAATTGTGCCAGCTGCGATCCTGTTTGACCTGATCAACGGGGGTGACAAGGATTGGATGAAAAACCCTTATAAGTCTCTGGGGGCCGGGGCCTTGGCACAGGTGGGTAGAGAGTTCGAAATCGGAACCGCCGGGGCCGGGGCCGGGGCCACCACGGCCAACCTCAAGGGCGGGCTTGGTTCCGCCTCTCTGATCTTGCCTTCGGGCCACACAGTCGGCGCGCTGGTGGCAGTGAATGCGTTGGGGCAAGCCACGGTTGGGGACGGTCCACAGTTCTGGGCCGCACCGTTTGAGATCGGCACCGAGTTTGGCGGCAAAGGTGTGGCTCCTGACATCGGATCAATGACAATCCCACAGACCAAGCTTAGCCAGCACGCCAACACTACGATCGGCATTATCGCCACCGATGCCCCACTGACACAGGCACAATGCACCCGCATGGCTACCGCAGCGCATGATGGATATGCACGGGCATTACTGCCGTCACACACGCCGCTAGATGGGGACCTGATTTTCGCGGTTAGCACCGGACAAACTGTTAGAACAACAGAAGTTGAAGAGTTGATGTGGCTGGGACATTTTGCAGCGCAGTGTATGGCTCGCGCAATTGCACGCGCCATCTATGCGGCGACCCCGGCAGTCGGAGATGCCCTGCCATGTTGGCAGGGCAAATTTAACTAAATACGCTTATGGGCAGCGCTTGGCTGCCTCTTCGATCGCGGCAGTGAAACCAGACAGCGAAAACGTGTCTTTGGTGATCGTGCCACGGCCGGATCGGGCGGTCAGTGTTGCATTTGCCCCACGTTTCATGGCTGCAATAATCTTAGTGTCATCGGCCGTGCTGGCAGGCCAAGCCCATTCACCCTCGGTGAAAAGCTCGAACTCGTTGCCGCTGACATTGATGTTCACGGTTGATCCACCTGCGAAGGGGTAACCACCGGTGAAACCGATCTGGCCTTTGACCCCGGCATCAGGTCGGTAAAAGGCCATCAACAGAATGTCACCGCGGCGCACGGCCACAGTGCGGCCATCCTTGGTATTGACTGTTTCCGTTGGTGCCGACACTGCCCAGCACTCTTTGGGGCTTTTTTCTTCAAAGACGCTCCAGGCTGTCTTTGCCGCCACCTGATTGGTGCTTGTCTCTTGTGCCATAACGCCGGTCGCTGCCAATGCGAAAACCGCGCCAGCCACACCGCGTGTTATACGTCGTATCATATGTCCAGCCTCCAGCTGTCCGTTTGCCTCAAATTCCGTAGGCCGTATTTGTCCACTACTGGACTTTTTTGCGAGATACGGCCAATTCTTGCTCGACATTGCAATATTAGACTGAAACAGGCGAGATGTGAAAGACGCAATTGGCGAAATTCCGCGACCTTGTAAACTTGGAGAGATCGAATGACCGCACCTGTTCTGATGACCGAAATCTGGCGTGGCCCGATCCTTGAAAGCGTTCACGCAGGGCATGCCGTCATTTGCGATGGCTCCGGCCAAATTGTCGAGGCGTGGGGTGACCCGACCAAAACCATCCTGCCACGCAGTTCGGCCAAGATGATCCAAGCGCTGCCGCTGATCGAAAGCGGCGCGGCAGATGCGCGTGGCCTGACCTCTGCCCAGCTTGCATTGGCCTGCGCGTCTCACAACGGTGCCGCCATCCATACCGATCCTGTACATGCCTGGCTGGCTGAACTGGGGCTGAATGAGTCCGACCTGCGGTGCGGCCCACAGGTGCCCGATGACGAGCCCGCGCGCGATGCCCTGATCCTCGCCGACGACAGCCCGTGCCAGTATCACAATAACTGTTCGGGCAAGCACGCAGGTTTTCTGACGTTGAACCAGCATCTAGGTGGCAGCGCAGAATACATCGACCCGGATCACGCGGTGCAAAAGGCCTGTCTTGATGCTTTTGAGGGCGTGACCGGCGAAACCTCACCGGGATTTGGCATCGATGGCTGTTCCGCTCCGAACTTCGCCACCAGCCTGCATGGCATGGCCCGTGCGATGGCCTTCTTTGCCGCCGCCGAGGACGGTACAGATGCCCGCCAATCCGCCGCCGTCCGTCTGTGGCAAGCGATGAACAAACACCCTGAATTGGTCGCCGGCGAAGGCCGTGCCTGTACTGAGCTGATGCGCGCCTGCAAAGAACCGGTTGCGCTCAAAACCGGGGCCGAGGCATTTTTCATCGCCATCATCCCGACCCGCAAACTGGGTATTGCGCTGAAAATTGTCGATGGCTCCACCCGCGCCGCCGAGTGCACCATCGCCGCCCTTCTGGTCCGCCTTGGCTTGCTGGATGCTGATCATCCAGCCGCACTCAAACGTATGAACGCGCCAATCCTGAACCGACGCGGTGTCGACACAGGCCTGATCAAACCAGCAGCGGCACTCTTGTAAACCATAGGGTGGGAAATTTCCGCCCACCATTAACACACGACGCAACAAACGACCCGGACAATGCATTTGTGTTCATAACCCGCGTACAGGCTGTACAGGTTGTACACAAATTTGGGTGGTTATCTGGGCTATCAGAACGTTCAGCGATGTAAATTCCCTATTGTCGAATCTCCCGACTTCTAAGCATAGTAAACCTGTTCTCAGGGCGGGGTGAAATTCCCCACCGGCGGTAAGGGGCACGTGCCTCAAGCCCGCGAGCGGCCTTTTGATATTTCAGGAGGTGTCAGCAGATCTGGTGCAACTCCAGAGCCGACGGTCATAGTCCGGAGGGAAGAGAACGTCAGGGTTATCAGGGGCTTATATCCCTTGTCCTGTCGTCCTGCGCCTTGGGTGAAAGTGTCGATAGGAAAGGATTTGAACCATGACACCCACCCGATATGCATTTATCAAAGCCAACTGGCATTCCGACATCGTCTCCCGCGCACTTGACGGGTTTTGCGAACTGATCCCCCGCGAGCAGGTCGATGTCTATGACACCCCCGGCGCGTTTGAAATGCCACTTCTGGCCCGCGATCTGGCTGCTTCCGGCCAATATTTAGCCGTCGCAGCAGCGGCTTTTGTCGTGGATGGTGGTATCTATCGCCATGATTTTGTTGCACAATCCGTCGTCGATGGCCTGATGCGCGCCGCAATGGACACCGGTGTTCCAGTACTCTCGGTGTCCCTCACCCCGCATCAATACCAAGAGACGGATCATCACAACACCATATTTGCTGCGCACTTTGTTGAGAAAGGCCGCGAAGCCGCCCGCGCCGCACTGATGATGCAAAAGACCCGCGCGGTATTGGCAGCATAAACAAATACTTAGCACCAGCGTGATAGGCGTTGGTGCCGCTTGTTTAGGGGGTAACGAATTCGTCGCGCGTATATCCCTGAAGGTAAAGTAGCGCTGTCAGATCACCATGATTGATCCGAATATCGCACTGCGCAGCAACGCTTTCTTTGGCGTGTAGGGCAACACCGGCCCCTGCGCGATGCAACATGCCCAGATCATTTGCGCCATCACCAACGGCGATGACATCACTCTCATCAATGTCCAGCTTTATGGTGATTTCTTCCAAAGCCTGAATTTTTGCCTCGCGCCCTAAAATGGGATGACCGACCTCTCCAGTCAGAGCATTATTTTTTGTTATCAAAGTGTTCGCGCGATTTTCATGAAAGCCCAAATCGTGGGCCACTTGTTGCGTGAAGGCGGTGAACCCCCCAGACACCAATGCCGCATAAGCCCCGTTTGCGCGCATTGTTTCCAAGAGAATTGCACCGCCCGCAGCGTGGGTGATCCGGTTGCGCAGAACGTCGTCGATGACTGAGACGTCCAATCCCTTGAGCAGCCCAACGCGTTCGATCAAGGCTCCATCAAAGTCCAATTCACCATTCATCGCCTGTGCGGTGATGTCTTTGACATGGTCCCCAACGCCGGCCTCATCCGCCAGTTCATCAATGCATTCTTGATTGATCATGGTACTATCCATATCAGCCAGTAGCATTTTTTTGCGGCGATTTTTAACAGGCTGAACAACCAAATCTACATGTTGTTTTTGCAAGTCTGCCCAGACATCCCAACGGTTTTCGGGAATAGTGGTAATGGAAAATTCGGCGGCTTCATCCGGGCTAAGCCAGATCACATCGCCTCCACCCCATGCATTTCGCAAGGCATCAATTAGTGCAGGTTCCAATGCACCAGCGGAGGTGATTAATGAGGCGATGTACATGAGGGCGTGTTTCCGATCGTAGCCTTTTTCGTCGCTTTTCGCGATTCAATTGCCGCTATAGCGCCATTTCTGCACTTGCGAAAGAGCTGACAGGGGCGTAAGCCCGTGAGTGGGACACCCCTCCCCAACGAGGGGCATTTATCTGGAAGGATACCATGTCTGAGCTTAAGAAACCGGCGACGCGGCCGGCTAATCCGCGTTTTTCATCGGGCCCGTGCGCCAAATATCCTACATTTGATCTGAATAACCTCGCCAGCGCGCCTTTGGGGCGCAGCCACCGTGCGGCTGTGGGAAAATCAAAATTAAAGGCAGCCATTGAAGGCACGCGCGATATATTGGGGGTTCCAGAGGATTACCGTATCGGGATTGTGCCTGCCTCGGACACCGGCGCCGTAGAAATGACCCTCTGGAGCTTGTTGGGCGCACGCAAAGTTGAGATGCTGGCGTGGGAGAGTTTCGGTGCGGGTTGGGTCACCGATGTGGTAAAACAGTTGAAGTTAGATGCTGAAGTGAAAACAGCTGATTATGGTCGCATCGTTGATCTGACGACAATTGATACCGACAATGACGTCGTCTTTACTTGGAACGGCACCACCGCTGGTGTGAAGGTTCCCAATGGCGACTGGATCAATGATGACCGCGCTGGGCTGACTATTTGCGATGCCACTTCAGCCGCGTTCGCGCAGGAACTGCCATGGGACAAATTGGATGTCGTAACCTTCAGTTGGCAAAAGGTTCTGGGTGGCGAGGCCGCGCATGGGATGCTGGTGCTGAGCCCGCGCGCCGTGGAGCGGTTGGAAAGTTACACCCCACCTTGGCCGCTGCCCAAGCTGTTTCGGATGACCAAAAACGGCAAACTGAACGAGAGCATCTTTGAAGGCGCGACGATCAACACACCATCAATGCTTGCGGTTGAGGATTACCTCTATGCGCTTGACTGGGCGCGCTCCGTTGATGGTCTGAAGGGGCTGATCGCACGTGCAGATGCAAATGCCAAAGCTGTGGATGATTTTGTTCAGATACACGATTGGATCGCAAATCTGGCTGACGATATTGTGACGCAATCCAACACCTCAGTTTGCCTGAAGTTTACCGATCCACGCATTTCGGATGGGGTAAGCTTCGCCAAAGCAATCGCTAAACGGCTTGAAGTTGAAGGTGTGGCTTTTGACATCGGGGCGTATCGCGATGCTCCTCCGGGTTTGCGGATCTGGTGCGGTGGCACGGTTGAGGTTTCGGATGTTCAGGCTTTGATGCCGTGGATTGAATGGGCCTTTGAGGCTGAGATTGCCGCGCTCACCGAAGCGGCCTGAATTTACAGTTGCGCGACCTCGCGCATCCTTTCCAAACATTTTCGATAAAGGACCAGAACCATGGCTCCCAAAGTACTCGTCTCTGATAAACTGTCTAAAACCGCTGTGCAGATTTTCCGTGATCGCGGCATTGATGTGGATTTCATGCCTGATGTTGGCAAAGACAAGGCCAAGCTGCGCGAAATCATTGGCCAATATGATGGGCTGGCGATCCGTTCGGCCACGAAAGTCACGCCCAAGATTCTTGAAGCGGCGGATAACCTCAAGGTCATCGCACGTGCGGGCATAGGTACCGACAATATTGATAAAGAAGCCGCCAGCAAAAAAGGTGTGATCGTGATGAACACGCCCTTTGGCAATATGATCACAACCGCCGAGCATGCCATCGCGATGATGTTCGCCGTGGCGCGGCAGCTGCCCGAGGCCAGCGCTTCGACCCATGCCGGGAAGTGGGAGAAATCCAAATTCATGGGGGTTGAGCTGACGGGTAAAACACTGGGCGTGATCGGCGCTGGGAATATCGGTGGCATTGTTTGCGATCGTGCGCGTGCGCTCAAGATGAAGGTGATCGCATATGACCCGTTCCTGAGCGAAGAAAAGGCCGATAAAATGGGCGTTGAAAAGGTCGATCTTGAAAACCTGCTGCCACGTGCAGATTTTATCACCCTACATGTGCCGTTGACCGATCAAACCCGCAATATTTTGAGCCGCGAAAACCTTGCCAAAACCAAAAAGGGCGTGCGCGTGATCAACTGTGCCCGTGGTGGTCTGGTTGATGAAGAGGCATTGGCCGAATTGCTGAAATCCGGTCACGTCGCTGGTGCAGGATTTGATGTGTTCAGTGCGGAACCAGCCACAGACAATGCGTTGTTCAATCTGCCGAATGTGGTCTGCACTCCGCACCTTGGCGCAGCGACAACCGAGGCACAGGAGAATGTGGCGCTGCAAGTCGCAGAGCAGATGTCAGATTATCTGTTGACCGGTGCAGTGAGTAATGCGCTGAACATGCCCTCGGTCACTGCAGAAGAGGCCAAGGTGATGTCGCCATGGATCAAACTGGCCGGGCATCTGGGGGATTTCATTGGCCAGATGACGAATGAGCCGATCAAAGCGATCAACATCCTTTATGATGGTGTTGTCTCAGATATGAATCTGGATGCATTGACCTGTGCTGCCGTAGCCGGGATCATGAAATCAGTAAATCCTGAAGTAAACATGGTCTCCGCCCCAGTAGTTGCTAAAGAGCGTGGTGTTCAAATCTCAACCACTAAGCAAGACAAATCCGGTGCGTTTGAAGGTTATATCAAACTGACGGTCGTGACGGATAAACGCGAACGCTCCATCGGGGGCACGGTGTTTTCGGATGGTAAGCCGCGCTTTATCCAAATCAAAGGCATCAACATCGATGCTGAGATTGGCGAGCATATGCTTTACACAACCAACGACGATGTCCCTGGGATTATTGGTACATTGGGTCAAACCTTGGGTGAAAACGGTGTGAACATTGCGAACTTCACTTTGGGTCGTGATGCCGCCGGAGGTGAGGCGATTGCCTTGCTGTATGTCGATGCACATGTGCCGCAAGATGTTGTCGCGCTGTTGGAAGGCACCGGAAAGTTCCAACAGGTTAAACCTTTGAGCTTCTCTGTTACCTGATCAATGCAACCGTCACGCGCCGAGGTCATGAGGCCGGTGCGCGTGACGGAACGTTGCGATGGACCGATCAGGGCAATGTCAGTAGCTTTCGAATAACTTTTTTATTTCTGAGGATATCACAATGACAGATATTGTTCTGCTGGATGGCGCGCGCACAGCGATTGGCACTTTTGGCGGCTCATTGGCTGCAACTCCGCCAACGCAGCTGGGCGCAACTGTGGCCGAGGCCGCACTGGCGCGCTCTGGTGTTGCACCAGAACAGATCGGTCATGTTGTTTTTGGCCATGTGATCAACACTGAACCCAAAGACATGTACCTTAGCCGGGTCGCGGCGATGGCGGCCGGCATTCCCGATACGACGCCCGCTATGAATGTGAATCGCTTGTGTGGTTCTGGCGTGCAGGCGATTGTCTCGGCCGTGCAGTCCCTGATGTTGGGAGATGCGGATTTTGCTCTTGTCGGTGGCGCAGAAAACATGAGCCGCTCGCCCTTTATCATTCCTGATCAGCGTTGGGGCGCAAAGATGGGGGATATTCGCACGCTTGATATGATGCTGGGCGCGTTGAATTGCCCGTTTGGCACTGGTCACATGGGGGTGACTGCTGAGAATGTTGCCGCCGAGCATGACATCTCGCGTGACGCACAAGATGCGTTTGCTGTTGAAAGTCAAAGCCGCGCGGCCAAGGCTGTTGAGGCGGGCTATTTTGACAGTCAAATCGTGCCGGTAGAGGTCAAGGTCAAGCGGGACTTGATCCCGTTTGATCAAGATGAGCACCTGAAAGCTACAACAGTGGAAAAACTCGCAGGCTTGCGGGCGGTGTTCCAGAAAGATGGCACTGTGACGGCTGGTAATGCCAGTGGTATCAACGATGGTGCTGCAGCGATGGTTCTTGCCCGTTCCGATGCAGCCGAGGCCGCAGGTCTGAAACCTAAGGCGCGGATCATTGGGTACGCCCATGCAGGGGTACGGCCCGAGGTCATGGGTATTGGCCCTGTACCTGCTGTGCAAAATCTGTTCGCGAAAACGGGCCTGACCGCTGGTGATTTTGATGTCATTGAATCCAATGAGGCCTTTGCCGCACAGGCGCTGGCAGTAAACAAAGAGTTGGGATTGGATCCAGCGAAGGTGAACCCGAATGGCGGCGCGATTGCGCTGGGTCATCCGGTCGGAGCGACGGGTGCAATTATCACCATCAAAGCCCTTCATGAGCTGGAACGCACCGGTGGTAAACGCGCATTGATTACGATGTGCATCGGTGGCGGCCAGGGCATCGCGCTGGCGTTGGAACGGCTTTAATTTACCTTAGTCAAGCCGCACGGTCACCCGTGCGGCGCGGCCTTTTGCATCAATCACCGATATTTCGGAATATCCTGCGCTTAGTGCAGGCAAAGACGCCTCGCGTCGATGCTGACCGCCAAGCACCGGAATGCCATTTGCCATCCAGACAAAAGGCGGCTCTCCATCGCGCAGCTTGACCGGTAGCATGCCAGCATCAAGCGTGAGCCGTGCGCCGTTGGGCGGGAAGATCAACTTGGGCGCATTAGGGGATTTCTCAAACGGGGCATTGCGGCCGGTGAAACGACGCAAAGGCGCCGGAAGTTCTGCGGTCGACAAAAGTAACGTCTCTGGCGGCGGTGGGGGTAACGGATCAAGCTCAGGTTTGAGGCGCTGAAATGCTTCGAATAATATCGGTGCGGCCAGATCACCACCGAAGGCACCGGGTAGTGGCGTGCCATCGGGCCTTCCGATCCAAACTCCGGCTACATGCATACCGTCAAACCCAATGGCCCAGACATCGCGATGGCCATAGGACGTGCCTGTTTTATAGGCCAACCGATTATGTGGTGCACCGGGCGGAGGCGCTAATCCGGAGAGAATATCGCTTACTTGCCATGCCGCAGAACGCGAGAGTATTTGCGCACCTTCGCGAGAAGTGTCGGCCGCCTGCCAGATCAATTGGCGGCTTCTCCCCTGATTGGCCAGCATGGCGTAAAGCTGAACCAGATCTGTGAGTGTTACACCAACACCGCCCAGTCCGATGGCCAAACCAGCCTGGTCTCCGGGCAATTGCGCTTGCACCCCGTTGCGACGCATCAAATCCATCAGATGCGCAGGGCCGATCTGATCTAACAGGGCGACCACCGGAATATTGAGTGACAAACGTAGCGCATCAGCAACAGGCAGGACGCCGCGATATTGGCCGTCGAAATTCTGTGGGGTGTAAACGCCGAAAGAGAGGGGTCTGTCATCAATCAGGGTTTGCGGATGTGCAAGCCCACGGTCAAATGCCATGGCATAGATAAATGGCTTGAGCGTTGAACCCGGGGATCGAACCGCTTGTGCCATATCAACATAGCCGCTGCGATGCCCCGCGCCGCTGTAATCTGCTGAACCGACCGAAGCCAATACTTCTCCAGTCTGGTGATTGGAAACAACCATTGCGATTGAGGCGGTTTTGGGCAAATCGCGCAGGGCGGATTTAGCTAAGGTTTCCAAGCTGCGCTGAAGCGAGCTATCCAAAGTCAGGTGGTGTCGTGTTTGGGTTGGTTGATTGCGCCGCGCCGCGTCAGCCATATGCGGGGCCAGTGCTGGGAAGGGCCTGCGGGTCTGCGGGAGGCGCTCAGATTGTGCCGCCTGTGCAGCACTGGGTGTCAGTACTGCGTATTGCGTCATCCGTTCCAGTACGCGGTTGCGCGCCAAACGGGCCGTGTCTGGCGATTGATCCGGGCGGCGTGCAGCGGGGGATTGTGGCAGAGCCACCAAAAGTGCCGCCTCCGCCATGGTCAAACGGTGAGGTTCCTTGCCGAACCATGCCAAAGTGGCCGCGCGTACTCCTTCCAGATTGCCACCAAAGGGCGCATGAGTCAGATAAAGCCGCAAGATCTGATCTTTGCTGTAGTGCCGTTCTAACGCCCAGGCGACGCGCATCTGGCGCAGTTTCCCGGTCCAATGTCCTGTGCCACTGTTTTCTAGCAAGCGAGCGACTTGCATTGTCAGAGTTGAACCGCCCGAGATAACCTGCCCGTTGAACAGAGCCTGCCCGCTGGCGCGGAGCATGGCGACAGGGTCGACGCCCGTATGGCGGTAAAATCTCTTGTCCTCATAGGCGATCAGCATGTCGATGTAGATTGGATCAACTTGATCTGGCGAAACATGCAAACGCCAACGGCCATTCTCAACGGTATAGACCCGCAGCAGATTGCCGTTGCGATCACGTACCTCGGTTGAGGTTTCAGACAGAACTGTTGGTAATTCTGTGGCCCTGACCCAGTGCTCATACAGTAGCTTTTCAGCTACACTGAGGGCCAGCAGTGCTGTCAGACAAAGAAGGATTCGTGCGCGCCTGGGCATGGGTTATTTCGTGACCGTCAGTTGCGTGGTTGCGGTATTGGCGCGGTATTGCGGGCGGTACATGTCTTCCACAGTGGCTGCTGGGTAGTGATACGTTCCAGGGGTTACAGCACGCACAATATAAGCCAGCTGGAACTGTGTTTCATCCTGCCGGTCCACGGCTGCTAAGAACCGATCAGAGCGTGCTTCCGAAAATCTAGTTGGCGCAGGGTTTAGCCAATCCAACGCGCGGATGTCGCCAGCACGCAGCAGATTGGGATTGTCGATCTCAAGCCCGGCAGGCAGGGGGTCATCAATCATCAACCGTGCTGATCCGGACTCTGCCGGGGTGACGGTGACAACCACTACCATCCGTGTACCGGTTTCCAGTTGATCAGGCTGAATATCATTGCCGTCCATGTCGAAATACGTGCGGGTGATTTGGTAGCCATATCCGCTCGCCTCGGCGGGCACTTCGGGTACGCCAAATGTGGTCAAGGTAATATCGGTGGGTTGACCGTCAGTGTTGGTCAGGGTCTGCGTGCCCAATGTAGCCGCATCCATCCGTCGCACCAGCGGGCCAGATATCGCCTCACCGTTGAGTGCCAGACTGGATTGAGCAGGATCATTCAGCAACGCATTGGTTGCTAATAACGTCCAGACTTGTTCTTGCGTGGAGCTTTCAGGGCCCGTGGTTGCCGCCAAAACACTGAGTGCATCAGTGTCCACTGCGGTGCTGCCCGCCTCAACCGCAAGGGTCAATACCGCTGCACTGTCACGCTTAGGCGTGCCATAATCCACGCGCCAATAGCGGCTGCCTTTGGGGTTCTCCTCCTCAAGGCGCTGCGCGGCAGCGGTAAACATCCGGTCCGCACGGGTTTGATCGCCGTAAGAGGCCAGTGCATGGCCGAGTTGGGCCAGCGCCAGCGGCGTGGCAAAGGCTTCGGCTTTGACATCCGCATAATAGCGCAAATCGCCAATGCGTGCAGCGCCTTCACCGGCTAAAACCATCAAAGCATACGCGATATCTTCACCACCAAAATCAAAATCTGGCGCGTAGTTGACGCGGTTCCGCAGATTGTCCATCGCCATTGCGAAGGCCTGATTTGGCACCTCATACCCCTGCGCCTTTGCGCGGGAAAGGAAATCTGCGACATAGGCATCAAGCCAGAAATCACCGGAAGCGGCGCGCCATAGACCAAAGGCCCCATTGCTGGCCTGCCGGGTCAAGATCAGATCAACCGCCTGGTCTATTTTTTCTGCCACTTGCGTCTGGTTACCCAGTCCCAAGGCCTCGGCCACAGGACCAAAGTAGAGCAGGGGCAGGGCTTGTGATGTGATTTGTTCGGTGCAGCCATACGGGTAACGATCCAAGGCCCGCAACAGGCCCGGGGTGTTCAGCTTGGCCATGGGGCCAGCGGACATCAAAACCTCGGCACCATTGGGACGAAGGCCCGTGAATATTTCTTGATCCAACTTGAAAGTGGCACCTGCCGCAAGGCTGAAGCGCTGGGTAGAAGAAATCACGGGGTCATTGGCACGCACTGCTAGTGTCAGGTCTTTGGTCAGCTGTTTGCCATCAGGCGTGGTCAGGGCAATGCGCAGGCTGTGATCTCCGACATATTTTGCGCGCAGCGGCAGAGTCAACGTGGCCGTTTCGCCCTTTGCCAGATCAAGGCCTGAGGGAATATCACCCTCTAGCGTGATGCCCTTGGCCGTAATATCCAAGCCGACACGCCCGATGGGGCCTTCGGTGTGGGTTAGCTCCAACAACAGTCGACTTTGATCGCCCGGGGCCAAGAAACGCGGTAAGGAGGCGGTAACAACAATAGGATCACGGACCAGTACATCTCGGCTGGCCTGACCGACTGCTTTGTTAGACCACGCAACAGCCATCAGCCGTACAGTGCCGTTGAAATCCGGCATGTCAAAATTGATTGCGGCTGTACCATCCGGGCCGATGATGGCTGGGCCAGAGAAAAACGCGATCAGTTTTTCGGTGGGAGGTGGCGCTTGGCGTTGTAGACCGTTGCCCGCATCACCACCAGATCGGATCTGCCCTGCTGCGCCGTTCATGCCATCAATCAAACGTCCATAAAGGTCACGCATTTCGACGCCAAGGCGACGTTGACCAAAGTAATGCGCTGAGGGGTCTGGGCTATCAAATCCGGTCAGATTGAGGATGCCCAGATCAATCGCCGCAAGGGTCACATGGGCGGTATCGCCCTCGGTCAGACCTTGCACTTTGATGGTGGTTGACAACGAACTCCGCGGTTCGGCGCTATCTGGCGCTCCGATTTCGACGGTTAACTGCTTGTCGCGCGGTTCAACCTTTGCATAGGCCAGCCCCAGTGCGCGGGCTGGGTTTTGTCCAGCTGATATATCCATCGGGCGGACAAGCTGCGCGGTAACATAGGCCCCAGTGCCCCAATCATCAGTTACGTCGACCGGGATCAGATTGTCACCTGCGGTGACCTCAATCACCTGACGAGCAATCACTTGATTGGACATGACCGCAATAAGTGCGGTGCCTGCATATCGTGGCACAATGCGCAACTGGGCGGTGTCGCCGGGGGAATAACTGGGTTGATCTAGTGATAGATCCAACGTGTCGGGCGTGCTGGTGGCATCAGCCGGTGCGTACCACCCTGCATAAAAGTCGGTGGAGCTGGCCACATAGGTACCGTCCAGACGTTCGACCAGCAGCTCATAATGCCCCCAAGTCACCGGTGCAGAGACTGTTACCGGATCTTCGTCAAGGGTCAGATCACCGGTGGCAATTCGTTGCCGGGTAGTGATCGGTTCCCAGTTCCAATTGCCATATTGTTGATACCACTGATAGCGGGTTTCGACCCGATTCATGGTCCATCGCACCTGCATGGCAGTTGGTTTCAGGGTGCCATCAATGGCGATGATCTGAAATGCAGCCCCGCCACCTTCGGGAACGACATCCGTGAACTCCGGTTTGAGGCCTATCATCGGCCCGGCAGGGGCAAGTGCGCGGATCAGCTGGCGTTCAACAGGGCGGCCAGATCCTTCGTTTACGCGCAGGGTGATTTGTGCCTCATAAGGGCGATCTGCAGTTTTGGTCTTGGGTAATTTCACCGGCAGAACAAGACGACCATCATCGCCGGTGGTGCCGCCGTCGATATGGCTGGCCTCTGGCGGCACATGCAGATCATATTCGCCAAAGTGATAGCCGGGATAGCCTTTGTGACGGCGCAGGGGAAGCAGTCGTAAGGTGCCATCAGCCTTGAGCCCGCCGCCCGGTGCACCAAAGAGGTAACGCGCCTCAACCGTCAGAGTGGAGGTATCGCCGGGGCGAATAGAGGCCTCTGGGAGAGCGAGGTCAAAATCTATTCGTTCGGGCAGGAAATCCTCAACCAAAAGACTGGTCTGTGCCAATGCCGGGGCGTCAGGATCTGCCTTGATTGCGAGTTGCCATGTACCACGCGGGGCACTGGTGCTGACTGGTAGGGAAAAGGCATGGCCACCGGCAATGCCGTTGGTCGAGACATGACGGGAATATTCAACTCCATCGGGGCGGATCAGAATGGAGGTTAGGGGCAGATCGGTAATGGCTTGCATCTGCGTGTCGCGGGCTAAGGCGGTGACATGGATCACTTCACCTGCGCGGTATGCCCCGCGATCAGTGGTCAAGAACACGTCAACTGGAGGTGCGGGTGGGCGACCTTCGACACCGCGATCAGAGAGGTCAAACGCCGGATCGGTGAGGGAGAGAAAGGCGATGTCCTGATCGCCTTGACGTGCAATCAGTAACGCAGGGGCCGCAGCGCCGTTCCCGCGCGTCAGGCCAGGGGCAAATAGAGCATGTCCCTCAGGGTCGGTTGTTGTTGTGCCCAGCTCCCGGTTGGCGCGTGACAGCAATGTCAGCTCAATCCCAGCCAATGCATCAGCATCCGACAGGCCACGGGCAAAGATATGCAAGCCATCAGTGCCTTGCATCGTGGTCAGGCCAAGATCAGTTAGAACAAACCATTGCGTAGCACCAGCATCGTCATATGGATTGGTATCTGGGGCCTTGGCGGTCAGAGCGTAAATACCGGGCTTCTGGTCCGCCAGAACGTCACCCATTGGCAAGCGGGTGGTCATGTTTTGGTTCAATGCATTTTGCACCTCGCCCGTGCCAGACCAAATGTCTTCGGCGATGTTCGAGGCGAAATCCTGTTCGGCATAATGGCTCAGCGGGCGGGCAAAATAGTTGTCTTGAATGGCACGCAGAAGATTGCGATCGCTGATCCGGCGCAGACTTAGATCAACCGTATCCAGATTGACGGTTTCAATTGGCAGGGCTGCATCGGCCGCACGGGGCAGCACGTATGCTCGTCCCGGAAAGCTGACCTGCGGGCTGCGGTCGCGGACATAAAGTGCCAGCTCGACATCTTTGATCAGGCTTTCACCGCTGGCGGCGGGCAGGCCTTGGCGAAAGGTTACGCGGTAATGCGCGCCGTGCTGGACACCATCAATACAAATCTGTCGGTCCTCGGCTTGCACCACAAGGCCGGTATCGGGCAGGCGGACATATGGCGTATAATCTACGCCGGCTTTGACCAGTGGCTCAGAGAATTCGGCGCAGATGCGGGGCGCTTTGCTTTCGTTATCGGCGCGGTGTTCAGTAATGCGAAAACCATATTTTGCGACGGCGGATTCGAGGGTGAGCTGGATATCATCACGGGGCTGGATCGATTGTGCCAATCGTAACGCCGGGATCATGTCGCGGCCACGCTTGTGACGCTCAAGGCTGTCGGCCAATATCTGCAGCGCAGAAACGCGTGCGGGATCAGAGGGCGCGCGAAGATAGGCATTGATGGCCGCAGCCTGCGCCCAGTTTGCATAACGGCGTCTGTCGGAACTGGACTTGGTTTTGACAGCCAGCAACAGCCGGGCGTATTCCGCCCAAAGATCGCTGGTATCGGCCTGCGCAACCGCTGCCCCAGTCCACCGCATGGCATTGAGGGCATCGCCTTCGGCCTGCCTGCTTTGGACGGCTTCCAGTAACGCTTTCAGCCCCCACTGCCCTGCGGGATGCCGGCCGCTGATCCCACGGGCGTCGTCGTGGGCCTGTTTCAGGTCATCTTGCGTGAGAAATGCTAAATCTGCGGCATGGGTTTTTGCACGTGTCAGAGCTTGCGTGTCGGCATCTAGGATGCGGGCGGAAACGGCCCCCTCATAGGGTTGAACATCGGTAACGTCTGATTTTGGGAAGCAGGCGTTGGAGCGGGAGTTGAACGTATAGGCCTTGCAGCTGGGATCGCTCAGGCAACTGCGCTGACAAGCTTGTAGGGTGGTGTCAAACAATGGCTGTAGATCCGCGCCGTAAAAATCAACATCTTTGGTCACCACTTCGCGGCGTTCGGGTATGGCGGTTTGAGCAGCGCCTTGTGAGCTGAGGCAAGACAGGGCGGCAAAGGCTATAACAAGGCGGCGCATGGCAATCTCCATCAAACAATGGGGCCATGGTGCCACGCTGGCGCGGGTCTGACAATGAGAGAGGCGCTCAGGCGTTAGGATAATCGCGCAGGAAAACCGGCCTATCAGGCTCAGACAACTTCGGCTGGTATGCATATCCGCCGGTGTCAAAATCAAGCAGCGCGCTGGGGTCGGTCAATCGATGTTGAATAATGTACCGTGCCATCGCGCCGCGTGCTTTTTTGGCGTAGAAGCTGACAATCTTGACGGTGCCGTTTTTGTCTTCCATGAACACCGGTGTGATGACACGGGGTTTCAGTGCCTTGAGATCAACCGCGCCAAAATATTCCTGACTGGCACAGTTGACCAGCACATCACTGCCCAATGCTTCAGCACGATCATTCAGCGCGTTTGAGATGGTATCCCCCCAATATTCATAGAGGTTCTTGCCACGAGGGTTTTTCAACCGACTGCCCATTTCCAAACGGTAAGGCTGTATCGCGTCCAGCGGGCGTAATAGGCCGTATAGCCCGGACAGAATGCCCAGATATTTCTGCGCCCACAATAATTCCTCCGTATCCAACGAGGCGGCCTCTAGCCCCTGATAGGTATCTCCGGCAAAGGCTAAAGCCGCAGGTTTTTCTGCCATATTTCCAAAAGACTGAAAGCGATCAGAATTCATTTCGGCCAGATTTTGGCTGATTTTCATCAGCTTCCCAAGGTCAGTTGCTGTTAGCGTGCGCGCCACCTGTGCCAACTCATCCGCGCGGTCCTGAAACTGTGGGGCGGTAATTTCAGGGACCTCGACCGGATCCATATCAATCTTTTTGGCCGGGGAAATCACGATTTGCATGGCAGCAGTCCTTGTAAGGTTTTGTGTGATCTAATGCGCTTGGGCCAAAACGTCCAGAAAAGCGGGGCCAAATCGCTCAGATCGTTTTGCGCCCAACAAGCGTGTCATGCCGGTCAGGTCCTTGGGGCGCATTTCGGCCACTTTGACCAAAAGCGAGGTGGAGCAACTGAGTGGTTTTTCACACCCATCTGAACCTCGGGCCAGATCAGTCTGAATTTCCATCAGCTGATCATAAAGCGTGCCTGCTGCGCGTCCGGCCAGTTTGCGGCGAGCAGGGTGCAAGTCTTGCGCTTCGCTACAAATGACCTGCAAAAAAGCCTGACCGTATTGTTCCAATTTTTTTGCACCAACGCCGTTGATATGTGCCATCTGGTCTAATGTGGCGGGGCGGTTTTGTGCCATTTCAATCAAGGTCTTGTCGTTGAACACAATATAAGGCGGCACGCGGGCAGCCTCGGCCAGTGCTCGGCGTTTTGCCTTGAGCGCTGACAGCAAGGGCGCGTCTTCGTCTGAAACCAGTGCTTTGACTGCAGGTTGGCGGGTTTTGCTTGCAAGTGTGTCACGTCGTAGGATGACCGGAGCCTCGCCACGCAGGATTGGGTGGGCGCCTTCGGTAATGCGCAGGGCACCATGGCGCTCGGGGTCAGGGCGGATTAGATCGTGCCCCATCATTTGCCGGAAAATACCTTGCCAGTTTCGTCGGCTGGTCTCCTTGCCGACACCAAAGGTGGGCAGTTGATCATGGCCACGCTCTCGCGCCCTATCAGTCAGGTTGCCTGTCAGCACATCGATCAGATGGCCGGCGCCGAAGTATTCACCTGTACGCAGGATCGCCGACAGGGCCTTTTGCACATCTTTAGTGCCGTCAAAGGTGTCGGCGGGAGTCTCACATAAATCGCAGTTGTCGCAGGCCTCCGCCATATCTCCGAAATACTGCAACAGGTTCACCCGGCGACATTGATACGCCTCGGCCAGACCCAGCAGCGCATTTAGGCGGGCGTGGTCTGCCGCGCGTCGTTCCGGTGGAGCAAGCCCTTCGTCGATCTGGCTGCGGCGCAGACGAATGTCATCAGCCCCATAAAGCGTAAGCGTATCAGCTGGGGCGCCGTCACGTCCAGCACGGCCTATTTCTTGATAGTATGCTTCGATTGATTTGGGCAGATCAGCATGCGCCACCCAACGAATGTCAGGCTTGTCTACCCCCATGCCAAAGGCTACGGTCGCCACAACGATCAGCTCATCTTCGGTGTTGAAACGGTGCTCAACCTCGCGCCGGTTATGCGACTCCATCCCGCCATGGTAGCAACAGGCGTTATGCCCGCCATCGCGTAGGGCTTGCGCAAGTGCTTCGGTCTTGGCGCGCGTGCCGCAATAGACAATGCCGGATTGACCCTTGCGCGCAGCAACAAAACTCATGATCTGTTGGCGTGGACCGTCTTTGGCGGCAAAGGCAAGGCGGATGTTGGGGCGATCAAAGCCGCGCAGAAAGCTTTGCGGCTTTTGGCCATCAAAAAGCTTCTCGACGATCTCGACACGGGTCTCGGCATCTGCGGTGGCGGTGAAGGCGGCGAGCGGGACATTCAGCGCCCGGCGCAAATCACCGATGCGTAAATAGTCAGGTCGGAAATCATGCCCCCATTGAGCAACGCAGTGTGCCTCGTCCACAGCGATAAGGCTGACGTTGATGCGGCGCAGAAAGCTAAGAGATGAGCCGGATGCCATACGTTCGGGCGCGATATACAAAAGCTTTAGTCGGCCTTCATCCAGGGCTTGCCAGACGGCCGCGTTTTCTTCTTCGGTATTGGCAGAGGTCAGCGCACCCGCCTCAACCCCAACAGCACGAAGTGCACGGACTTGATCGCGCATCAAGGCAATCAACGGAGAGATAACCAGTGTTACCCCGTCGCGCAATAATGCCGGAAGCTGAAAGCACAGAGACTTCCCGCCCCCTGTGGGCATGATGGCGAGAACGTTTTCTCCGTCTGCGACAGCATCCACAATCTCTTCTTGTCCGTCGCGGAAGGCGTCGAATCCAAAGACATCGCGCAAAAGCGTGGCAGTGTCGGGCATGAAGATCCTGTAAGATTAAGCTGCTCTTACAGCAATGTTTCATACTGTGAATCGCGGGGCAAGGCCCTTAGACCGGATCAGCCCAGCAAAATCCCGGGCAGAATATAATCGCGCAGCGAAATGATCACGATGATTGCAACCAGTGGGGCCAGATCCAATGGGCGCGTATCGGGCATGAAACGGCGAATTGGACCATAGATCGGCTCCAACACTTTGTTCAACCCATACCATAGCTGCGCCACGAACTGCTGTTGCAGGTTCAGAACCTGAAAGCTGATCAGCCAACTCATGATGACATGGGCCAGAATGAAGAAGAACGCGACATCGAGAACAAGCGCGATCGGTCCATAAATTGCCATCATACCATTAGGTCCTTTGTTGTGTTGGCCCTCACCTAAGCACTGAGGCAAAAAAGCGCAAGCCTGACGCGAGGTTGGACTTGACGTAATGAAAGTTTAGGTAAACTGATTGGTTCAGAAGAGGATATTCTCGTGTACCCATTCCTGCGCATGATCATCCAGCTGATCAAAGTTCGTAACATGCCACATATCGGTGTGCTTGATGCACATGTGTCGTATCACATGTGCATGCCATGGGATCTTGATATCTGGATGGAGCTGAACAACGGTCGGACGCTTACGATCTATGATCTGGGACGTATCCCATTGGCGGTTCGGGTTGGTCTGGCAAAGCTGCTCAAGCAAAAACGCTGGGGGCTGACCGTCGCGGGCAGCTCTGTGCGGTATCGCCGCAGGATCAAGATGTTTGAGGTGGTTGAGATGAAATCGCGGGGCGTGTGCTGGGATGACAAGTTCTTTTATCTTGAGCAATCAATGTGGAAGAAAAACGGCGAATGCGCCAACCACGCAATGTATCGCACGGCCATCACTGGGCCAAATGGCATCGTTCCCCCGATCGAAGTGATGCAAGCCTTGGGCGCATCTGAGATTAATCCGGAAATGCCCGTATGGTTCAAAGCCTGGATTGCGGCTGAGGATCAACGCCCTTGGCCGCCAATGCAGGATTGACTTGCCTCTGACGGGGCAAGCCTGTCATATCCTCCACAACTCGGGGGGCAAAATGGCCGAAATTTCACAACGCAAACGTATCTGGGGTTGGTTCTTTTTTGACTGGGCCAGCCAACCTTACAATACGCTTCTGCTGACCTTCATTTTTGCACCTTACGTGACTGAAGTCGTCGGTGATGGAGCCAGGGCGCAATCACTTTGGGGCTTCACTGTGGGGTGCGCGGGGGTGATTATCGCCCTGTGCGCGCCGATCCTTGGGGCGATAGCGGATACCTATGGTAACCGTCTTAAATGGGTTTGGCTGTTTTCTGTGCTTTATGTGGTGGGCGCATGCGGAGCGTGGTTTTTGGCTCCAGATGGCAATCACCTGATGTTGGCGTTGACGCTTTTTGGCCTTGGTTTGATCGGGATGGAGTTTGCAACGATCTTCACCAATTCGATGTTGCCAGACCTGGGTACAAAAGAAGAAATAGGCCGGATTTCTGG
Organism: Roseovarius sp. EL26; assembly: GCF_900327775.1. Classification (NCBI taxonomy): domain Bacteria; kingdom Pseudomonadati; phylum Pseudomonadota; class Alphaproteobacteria; order Rhodobacterales; family Roseobacteraceae; genus Roseovarius; species Roseovarius sp. EL26. The sequence goes on from NZ_OUMZ01000005.1 coordinate 159,079, forward strand.
ATCGGGCTGGGCCTTTGGGTATCTGGGTGGATTTATCGCTTTGGTGCTTACACTGGGTTTTTTTGCCGAAAGTGCCACTACCGGGAAAACATTTTTAGGGTTTGACCCGGCTTTAGGGTTGAGTGCTGAGGCACGAGAGGGCACGCGTTTTGTCGGACCATTTTCCGCTCTGTGGTATGTGGTTTTCATGGTTCCGTTTTTCCTATGGGTCCGGGACCCAAAACCTGAGAAACCTGCGCAAGGCGCTCTGAAGCGATCACTGAGCAGCGTTGTGAAAACGGTTAAGAGCCTGCCAAAGACACCCTCGCTTTTTGCCTATTTGGCGTCGTCGATGTTTTACCGCGATGCGCTGAACGGCATGTATGTTTTTGGTGGGCTTTATGCGGCGGGTGTACTGGGATGGAGCGTGGTTCAGACCGGAGTGTTTGGCATCATTGCTATCGTTTCAGGGGCGATCTTTGCCTGGGTCGGTGGGCGTGTTGATGTGAAGGTTGGGCCAAAACCGGTGATCCGCGTCTCGATCCTGATCCTCATTGCGGTCGCCATCTGCGTGATCTTTGTCTCGCGTGAAGCAGTATTTGGCATCGAGGTCGAAGCAACATCAAAACTGCCGGATCATATCTTTTATGTTCTTGGTGCCGTGATCGGCGCTGTTGGCGGGACTATTCAATCTGCCAGCCGGACGATGATGGTACGCCAAGCGAACCCCGGTCAAATGACCGAGGCCTTTGGCCTTTATGCGCTTGCTGGCAAAGCCACCAGTTTTATCGCGCCGTTTGCCATTGGTATTGCTACGCAAATAAGCGGGAGTCAGCAGATCGGGGTTGCGCCGTTGATTGTTCTTTTCCTGCTGGGTCTGGTGCTGCTACGCTGGGTACATCCGGAGGGAGAGAACGAATATGGGCAGAGCATTTAAACTGGTTGTACTGTCAATGATCTTGGCGGGCTGTTCAGGGGCATCGCAGCCCCCTAACAGCGCTAAGTCATTACAAGTGACACAGGTGATTTCATCACAAAGTGTTCCAGCCTCAATGCAGGGTGTTCAGGCCAAGCAGCTTTTTGGCAGCAAGAAATCTGGCTCATCACAAGGTGCACAGCCATTTGGCGGTTATTCCAAGGGGTGCGTTGCTGGTGGTCAGGAACTGGCTGAAACTGGGCCAACCTGGCAGGCTATGCGCCTAAGCCGCAATCGCAACTGGGGCCACCCTGACACGATCGATTTTATCCACAAACTGTCACGCAAGGCGGCGGCCCAGCCAGGGTGGAACGGATTATACATTGGTGACATCAGCCAGCCACGGGGCGGCCCGATGTTATCGGGACACCGCAGCCACCAGATCGGTATGGATATTGATATCTGGATGCGTCCAGCGGACCGGCTTAACCTGTCAGTGAATGAGCGTGAGAACATCTCTTCCATCTCGATGCGCCGGGCCAATGGAGCTTATGTCAATTCTAACTGGACACGCGAACATCATGAAATTTTGAAGGCCGCCGCCAAAGATTCGCGCACTGCGCGTATTTTTGTATTTCCCGGTGCCAAGGTGCAGATGTGCAAGGATGCGACGGGCGACCGCAGCTGGCTGCGTAAAATCCGACCATGGTGGGGGCATCACTATCATTTCCACGTGCGCCTCAAATGCCCGGCCAATGCCCCGGGATGCGTGAATCAAGACGTACCACCCGCAGGTGATGGCTGTGCAGATGCCGAGCAATGGTCACGAAATATTATCAACCCACCGCCCCCAGATCCGAATGCGCCTAAGGTCAAACCGAAGCCGAGACGCGAGCTGACAATGGCCAGTCTTCCGGGGCAATGTGTGTCTGTTTTACAGTCAAATTGATACAGCATGATGCGGCCAATATAAAAAAATCCACATCATTTTGTTGACAAATACAAAATATGTGGCAGGCTGTGGATAAGTCAAAAAGAAACCAGCGAAAGGAGGTGGCCAGTGTCTATAGAGGTATTGGAGAGGAGTGTTGGAACAGTTCGGAGATGTCACATCTAAGGCAGTCCTTGGGTGAGAAAAATCCGAATTGGTGCGCCTAACCAGCTCACTTTCGCTAACTTCTAGAAGGCCGCGCCGAATTCCGGGCGGCCTTTTTACTTTGTGACCTGTTGCGTTATTTTGCAAAGAGTGTAGCCACTTCGGAACCATGTTTAAAATCACTGAAACCATCACAATTGCCGATTGGGAGCTGACCGAAAGCTTCATGCGGGCCAGCGGACCGGGTGGGCAGAATGTGAACAAAGTCTCTTCTGCTGTTGAATTACGGTTTGAGGCCGAGCGCTCGCCAAATCTGTTGCCTGATGTAAAGCGACGGCTGCGAAAGCTGGCGGGGCGGCGCTGGACCAAAGAGGGCGCGCTGATTATCCAGTGTGACGAAACTCGTCATCAATCGCGTAACCGTGAAATTGCCCGAGAGCGGTTGGCTGAGTTAATCCGCAAAGCCACGGAAAAACAAAAACGCCGTATCGCAACTCGGCCAACACTGGGATCAAAAAAGCGACGCCTGAAAGCCAAGAAAGCGCGCGGAGAAGTTAAAGCATTGCGCGGTAAGGTGGATGAATGAAGGTTCGCCGCCGCATTGTGCTGACCCAATTGGCCGCCGGTGCCGCGGTGGCCGCAGGCGGAGCGACTTTGGTTTTACGCCAGCACCAGACGCCACGCCGCATTCCGTTCCTGACAGATGAGCACTTGCAGCAGATAGCGATGCCTAAAGTTGGTGCGCCAAGAGTGCTGTTTGTCGGTAACTCTACAACGCTGCAGCACGATGTACCGGGGCGTGTTGCGGCACTGGCGGCGCCGGACGGGCGCGATCTACGGACTGCAACAGCCGCGGCCAGAGGAGCCTGGCTGGTAGAAACCATGCGCCTTGATGCATTGCAGACGATCATGCGTCCAGGGTTGTGGGACGCGGTTGTGTTGCAGGACTTTTCAAAAGTACCGTTGAACAAGATGTATCGCATGGGGTCCGCCCGGGCGATGTCAGTTCTGGCAAAACGGGTGGGTACGATACCAGTGGTGTTTTTTCCGCCGTGGCCTGCGCGCGCAGATAACACGGTATATCATGATGCCGGGCGGTTTGCTTTTACTCCAGAAAATCCGGCAGATTACGCTGCTAAAACCATGGACCACTATACACAGGTTGCTGGCCGGATCGGGGCAACAGTGGCCCCGGTTCCTGAACAATGGTTGATGCAGGTTGCGAATGGTGCGTCGCTTTATGCGCAAGACGGGCATCATAGCAATGCGGCAGGTGCCAATCTGGCGGCGCAGGTTATATGGCAAAGCCTGCGGAGACTTTTGTGATGCCCGTTGTTTTCGCGAGAGACACTTGATATGGCGTTTTCAAACGCGCAGTGCGGTCATCACTAAAAAGTGAGGCTGACAAACGGCAGGTGCTTGAAGGCAAGTTTGCTGTTAAAAGGATGTGAGGCAAGAAATGCAGGAAAAAGAAATGAGGCTTGGTAAAGTCGCGTTCACAGCAGTGATGTTGGTCATGATGACAGTCTTGGCCAGTTGCAGCAGTTCTAAATTCAAGCGCTACAATGGCCCCGAGGTGACGCGCGTCATCGTCGATAAAGGGGATCGTGAGCTGCTATTAATGCATCATAACAGGGTTCTGAAATCCTATGATATGGAGCTTGGGTTTGCCCCTGTCGGTCACAAGCAATTCGAAGGCGATGGTAAAACCCCAGAAGGGGAATACTTCATCGACCGCCGTAATCCAAACAGCAGTTTCCATCTGTCGATCGGGATTTCTTATCCGAATGCAGCCGACATCGCCCATGCCAAAGCTGCTGGCAAAAGCCCCGGCGGTGATATCTTTATTCATGGCCAGCCCAACAAACTGGTACGTAACCGCAAGAAATCAGATCCTGACTGGACCGCAGGTTGCATATCCGTGACCAACAAAGAGATGGAACGCATCTACGCAATGGTCAAAGATGGCACCCCAATCACGCTGCGCCCCTGAGTGCGTTTTAGGGCGCGGTGGCGCTCATGATGATGGGTTGGCAAAACCCCAATGGCGTGCATTGCCTATTCCGCAACGCACGCCATTTCGTGAGCGTCTGAAACCAGACAGTTCCTGAGGGTGACAAGAGTATCGTCATTTTGCCAACCTAACTGCATTTCAAGGGTATAGACGATGCTTTCTGGTGTGGTCTGGTCAAACAATTGTACCAGTTGGCCAGAGGCCAGCTCAGCCCGAATAAGTGCCAAATGCCCAAGACATATACCCATCCCCTGTTCCGCAGCCAAAATTGCACCATGACCATCGTCAAACCAGATTGAGTGTTCTGAGATGGGCGACCCCGGCGTGGCGATTGCAAACCAGCGATCCCATTCGTCAAGTTGATGTTCCCTCAAGAGGGTGTGACCTGATAAGTCGCTTGAGTTTTCTATTGGTCCATGGGCGCGAATATACTCAGCGCTGCAAACCGGCGCACGCAAAGTTGTTAGCAAAACTTCGTGCCGCGTGTCTGGTGGAAAGGTATATCCACATCTGATTTCGACATCGGGTTGGGGCCCTGAAGGTTGGGTTGTCAGATTGATGTCGATACCGCCTAAGGCGCGCTTGAGCATGTTTAGCCGGGGCACCAACCAACGTGATGCGCATCCGGGGGAGCATCGAAGTGTGACTGTTCGGTGTTTGGTTTTTTTCATGGCGCGATCTGTTGCTGTAACCAAATCGCAAAGAATCGGTGTGATGTTTGATAAATACTCACGCCCACAAGGCGTTAGTGTTACGCCACTGGGGCTGCGAACAAACAGTGGCTGGCCAAAGAATTCCTCCAAGTGGCGGATATGGTGACTGATTGCTGATGTGCTCAGGCAGAGTTCTTCTGCAGCCAGACGAAAGCTGTTCAAGCGCGCGGCGGCTTCAAAACCGCGAAGAGCCGAAAACGGCGGAAGGCGCGATGCTATGGTCATGACTAATATTCATCACCCTATTGAAAAATGGTATTTTGCTAGATTGTTACCCATTATCGTAGGTTGCTTTGCGAACTGTCAAGCAAAGGGCTGGAACCATGAATGTGATAACATCCAAGCTAACGCGGCAGGCCAAAAGCCTTGCCATTCTTGTTGTGGGGCTCGGGCTTGGCCTTAACGGTGAGACGATCCTTGCCGCAGGATTAGGCCCAAAGGAGCATAAGGGAATTCAGTTGGGATTGCTTGAAGAGCTGTCTGAGGAAACCCTTCAGGCAACCATAGGTCTTGAAGGGTATACGATGCGCATGCGTTGGGTGACGGTTGCCCCTGGCGGTCAGATTGCCGAACACAGTCATGCAGACCGCCCGGGTATTGTTACTATGGTTGATGGTGAGTGGATCGAAGGAAAGCCGGAAGGTGAAGATACGTTCAAGGCTGAAGATTATGGCACATTTCCCGAAACCGAAAATACAGTTCATTGGGTGTATAACCGCTCTGACCTACCAGCCACGGCATTAGTGTGTGATTTAGCAAAATCTGAATAGATTGCAAATGCAGGTGCCAAAAGTCGACGCGCCCAAGGCTAATAAAAAAGCGCCTGACGATCTGAACGCAGGCGCTTTCATTTTAAAGATCCCGGTTAGGATCAGCCGCCCATCACCATGGTCCACCAGATTTTTCCGTTGCTTTCCTGCTCCCATGAAAAGCCCATCTTGCGGGCATTGGGGGACAAGATCACGGTTCTGGTGCTTGGGTTGTCCATCCAGGCCGCGAGGGTTTCAAGCTCGGTCTCATAGGTTTCAGAGATGTTTTCACCAACCAGTGGGCCAGCATATCCAACGCGCTGAACCCGATCAATTGGAGAGGAGCCATCAGAGCCGAAATGCCACGGGCGATTCTGATTTGACATATCGCGTGCGTGGGTTGCTGCAGCGGCGTTCAACTTTGAATCCAGATCAACGGGAGCCAGGCCCGCAGCCTGACGCAGAGAATTCACTGAGTCCAACATTCCGTACTGGATATCATTGGTATCGCCCGTGCGAATTTTATAGACTTTGGGCAGTGGTTTGCCATCCGGGCCAATTTGGGATGACGTCGGGGTTTGCGCACAAGCCGAAAGCACCAAAAGTGCCGAAATAAGAAGTCCAAAGATCCGCAGCATCATTTATCGCCATTATTTTGTTGTTATATTCAATTCCTGCTCTATCGCGACTGGCCTCGTTATTCAAACCTAGTTGGATATTCCTTTGCAAAATATCGCTGGTTTGATTTGCGACTGAGGCTTTCGCGCCATATAGTTGCGTTAAGAATAGATGATTTAAGCAAGTTCGGAGGGCTGAAATGGCCAAAATTTTCACAAATGGATTGAGCCGCCGTTCATTTCTTGCCGGGACGGCCGCCTCATTGGGCGTGCCTGCACTAGCACAAAATGTCGACGGCGCGGGTAGTATCGAAATTGAGCAGGAAATCACCGATAGCGTTCGGCGCAATATTTCCAGTTTCCGGGCGCTGGATTGGCAGCCTTACTTTTCGAACCTCAACAACGGTGCTGTTTTGGTTGATATCTCATCTCGTGCGCTGCATTTCTGGAATGAAGCTGGGCAGTATAAACTTTATCCCTCCAGTGTGCCTTTGTCTGAGGAATTGACCCGCCGCGGCCGTACTAAGGTCGTGCGTAAAGTCGAGGGACCAAGCTGGCGGCCGACACCATCGATGCTTAAACGTAACCCAGATTGGCCAGATTTTGTCGGCCCAGGGCCGGATAATCCGTTGGGCACGCATGCGCTGTACCTGAGTTGGACATATTACCGCATCCATGGCACCCACGACACACGCAAAATCGGCCGCAGGTCTTCAAATGGCTGTATTGGCCTTTATAATCAACACATTGCTGAACTTTTCGCCAACACAAAAGTCGGCACACAAGTGTTGCTTATTTGACGACAATCAACTCCGAACTGCTATCTCTGTGGGTTGTAGCAATTGCATTTTGACCATTTTCGCGGTTAGAGACCAGTTACGAGGTAAGTCTTTTTGCTTGCCGTTACTGTTGTGTGACGTCAGGCCTATTTTCCTGGAGGATACTATGAAAAAACTCGTTCTCGCCGCTGCAATGACAGCCGCAGCATCGACAGCTTTCGCCGGCAACCTGTCCGAGCCAGTTGTTGAAGCACCAGTGATCGTTGAAGAAACTCAAGCTTCTTCTTCTTCAGCGGGCATCTGGATCCCACTGCTGCTGTTGGCCATCGTTGCCGCAGTTGTTGCTGCTGACTAATTTCTAAGTCAGATAAAATACGGAAAAGGCAGCGTCTGACGCTGCCTTTTTTGTGTACAGCCTGTACGGGTTGTACGCGAGTTCTGTACACAAATCGCAAAGCGCCCGATCTGCATTCGTCAATGCGCCATGTGAAGCTGAATGACGATCTAAGGTGATTCTTAACGATCGACCAAGTTGTTGGCGGTTAAGATCATCTGAACCAAGCGTGCGATTCGCTCCTGCAAATCCAATATTTTGAGGTGCGCTGGTGCCTGGCAAAGGGCGAGCGCCGCTCCGACCTTATCGCCTTTTTTGTAGATCTCAGTCTTTTCCGCGTTGCGATAGAAATAGAATGCATGATCATAGACACCGGTCTCGCCGCGGGCTTGATAGGTTTTAGGATGAAGCTGCTCTAAAGCTTCTTGCAACTTGTCCCCTTCAAGGTAATTTTCAATCTCTCGACCTGCGGTGATCCAGACAACACCGCCGTCTTTTTCCATTTCTTTCCTCAGGCGTTTGGCATGAGGTTTCAGTTCATCGTCTGGACTGGATCGGTCACTGTCGATCACGATGGCCATGTGGCGGTTGAGTTTGCGAAGCTGGATGAATTGATCCAATGCGTCATCCGAGGCGCTGAGGTGGCTGATTAACCCGCCGCCGTAGAACATGATGGTGTAATGGATGCCCTCGATCAGCCGGTCATCAACCGCCTTGATCCAGTGATTGAGGTAAATCCGGTCAGACGGCCCTTCGACCCAGATGATGGCGTTGGATTGTAGGATATCGGAGGCCTGACAGCCGAGGTCGTCCAGAATGCTGCGCTGGTCGCTTTGAGTGAGCGCGGGTCTGACAAAGGTCTGCACGCCGTTATTTTCGACATGAAAGATAGACGCCTCGGGCGTGTCAATGAAGGCCGGGGAATGGGTGGCGATGAAATACTGGCTGGCGGTGTTTTGTTGGAGATAGGTGACCAGCTTGCGCTGCAACAGCGGATGCAGGTGAATTTCGGGTTCCTCGATACACATGATCGAGCCGTCATGAATGGTGCAGAAGGCGGCGATCAACACCACCTCATGAATACCGGTGCCGAGGGAGGAAAGGGGCAGAACCTTGTTGTCGATGTGGACAAGGAGATGTTCGCGCTCGCTGGGCACGTTTAGCTCAGCATCTGGCTTACCTGTGACCTTTCGTAGGAATTGATTGATCTGGTGAAAGAGTTTCTTGTCTTTTTGCCTTTCAAGAGACGGATTTTGTAACTTCGCCAAATGATCAATAAGGCCTCGACCACTCAAGTCATTTAGATCTTCACCTTTCACTCCAAATTCACGTTTGGCCGGAATGAGATAAATTTTTGGCGGATCGCATTCCATCAAATTGACAATGAATTTGACGAGTCCCGAAGGAAAATTTTCACGGACGAATATACCGAAATTTTGATTTGCTGTGCGCCGGATGAGCTCCCAATCTACATGCCAGTTATTTGCCTCTTCCGAAATGGTTGTCGATGCGCCTCGCAACAGTAATTCAGAATGATTGCTTTTGTTGATACAGGCCCAAACACAGTCGTTGTAGCAGATGTAATCAAAGAGTTTGTCTATCTCCGGTTCTACAATTTGAACACGATCAGGACCAAAACCTTGATTTATTAAACGGTGCTTAAGTTCATCGCGATGATTTCCAAAAGCTGTTGAAAATGGCCCTCTTTCAGGGCCGTCGTATTGCTCAACGAATGGAAGCGTCATTAGTTTTTCATCACGCACTTTCCCGGTGAAACGTTCCGAAATCGCGTTCAGCACAATCGATTTGCCTGCGTTGTTGGGGCCGATGAAGAAGTTCATCTGGGAAAATGGAGCGATGTATTGGGTTTCGGGGCCGATGCCGCGATAAAATTGCAGGGCGATGCCGTCGAGGAATGTCACGGGGGTCTCTACCTATTGGATGCTATGAGTTTATGAAACAGATAGAGGTTGTTGCTGGCAGGATAAAGGGCTGGGCTGAAACCCGGTCAACAAGAGTAATAAGGAGTAGGGTTGGGGCAAAGTGAATTTCTGTAGGCAAGGGCGGGGGATGCTGCCATGCTGAGGCGAAGGGATGAGGAGAGCGGTATGGGTTTGTTACGGATGATTTTGGCGCTGGGGCTGGCCTTGTGGGGCACAAGCAGTGCGGTGCAAGCGGTTGAACTGGAGCTGCGTCCAGATCTGGGAAACAGGCTTAGCAAATTGCAACAGATTTACCGCCCAACTGAATGGAGCGAGACCTTTGTCGACTTACCGCCCAACCGGCGCGAGATCGATCGGGCCTCTCTGAACTCGGGCGGTTCAGTGCCGTGGAAAATTGTTCACTTGTCGGGGGTGATCGAGCTGGGGGACCTTAACAAGCTCAAGCAGTTCGTTAAGGAGGTGCAGCAAGGTCAACATCAGGTGTGGACCTTGGTTTTGGACAGTGATGGGGGGAACTTTCTTGAGGGCATCGCGATAGGGGAGTGGCTGCGGGAGAATCTATCATCGCAGGACCCTGATTTTCATGGATCTTATGTTTTGGCTGGTGATGAATGTCTGTCGGCCTGCGGGCTGATCTTTGCATTGTCGTCACATCGCAGGTCGTTGAATGATTCGGACAGCTCGCGATTTATAGAGCTGGGTGCGCGGGTTGGGTTTCATATGGGGTTTCTGAGCGGCAAGCTGGCCAGTCAGAAGATAGAACTTTCGGATGCGATGAACCTGACCTATGACATCATGGCCGCCTATATGGTGCTGATTTCAGATCAGACCAGCCCGCCGGATCTGATCGTGGAGGCGCTGAAAGCGCGAGACGCAGAGACGTTCTTTTATGTAGAAGCCAGCGACCGGGCGTATGATCTGGGCTTTATCCCGGTTTCTGCGGGCCCGCTATCAGAGCCTTTGACGACAAACGCATTGTCGATGTCGCATGTTTATCAGATGTGCGCGCGATTACTGGTGATTTCGCAAATACCGGAAACTATCGTGAATGAGGATTATGGCTTTGTGCATCAGGCGGATGAGAAAACAGTAAAGGCGTTTTTTGAAACTCGGGGGGGCAAAACCTATCGCGGGTTATTTGCGTCAGGCGAGTCTTGTCTTATCGGGTTGAGCCCGCAGGGTAATCTGATGCTGGATGTCGCTGAAGGCTGGCCGCCCTGTATCGAAGGGGACGATTCCGAAGCGAATTGGTGTGCGGTTGATGTTGAGTTGAGCGCTTACGCCACCAATGGTCTGCTTGCAGACATCAGCGCGTGCCATATGGGCAGACTGCACCCTGCGATTTATACAGAGTCACAAGTGACGGACCGGTATGATTTTCCTGAAGGCTTTGGTTTGGCGCAGATTACGCGCGAGGTGAATATGCGCGAAAGCCCGGCGTTTGGCGCGCCGGTTTTGGCGGAGCTGGAGACAGGGTATGAGTTTCGGGTTAAGGATTGCACCGTAACCCTGGATAATCAGGCGATCTGGCTGAAGTTGGTGGCCAACGGACAAAGCGGTTGGATCAGCGCGCGTTTCGCTGATGTTTATTATGCGACGCTGACGCAGGCAGATGATGATTTCGAGGCGTGGATCGAATAGGCGCGCCTATTTGGGATGCGTACCGGATCAGAGCCAGCCAGAAAGGTTCGATTGTACAATGTTTGAGAGCGCGTCGATGTGGGCGTCGTCATCATTGAGGCAGGGGATATAGGTGAAGTCTTCGCCGCCGGCCTCTTCAAAGCTCTCTTTGATCTCTTCGTTGATCTCTTCCAGCGTCTCGATGCAATCGGCGGAAAAGGCAGGGGCGATGACGGCGATGTTTTTTTTGTCGTCCTCTTTGGCCAGACGTGCGACCTCTTCAACCGTATAAGGCTTGAGCCATTCTTCGGGGCCAAAGACGGATTGGAAGGTGGTGGTGATCTGGGTGTTATCCCATCCGAGGCGCTCTTTCAGCAGGCGCGTGTTTTTCTGGCATTGGCAATGATACGGATCACCCTGCATCAGGTAGCGTTTGGGCATGCCATGGTAGGACACCACCAGAATGTCGGGCTTTTTGTCGAGCTTGGCATAGGCGGTTTCCACCGATTGGGCGAGGGCCTCGATGTATAACGGGTGCTCAAAGTACGGCTCGACCACGCGGGCGGTGGGTTGCCAGGTCTCATTCATCAGGGCGCGAAAGAACTGATCATTCGCGGTGGCTGATGTTGCCCCTGCGTAATGGGGGTAGAGCGGGAAGAACAGGATGCGGCGGCAGCCGGCATCAACCATTTCGCGTACTTTGGATTTAGTCGATGGGCTGCCGTAGCGCATGCAGAAATCGACCATGATGTTATCACCGTATTCCGCGTGCAGCGTAGTGGCCAGCTTTTGGGTCTGGTCACGGGTGATGGTCATCAGCGGGCTTTCATCGCGATCTGTGTTCCAGATCGAGCGGTACGCCTTGCCGCTGGAAAACGGGCGTTTGCTGAGGATGATCAATTGCAGCAGGGGCTGCCATTTCCAACGCGGGTAGTCGATGACGCGTTGATCTGAGAGAAATTCGTTCAGGTAGCGGCGCATTGACCAGTAGTCGGTGCCGTCTGGGGTGCCCAAGTTGGCCAACAGGATGCCGGTTTTGGCGGCAGGGATACTTGGGTGGTCGGCTGGGGTGTTTGGCATGTTGGCTACTTTTGGTTTGGCATTGTCGTTGGACATAATGAAGTTTGGCGGCGCGTCAATCTTTGACCGCGGTTTCAGACGTGCCAAGCGCCTGAGCGAGACGCTGTGACGCAGAGCCGGGGCGAAGGGGTTTTTGCTGATCTGGGCTAGGGGCCCACCCCGTCAGAACCATCAACTCAAAACTGGCTGGGATGCGGCCATCTGGGGTTTGAAAAGTCTCGCTGTAGATCTTGATCGCGCGGTCTAGCACGCCCCGACGCATGAAACGACGGGGACGGGCGGTCATCGCGTTATTTTCGCCCATCTGGCGTAAATCGTGCATTAATTTGAGCGGGGTTTCATAGGTCGCGGTGAGGGGCACAACGTCGGCCACAGGCAGGGCGAAACCGGCGCGCTGCAGCAACCCGCCAAGGTCGCGAATTTCGGCCATGGGCAAAATGCGCGGCGACAGACCTCCGGTGAGGTCCGCCTCGGCTTGGGCCAATGCACTACGCAGTTCATTCAGAGTGCCACCGCCCAGAAAGACGCCCAGAAACAGCCCGTCGGGGCGCAGGGATCGCCGAGCCTGTATGAGCTGGCCAACAGGATCAGCGGCCCAGTGCAAGGCCATGGCGTGAATAATCAAATCCTGACTTTTGGGTTGCAGATCAATGATATCTTCATCGCTCAGATGGATGGCGTTGGGGAATTCAGTATCCCAGACCTCAGGAAAACCGCCGATCACGCAGGCATCCGTAAAGGATTTGTTAACCAAGGATAGTCGATCCTTGACCTCGGCCATTGCCTCTTGATGCAGAAACAATGCCGGGCTCGTCAAAGCGCGGCGACGGTTTCTAAGCAGGGCAGGGCGGTCGGTCAGCATTTGGGTCATCGGGGGACAATAAGGTGGTCGCATCGGCAATACAAACCCTGATCCGGGCGATCTATCCGCCGGGGTGCCTGATTTGCGGGGAACGGGTGGAAAGCGCTTTTGGACTATGTCCAAGTTGCTGGCGCGAAGTGCCGTTTATCGCAGGGCTGTGTTGCGATCTATGTGGTGTTCCACTGCCGGGGCAGGATACGGGTTTTGACGAAATTTGCGATGACTGCCTGACCGTTCCGCGCCCCTGGAGCAAAGGCCGCGCCGCGCTGATTTATCGGGATCAGGCGCGCAAACTGGTGCTAGGGCTCAAACATGGTGATCGGCAAGAGATCGTCCGTCCGGCGGCTGGGTGGATGGCCAAGGTTGCAGAGCCATTATTGACAAAAAATACTTTGATTACGCCGATCCCGTTGCATTGGAGCCGGATGATCCGGCGAAGATACAATCAATCAGCTTTGCTGGGGGCGGAACTTTCCAACATTGTAAAGCAGCCGTTTTGCCCCGACTTGTTACGACGCACGAAGCGTACCAAATCGTTGGACGGAATGAGCCGAGAAGACCGATTTGCCATGCTGGAGGGGGCATTATCGATACATCCCAAACGGTATGATCAATTGCAGGGGCGGTCTGTGCTGGTGGTTGATGATGTGATGACATCAGGGGCGACGTTGGCGGCGGCGGCACGGGTTTGTCTGGACGCTGGTGCCGAAGATGTTAGAATTGTTACACTGGCGCGCGTGGCAAAGGATGCTTAAATAGCCGACAACGCGACAGACAGGAATAATGACGATGAAATCGGTTGAACTTTATACATCCCCGCTGTGCGGGTTTTGCCACGCGGCCAAACGCCTTTTGAAACAAAAGGGTGTTAAATTTTCTGAAGTGAACGTTCTGGCCCAGCCCGGACGCAAAGCCGAGATGATCAAACGTGCCAATGGTGGCCGTACTGTGCCACAGATTTTTGTGGGCGAAACCCATGTGGGCGGCTGCGATGAGCTTTATGCGCTAGAGCGCGCGGGCAAGCTCGACAAGTTGTTGGCCGCTTGATGGTGATGCGTGCCGGTTTGATCCAACTTAACAGTAGCGATGATCCGGCGCGCAATTTGCCTGAAATTCAAGAGTATATTTCTGAAGCGGTGACACAGGGTGCAGGGTTTGTTTTGACGCCCGAAGTCACAAATTGTGTGTCTGGCAGCCGGACACATCAGAACGAGGTTTTGCGGCATCAAGACGGTGACCAAACCCTCGCGGCCCTTCGGGCACAGGCGGCGGAATTAAAAATCTGGCTGTTGATCGGGTCTTTGGCGCTGAAAACCGATGATCCGAATGGGCGGTTTGCGAACCGATCATTTCTGATTGCCCCAGACGGTCAGATCGCGGCGTGGTATGACAAGATCCACATGTTTGATGTGCAGGTCTCAGAAACCGAGAGTTACAGAGAATCGAAGGGTTACCGCCCCGGTGACCGCGCGGTGCTGCATGATGCAGGCTTTGCCAAGATCGGGATGAGCATTTGCTATGATGTGCGCTTTCCCTATCTGTTTCGCCAATTGGCAGAGGCCGGGGCTGAGATGCTAGTAATTCCGTCGGCGTTTTCGCCGGTCACGGGTGCCGCGCATTGGGAGCCTTTGCTGCGTGCCCGCGCAATTGAAACCGGCTGTTACGTTCTGGCCCCAGCGCAAACTGGTACCCATGATGTGAGCCGTGGAAAAGGGCGCAAAACCTATGGGCATTCGCTGGTGGTGGCACCGTGGGGCGAGGTTTTGGCAGACGGCGGAACAGAGCCGGGCGTGATAATCGTTGATCTGGACCCCAAGGAAGTGGCACAAGCACGGGAACGTGTTCCCTCTTTGCGCCATACGGCCCAGTTTACCGGACCTTGATGAACGATACTGTTGAAAATTCTCTGGCGGTTGCGCTGTTTAGCGAGATCATGACCAATGAGCAGCTGATCCGCAGCCGATTGAGCCGGGTTTTGCCCAAAGGCATGGAAATCTCGCATTTTTCGGTGCTGAACCATCTGGCACGAGCCAAGGATGAACGCAGCCCGGCGCAATTGGCCAAAAGCTTTCACGTGACCCGCGGTGCTATGACCAACACGCTGAGCAAGCTGGAGTGGGCCGGATACATCCATGTTCGCCCCGATTGGGACGATGCCCGCCGCAAAAAGATTGCGATTAGCCCAGCGGGACGACAAGCGCGCGAAGCGGCGTTATCTGCGATGGCGCCAATGATTGGTGATCTGGTGAATGAGCTGGGTGAAAGCCGGGTGCGTGCGACGCTACCAATATTACGGGAACTGCGGATCAAGCTGGAAGACGAGTAGGTATTTCGGAGTGCCCAATGAGCGAAAGTTGGGGTAATGTGAAATCCTAGGTTCGCAATACTCGGTGTTCACTTGGACCTAAACATGGCCTTGGATTCTGCAGTCTGATGAGTGCATTGATACGTGGATATACCCGCAGTTCTGTCCCTTATTAAAATTTAACACAGAATCAAGAAATTCGCACATAATGAATCTGCCTCGGTCCATTAGCCGGGATTTTAAAAAATCAAATTATTAGGAGTAACAAATATGAGTGATTTGGATTTAGTAGAGGTTGCTGCACTTCAAAACAGAATTGTTGATTTGGAAAAAGCGGGTAAGCGCGCTGGGGCGATAACAGCGCTAGTTGGCTTAGTAGCTGCGATCATAGGCGGGGTAATAGGTGCATTTGGGCTCTACGTTCGTTTCAATGACGAGCTCAGAAATTGGGATGCAATAAAGGAGGTCCATGCACGGCAGGTTTCGGGACGCGAGGTATTTGATCATGCAGCACTCTCGCCAGCGGAGATTGCAATAATTGTTGAGCAACTCAATATTCCCGATTTCTCCCAGTTGGTAACCAAAGAGGATTTGCCAGATGAGTTAGATACGACAATTTTTTTAAAAACTTCCGATTTTCCAGCAGTAACGGAATTGGCACTCAAAACAGACCTAGTTGGTTTCGCGAAAAGTTCAGAAATCCCTTCTCTCGATGGGTATGCGAAGATTTCCGAATTGCCACGCCAACCCAATCTTTCAAATTATGTGAAGTTTGGTGACTCAATAATGATCAGCTATGGTAATGCAAACATGTTTCCGAATGATGGTTACGTGTTATATGATTCACGCCGAGTGTCTTGGAAATTGCAACGACCTTGAAATGGTCGCCGAATTTTGGTGCAGCTTATTATATCTTTCAGGAGAGTTACTGAAGTATTGCTTGGTCTTCACGGTTACCTTTGTCATGTATTGAAACTCTGCGTTCCTGTAACGCTGGAGCTGCGAGGCTCGCTTTGCGTACTAACGTTCCTGTGAAAAGTTGAACAGTGCCACAAAATCGTCTTTTGTAGAAATCAGATCGGCGAGGCTATAGCTGCACAGCACTTTGAGGAAGGCGGCGGTGGCCTCGGATAGGACACCTTTGAGACGGCAGCGCTGGTCGAGGATGCAATTGGTGCAGTCGATGATGTCGAGGTTTTCATCCATCGCTTTGACGACATCGCCCACATTGATTTTGTGCGGATCCATTCCCAACCGAATCCCGCCCGCGCGGCCTCGGGTGCTGCTGACATAACCGCGACGGACCAGTTCGCTGACGACTTTCATCAGGGAACTTTGTGGCAAATCGTAGGTGCGGCTCAATGTCTCAATCGAATGCAGTTCATCGGGTTTGGAGCCTAGGAAAATAAGCACTCTGAGCGCGTAATCGGTGGAGAGATTCAGTTTCATAAGGTGTCCTCTGTCCCGGGTTTAATATTCATTTTACTTGAATGTTTCAAGTTGTACGATAATACATTCATTTAATCGGAATGATTAAATTCTAATGACCCACCAGCATCCACACGGATGTCTGGCCAGCCTGATGAAGGAGACACCAATGGCGCAGAGTATCAGCGAAGAGACAAAGGCGATCGTCAAAGCAACCGTTCCAGCCCTTGAGGCGCATGGGCGTACAATCGTGACTGAGATGTATGCACGGCTGTTGGCGGATGAAGAGATCCGCGCTTTGTTCAATCAGTCGCATCAGGGCGGCAGCTCTCCCCAGCATGAGGCGCTGACCAATGCGATTTTGGCCTATGCCAAGAACATCGACAATCTGGGCGCGCTTGCCGGGGCGGTTGAGCGGATTGCCAACAAGCATGTTGGTTTACAAATTCAGGAAGCGCATTACGAACATGTAGCCAATGCGCTGATCGGAGCAATTGCGCATGTCTTGGGTGAGGCTGCGACTGACGAGGTTTTGAATGCGTGGGGTGAGGCCTATTGGTTCCTTGCAGGCATCCTGATTGGGCGAGAAAAAGAGCTCTACCAAGACAAGGCGCAGGCTGAGGGTGGCTGGGACGGCTGGAGAGAATTCCGGATTGCCGAACGCCGTCAGGAAACGGGCTCTGTCATATCGTTTATCCTCAAGCCGGTGGATGGTGGAGCCGTGCTGAAACATCAGCCGGGGCAGTATCTATCGTTTGATTTTGATCTGCCCGGGGTGGGGCGGCATCGGCGGAACTATTCGATCTCGTCCAAGCCGAACGGGGACTATTACCGGATCACCGTGAAGCGGGAACCCGAGGGTGCGGTGTCGGGCTGGCTGCACGAACAGGCGGTTGAAGGCACGGTGTTGCGGGTCGCGCCGCCTGCTGGCGACTTTGTTTTGGGGGATAGTGCAGAAACTGAGGTGGTGTTGCTGTCTGCCGGTGTGGGGCTGACGCCGATGGTGTCGATGTTGGAAACACTTGCGGAACGAGGGCAGTCTGCAACCTATCTTCATGCCACATTGGATGGCACGCAGTTGGTGATGGGCGAGGCGGTCAAGTCGCTGGCTAGCCGGAGCGTGACGTTCTTTGAGGCCCCAAGCGAGGAAGATCGCAGCGCCAGCAACTATGATGTCGAGGGGCGGATTTCTCCCGAATGGCTTGCGGCGAATACAGCGACGGAACAGGCGAATTACTACATCTGCGGTCCCAAAGGGTTCATGGCCATGGCGGTGAACGGGTTGAAAACGGCTGGTGTTCCGCAGGATCGTATTCATTTTGAGTTCTTCGGGCCAGCGTCCGATCTGGATGTGGCATAAGGGATTGTCTGAAATCGAAGACATCCCGACCTTGTTCCATACAGCGTAGAGGTCGGGGTGTTTTAAACTTAGAGTTTGTTAAATTGGGTGATCAGGCCCTCAAAGTCGTCCGGTTCGATTTCAAAGCAATGTTCAGCTGTCAAGCGTGCCTTGAGCCACGGTTGTGCGCTTTTGGTCCAGATATGCGCAATTGGAGTGATGTCCTTGATGTTATCCAGTGATCCGCCTTTGACGCTGAATGTATCGGATTCATCCGGAAAGGCGTGGTAGATGCGAGTGCCGCAGTCAGGGCAGAAGGTACAGGATTTTTGATTGCCGCTTTCGCCTTGGGTGACCCATGTTTTGAGCATACCAGATGTCAATCGGAAGGCGGAGCCAGGAAACCATACTGAAATGCCAAAGGCGCTGCTGGATTGCTGCTGACAATCGGTGCAATGGCAGCAATAGGCCAGAATCGGAGCACTGGTGATCTCAAATCGTACTGTGCCGCATTGGCAGCCGCCGGTGTGGGTTGTCATTTTGAGGTCCTTTGTTTCACCCACAAGCTTAGCAATATTTGGCGAATGTTGCGAACAATGGATTCGCTAAAGACCAATGCTGCGTGCCTGCGCGGAATCAAGGGCGAAGCCCGCCGCGCGATCGCTTAGTGGCTAATACTTGGCTTCAAAATATCAGCCAACTTCATGCCATTACGCCAGTGAACTGCATCCCAACCAGCTTTTCTTGCTCCATCAATGTTTTCGTGAGTGTCATCGACAAGTAAAAGCTCTTTGGCGTCGCAACCCGCGGCTTTTTCTGCGTAGGTGTAAAAGTCGGCATGCGGCTTTTGAACTCCAACTTGGGCGGAGTAGATAATTCCATCCACTTCCGACCGTAGGCCAAGTGTGTCCATTAAATATTGTGCTCTTTTGTGTTCTTGATTCGTCGCCAAATATACGGACAATCCGTTTGTTCGTGCTAGTCTGCAGTCTGCAAGCACAGCATTCATGACCCGTGAATCCATCTTAAACCAATAGGATACAAGTTCTTCCGCTGTAACGTTGGTGGGAATTTTACTCAAACTAGATGACAAAGCGGGAAGCAAGTTTTGCTTACCCGTCACGACATCATTCCATGATGCAGAGAAAAACGTTTCGATCAGTTCAGTTGGATCAATGCCGAGATCTTCCCGCAATGAAAAAGTCCATCTCAGACCGTCGGTAGGGCGACCACTGACGAGCACTCCATCCACATCCAGCATCAAACAAGTTCGCAAAATCGACTCCATTGTGATGATCTCATGCCTAGGAATACACTTAGATCATACTCAGAATGTGAACAACAACCACAGGATCCTTTAGAACCGTTTGAGGTTTCGCTTGTTTTGTTCAAGTTGGGGCTGCCGGAACGCCACTGCCCAGAAGGGCAACATTGACATCCCTGCCCGATGAGGGCCGGGCCCTATTGCTGGCTTACTCTGGCTTCAGGCTCGCGGTTACGTAGTTCACACTCAGATCTTTTGCGGAGATGGACCAGTTCCATAAGATCGGATTGAAGACAAAGCCTTTGCGATCTACCGGAGACAGCCCGGAGTTTTCGAGCAGGGTGTAAAGCTCATCCGGGGTGATGAACTTGTTCCACTCATGCGTGCCCTTGGGCAGCCAGCGCATGATGTGTTCGGCGCCGATGATGGCCATGGCAAAGCTTTTGGCGTTTCGATTGATGGTGGAGCACAGGTGCAATCCGCCCGGTTTGAGCAATTCCTGACAGGCGGTCAGGAATGTGAGCGGGTCGGCGACATGTTCGACCACTTCCATGTTTAAAACGGCATCGAATTGTTCACCTGCTTCGACCAGCGCTTCGGCTGAGGTATGGCGGTAATCAATCTCTAGCCCCGACTGTTCGGCGTGAATGCGGGCGACGGGCAGATTGCCCCCGGCGGCATCGGCCCCGACGACTGTGGCCCCAAGACGGGCCATCGGTTCGCTGAGCAACCCGCCGCCGCAGCCGATATCCAAAATGCGTAAGCCTTTGAAGGGCAGGGCATCATTCAGATCACGATCAAATTCAGCGGCGATTTGCGATGTGATATAATCCAACCGGCATGGGTTGAGCATGTGCAGAGGTTTGAATTTACCATTGGGGTCCCACCATTCGGCGGCCATCGCCTCGAACTTGGCAACTTCGGCGGGGTCAATTGTGGTTTGAGCAGCTTGCATTTTGCTCTCCATATGCTCATGTGGTCCTGCCCTAAGTATATAGGACGGTTATGGATAAATACGCAGGCCAAAAGAGCGCAGTCCAGTACCTCTATCCTCCGATCGAGCCTTTTGATCGGAAAATGGTGGATATGGGCGATGGCCACACCATTTATGTTGAACAATCGGGTAATCCTGCCGGTCTGCCGGTGGTGGTGTTCCATGGTGGCCCTGGTGGCGGGTGTAGCCCAGCGATGCGGCGGTACTTTGATCCGACTGTTTTTCGAATCATCCTGTTTGATCAACGTGGCTGTGGCCGATCAACGCCACACGCCAGTGTTGAGGCCAATACGACATGGCATCTGATCGCAGATATTGAGGCGATCCGTGAGATGTATAGTATTGATCAATGGATCGTATTCGGTGGCAGTTGGGGGGCGACGCTGGCGCTGATCTATGCGGAAACTCATCCCGAACGGGTGCGCAATCTGGTGCTGCGCGGGGTGTTTTTAATGACCAACGCCGAACTGAACTGGTTTTATGGCGGCGGGGCCGGGGCGTTTTGGCCGGAAACCTGGGCGCGGTTTCAAAAGCTGATACCCGAGGAAGAGCGCGATGACATGATCGGGGCCTACAAGCGCCGTCTGTTTTGCGAAGATGCACAGGTTGAGGTCACGCATGCGCGGGCTTGGGCGGCGTGGGAAAACGCGTTGGCTACAGTGCATTCAACCGGACGCACCAGCGATGGACCATCTGATTATGTGCGCGCGTTTGCGCGGATCGAAAATCATTACTTTAGTCATCATGGATTTCTGGCGGAAGACGGGCAGATTTTGCGCGACGTTGACCGGATCAGGCATATCCCGGGTGTGATCGTGCAGGGCCGGTATGACATGATCTGCCCGCCGAAATCAGCCTATGCACTGGCCGAAGCGTGGGGGAATGTAGATTTACGCATGATTCCGATGGCCGGGCACGCGCTGTCAGAGCCGGGCATCAGTGCCGAACTGGTCAGTGCGATGGACCGAATTGCGCGCGGGCAGTAAGCGGCTAGACCTCTGTGCCGAAATGCGCTCAATATACACCAAGCGCCAGCTTGACACGTGTCTCGCCAGCTTTCCAATCTGATGAATGAAGAGGCAAGCTATGAGTTTTATCGCAATGAATCGTTTTAAGGTCTGTTCGGGTTCCGAGGCAGAGTTTGAGACTGTCTGGAAGTCCCGTGAGAGCCGGTTAAAGGAACTGGGCGGATTTCGGGAGTTTCGTCTGCTGAAAGGACCTGAGGGCGAAGGATATACGCTTTATTCCAGTCACGTGATCTGGGGCAGCCGAAGTGATTTTGAAGCCTGGACAAAATCCGAGCAGTTCCGCGATGCCCATAAGAATGCAGGCAGCCAAACCAAGAAGTATGAGCTGATGGGCCCGCCGCAGTTTGAAGGTTTTGAGACTGTTTTGCAGGAAGGTTGAAGAAACTAGGGCCAGCCTGTGATTGCGCGGGCTGGTCGGTTTGATGTTTTGTCGGGCACAACCGGAATGGGCAATCAGGCTTGCAGCTGTCGTTCGTAATCCTCGGCGTCGAACCAGCCTTTGGAGGATTTGACCTTGAGGTTTTCATCCAGTTCCCATTCTTCCCAGCCTTGAAATTCAACATATTTCCCGGTGTTGACCTGTGTGCCTTGAAAGGTCCAGACGTATACAGCGTGGTGTCCTGCGATGAAGGTGTTATCAAGCCGGAGCACCACATCGGGAAATTCGTCGCAAAACCCACTCACCATATCAGCGATATCTTGATGTCCATTCATGGGTTCACCGTGGTTAATGATAAAGCAGGCGTCTTCGGTATAAGATGCGGCGACATCAGTTGCTGACTTGCGGCACCACGCATCAATATGTGTGTTGACGATATTCTGAATTTTTTCAATATTCGAAGGCATATGAATTCCCAGTATGCAAAAGTTAGTGAGTTAATTCTGGTTGAGCAACGCGACCAGCGCGGTTAAAGCCTTGTCTTCTAATCCGGCATCCATGCCCTTGTGTGCGGCATCGCTGAAGAGTTTAGGCAGCTCATTCGGCGCGCCAACTTCATCAAACGTTTTCAAGGCATCATCGAGGGCAGCTGCATAGGTCGCCATGGTTGCAGGTGGGTTGTCAAAATTGCCAGTAGGAGCCGTGTCTGCGAAATACTTGTGATAACTGGGGAGAACCCCCATAGAAACGGGGATGAGTTTGGCAAAATTGTCCAAAGGTATTCCGGCTTTTTGACATACAAGCGCCCCATAGAGCATCCCAAACATGAAACCTTGACGGGTTGTGAAGAGTGCCGCAAAGAGCGCGGCCAGCATGCTTGCATTGGTTCCAACATGTATTGATCCGCCGCCTAAGGTCGAAATGTGTGGCCGCCACTTTTCCCAGAGCGTAGGTTCCGCTACGATGGTTAGCACGGTGTCTTCACCGCCAATCGCTGTGGGATAGGCATTGATGATGCCAACCAACCAAGATCCACCCCGAGCAGTCACGAACTGGGTGAGGGCGTCTGCTTCGGAGGCGCCACCGGTGCTGAGTTCGATAATGGTTTTGTTGTTGAGCGATGCTTCACAGGTTTGCAGCAACTCAAGGGTCTGGTCATGTGATTTAATGCAGATGATTGTTGCCGGGCTGCTGGCAATTGCATCGGCTGCGGAGGTGGCCGCGGTCGCGCCTTGGGAAACAAGTGAGGGTATTTTTTCCGAGCTTCTGTTCCAAACCGTGACAGTGTAGCCGCTCTTTATTAATGTGCTGGCCAGTGCGCTGCCCATGGCGCCCAAGCCAATAACAGAAATATCTGACATGAATTTTCCTTTAAAATATGTAATCATTTTACCCTAGTGGAAGCATAGCTGTGTGTCTTGGATTCAATTCCCTTGCAGACTCAGATCAAGAGGCGTATATGCACCTCAACAGCGGTGCTGACGGGTCCAAACCGGAAGCTCCACCGGATTAGACAACGGGCCGCGCGCCCGTTTTTTTGTGTTCGCACGATGTAGGAAACCATGAGCAACGACCTGATTGCAAAAGCAGCGATTGACCGCCGATTGGCCGAAATCATCACCCCCGTTATCGAGGATCTGGGGTTCGAATTGGTGCGCGTACGTCTTATGGGCGGCAAAACCCACATTCTGCAAATCATGGCGCAACGTGCCGATGGTGGAATGGAAGTCGACGAATGCGCTAATATCTCAAACGCGGTGAGCGCCATTTTGGATGTCGAAGACCCGATTGTTGAGACATACACCCTAGAAGTGTCCAGTCCTGGGATCGACCGACCGTTGACCCGCCTTAAGGATTTTGAAGAATTCGAAGGTTATGAAGCCAAGCTGGAAACCAATGAGCTGATTGATGGCCGTAAGCGGTTCAAGGGCGTGTTGGCCGGTGTTGAAGGCGAAGAAGTGCTGATCAACATTGAAGAAGGCACTGTTGGCTTGCAATTCGACTGGCTGTCGGATGCAAAGTTGGTTCTGACCGATGAGCTGATCAAAGAAATGCTACGGGCGCGTAAGGCGTCTGGCGCGATTAACGAAGAACAATTCGACGATATCGAGACTGACGAGTCCGAGGAGGGCTGAGATTATGGCAATTACATCTGCAAACCAGTTGGAGCTGCTGCAAACTGCCGAGGCGGTCGCACGCGAAAAGATGATCGACCCCGGCCTGGTGGTCGAAGCGATGGAAGAATCGCTCGCCCGTGCCGCCAAGAGCCGTTACGGCGCCGAGATGGACATACGCGTGACCATCGACCGTAAAACGGGCCGTGCGACATTCACGCGTGTCCGCACCGTGGTTGAAGACGAAGAGCTGGAAAACTATCAAGCTGAGTTCACGGTTGAGCAGGCCGCGCAGTATCTGGATGACCCCAAAGTCGGCGACCAGTTCATCGAAGAAGTGCCACCAGTTGAAATGGGCCGGATTGCCGCGCAAAGCGCCAAGCAGGTGATCTTGCAGAAGGTTCGCGAAGCTGAGCGTGACCGTCAGTTTGAAGAATTCAAAGACCGCGCGGGCACCATCATTAACGGTGTTGTCAAACGTGAAGAATACGGCAACGTCATCGTGGATGTGGGTCGTGGCGAAGCGATCCTGCGCCGCAACGAGAAGATCGGTCGCGAGAGCTATCGCCCGAATGACCGTATTCGTTGCTTCATCAAGGATGTGCGTCGCGAAAACCGTGGTCCTCAGATTTTCCTGAGCCGGACTGCTCCGGAATTCATGGCTGCATTGTTCAAGATGGAAGTGCCTGAGATTTATGATGGCATCATCGAGATCAAAGCCGTGGCCCGTGACCCGGGTTCGCGCGCCAAGATTGCCGTGATTTCTTATGATGGTTCAATCGACCCTGTGGGTGCCTGCGTTGGTATGCGTGGTAGCCGTGTTCAAGCGGTTGTGAACGAGCTGCAGGGTGAAAAGATCGACATCATTCCATGGAACGATGATCAACCTACATTCCTTGTGAACGCGTTGCAGCCTGCAGAAGTGTCCAAGGTTGTTCTGGATGAAGAAGCCGAGCGCATCGAAGTTGTTGTTCCTGAAGAGCAGCTGAGCCTTGCCATTGGTCGTCGTGGTCAAAACGTACGTCTGGCCAGCCAGCTGACCCACCTGGACATCGATATCATGACCGAAGCCGAAGATTCGGCGCGTCGTCAGAAAGAATTCGAAGAACGCACTGGCCTGTTTATGGCGGCGTTGGACCTGGATGAGTTCTTTGCACAATTGTTGGTCTCAGAAGGCTTCACCAATCTGGAAGAAGTGGCCTATGTCGAAATTGACGAGCTGCTGGTGATTGACGGTGTAGATGACGGCACAGCAAATGAGCTGCAGGCCCGTGCGCGTGATGTGCTGGAAGCACAGGCGCGTGAAGCACTTGAAAAAGCTCGTGCGCTGGGGGCTGAGGACAGCCTGATCCAGTTTGAAGGTCTGACACCTCGTATGGTGCAGGCATTGGCCGAAGATGGTGTGAAAACGCTGGAAGATTTCGCAACCTGCGCCGATTGGGAATTGGCTGGTGGCTGGACCACTGTTGATGGTGAGCGGGTCAAAGATGATGGCCTTTTGGAACCCCATAATGTTTCGCTGGAAGAGGCGCGAGACATGGTGATGACTGCACGAATCATGCTGGGTTGGGTTGATCCAGCTGACTTGGAACAGGACGACGCTGAGGCCGATGAGGCTGAGCTGTCTGACGAAGCAGCAGAGGAAGCCGAGGCCTGATCTCAGGCCTCGGAGGCATCACATGGGACGCGGTGGGCAACCCAAAGATCGGCAGGACGGTCCTGAACGCAAGTGCATAGTCACGGGCGAGGTGCAGCCAAAAAATGGCTTGCTTCGTTTTGCTGTGGGACCTGACAACCAAATATTTCCAGACCTGATGGAGAAGCTCCCAGGTCGGGGAATATGGGTATCTGCGGATCGTGCGGCATTGGAAAAAGCAACCAGCAAAGGCTTGTTTGCCCGTGCTGCACGACAGCCGGTCACTGTGCCAGACGATTTGGTGCAGCAGATCGAGGATCTTTTGGCCAAGCGTGTGGTTGATCTGATCAGCCTTGCCCGCAAAGGCGGGGGCGCTGTTTCTGGCTACGAAAAGGTCAAGGACTGGCTGAGTAAAGAAGTCGCGTTGATTTTGGTGCAAGCCAGCGACGGATCAGAGCGTGGCAAGTCGAAATTGAGTACGCCCCACTATGGGCATTTTATTGGATGGCTGACGGCGGACGAACTTGGCCGGGCCTTTGGGCGACAAACAACGATTCACGCGGCACTGGGCGCTGGTGGTTTGGCGCAACGTGTTGTAGAGGATGCGGCAAGGCTAAAAGGCCTGCGTGTCTTGGACGGTGACGCGGTTCACCGGAAAGGGAAATAGACGAGATGAGCGACAACGACGGAAAAAAGACATTGGGTGTGCGTGGCGGTCCCCGGGCCGGAAACGTGAAGCAAAGCTTCAGCCATGGCCGGACCAAAAACGTCGTGGTGGAAACGAAGCGTAAGCGGATCGTTAAGCCGGCGGCCAAGCCAGGTGCTGCATCGACAAGCATTGGTACAGGCGTGCGTGCGACAGCAGGTGGATCGGGCAAACGTCCCGCAGGCATTTCAGATGCAGAGATGGAACGCCGCCTAAAGGCGCTTCAGGCTGCCAAAGCACGTGAAAGCGAAGAGGCGGAGCGCCGTGAGGCTGAAGAACGCCAGCGTGAAGAAGAGCGCAAACGCCGCCGCGAAGAAGCAGAAACAAAAGAACGCGAGCAGCGTGAAGCTGAAGAGCGTGTGCGTGCGAAAGAAGAAGAAGAGCGCAAGCGACTTGAAGCAGAAGCTGCTGAAAAAGCCGCTGTTGCAGAGGCCGCAGCTGCCAAGCCTGAAACATCTGCTCCGGCCAATCGTAGCGGTGGGGCACCGAAACCGGCTGCAACGGCACCGCGTAAGCAAGATAAAGAACGTGATCAGAACCGTGGTCGTGGTAAAGGCCGCGATGATGGTCGTCGCTCCGGTAAGCTGACACTGAACCAGGCATTGTCTGGTGGTGAGGGCGGGCGCCAGAAATCTATGGCGGCGATGAAGCGTAAGCAGGAGCGCGCCCGGCAAAAGGCCATGGGTGGCGTTGAAGCCCGCGAAAAGGTTGTGCGTGAAGTGCAGTTGCCAGAAACCATCGTTGTGTCAGAACTGGCCAACCGGATGGCGGAACGTGTTGGTGATGTTGTCAAAGCTTTGATGCAAAACGACATGATGGTTACACAAAACCAATCGATCGATGCGGATACTGCAGAACTGATCATTGATGAGTTCGGTCACAAGGTTGTCCGGGTATCTGACGCTGATGTTGAAGACGTCATCGATCAGGTTGTTGATAAAGATGAAGATCTGGTTGCACGTCCTCCAGTCATTACGATCATGGGCCACGTTGACCACGGTAAGACTTCTTTGTTGGATGCGATTCGTAAAACAAAGGTTGTTGCGGGCGAAGCTGGTGGCATCACCCAGCACATTGGTGCTTATCAGATCACCACCGATGGTGGCGCTGTTCTGAGCTTCCTTGACACGCCTGGCCACGCGGCCTTTACCAGCATGCGGGCCCGTGGTGCGCAGGTCACGGACATTGTTGTTCTGGTGGTTGCTGCTGACGATTCGGTGATGCCGCAGACAGTTGAAGCGATCAACCACGCCAAAGCGGCTGGGGTTCCAATGATTGTTGCGATCAACAAGGTTGACCGCCCTGCAGCTAACCCAGATCAGGTACGTGCGGAATTGCTTCAACACGAAGTGATCGTTGAAAAGATGTCTGGCGAAGTACAAGACGTCGAAGTTTCCGCTGTGACGGGTCAGGGTCTGGATGAACTGCTCGAAGCGATTGCACTGCAGGCGGAAATTCTTGAGCTGACTGCCAACCCTAAACGTGCAGCCGAAGGTGCAGTGATTGAGGCCCAGCTTGATGTCGGCCGCGGTCCTGTTGCAACGGTTCTGGTTCAACGTGGTACGCTGAAGCAAGGCGATATCTTTGTTGTCGGTGAGCAGCACGGTAAAGTGCGCGCACTGATCAATGATGCCGGTGAGCGCGTGAAAGAAGCTGGTCCTTCGGTTCCGGTTGAGGTTCTTGGCTTGAATGGCACACCAGAGGCTGGTGACGTTCTGAACGTTGTCGATACTGATGCGCAAGCACGTGAAATTGCCGCCTACCGTGAGCAGGTCAGCAAGGAAAAACGTGCCGCTGTTGGTGCTGGTACATCGTTGGAGCAGCTTCTGGCGCAAGCCAAGGCGGACGAGAATGTCAGCGAATTGCCAATCTTGATGAAAGCCGACGTGCAAGGTAGTGCGGAAGCGATCATTCAGGCGATGGAAAAAATCGGCAATGATGAAGTCCGCGTTCGTGTTCTGCACTCTGGTGTAGGTGCGATCACTGAATCTGATATCGGTCTGGCGGAAGCGTCGGGCGCACCGGTTCTGGGCTTTAATGTTCGGGCAAATGCCTCGGCACGTAACAGCGCCAACCAGAAGGGTGTTGAGATCCGTTATTATTCGGTGATCTACGATCTTGTGGATGATGTGAAAGCGGCCGCATCCGGCCTGCTGGGTGCAGAAATCCGCGAGCACTTCATTGGTTATGCGAAGATCAAAGAGGTCTTTAAGGTCACGGGTATCGGCAAAGTCGCTGGCTGTCTGGTGACCGAAGGTATCGCACGTCGATCAGCCGGTGTACGCCTGCTGCGTGATGACGTTGTGATCCACGAAGGCACGCTGAAAACGCTGAAGCGCTTCAAGGATGAAGTGTCTGATGTGCAGTCGGGCCAGGAATGTGGCATGGCCTTTGAAAACTACGATGACATTCGTGAAAATGATGTCATCGAGATTTTCGAGCGCGAGGAAGTCACGCGTACGCTGTGATCTTGATCGCAAACGTAAATTAAAAAGGGCCGCGTTAATCGCGGCCCTTTTTATTTGGAATGTTATATAACGTTGATTTTTGCTTAAGCGGCTTTCGAGATCGGTGTTCCCTGAAAGACACGATCGCCAACACGGACTTGCATCATGCCATTTGGCAGCATGCCGAGAAAGAAACCTTGAACGGAAACACAGCTTCCGAGTTTTATGGTGCGCAGCATTTATCAGCCCCCCGATAGAAGTTGCGATATGAGTGATTTGAAAACTAGGAAAAAGTCACATACTTACAAAAATAATTATAGTCTGAGGACGCCGTCCAGGACAGCAAAACTAATCTTTAGGAAACAATGCTTTGGGGTGAAGACGGGTTCGCCTCCTCCTTGATTCGGTTGTATTTACTACACCCAATCGCGCAAAACGGGAATCAGTGGAATGTCCGCCGGTGGCATGGGGTAGTTGACCAAGTCTTTTGAACGCACCCATTTCAGGGATTGATTTTCTTTCCCCACTGGGATGCCATCCCATTTGCGGCAGGCAAACACCGGCATCAACAGATGGAAATCTTCATAGCTGTGACTGGCAAAGGTCAACGGGGCCAGGCAGCTGGCCCAGGTGTTGATGCCTAGCTCTTCCTCCAGTTCACGGATCAGGGCCGCCTCAGGTGTTTCGCCAGCTTCGACTTTTCCGCCTGGAAATTCCCATAACCCTGCCATGGATTTTCCGGCAGGGCGTTGGGCCAGCAATACGCGGCCGTCAACATCAATTAGGGCGACGGCCGAGACCAGTACAACCTTCATGAGCGATAATCAGCGTTAATAGCAATGTAGCCATGGGTAAGATCACAGGTCCAGACTGTGGCGGTGCCGCCGCCCAGGCCAAGATCAACACGGATTTGAATCTCCTCCCGCTTCATATAGGCGGCAGCGTCGTCTTCGCTATAGCCTGGATCGACCCAGCCATTACGCGCAACCGATATGTTGCCAAATGAAATTGACAAGCTGTCGCGATCTGCGGGGGCGCCTGATTTGCCGATGGCCATCACCACGCGGCCCCAATTGGGGTCTTCACCTGCAACGGCGGTTTTGATCAACGGCGAATTGGCAATCGCCTTAGCATGTGTGCGTGCATCGGTATCGCTGGTGGCACCAGTCACGGAAATCTCGACAAATTTGGTAGCCCCTTCTCCGTCGCGGACCACCTGATGTGCCAGATCCAGCATCACCTTGCGAAGCGCTTCCATGAAACCAACGCTGTTTTCGGTGATTTCGACACCAGAAGCCCCGGTGGCTGCGGCCAAAAGCGTGTCAGAGGTTGAGGTGTCGCTGTCGACGGTGATGCAGTTGAAGGTGGTGTCGTTCAGGGCCGAAACCATGGATTGCAAGACCGAGGTTTCAACTTTGGCGTCGGTAAAGATGTACACCAGCATGGTTGCCATATCGGGCGCGATCATGCCCGAGCCTTTGGCGATGCCGGCGATCTGCACGGCTTGACCGTCGATTTCAATCGTGGCGCTGGACCCTTTGGGGAAAGTGTCTGTTGTCATGATCGCCTGAGCGGCACTCTCGATTAGGTTTTCAGACAGTGCGCCAGACAGCTCTGTAAGTTTGGTGCGAATGCGGTCGTGCGGCAATGCCTCGCCAATCACCCCGGTCGAAGAGGTGAAAACACGCGCCTCTGGCAGGTTCAGGGTGTCGGCTACCGCATTAGTGATGGCTTGAACGGCTTCGGTCCCGTTGCGACCAGTAAAGGCGTTGGCATTGCCGGAATTGACCAAAATCGCGGCGCCTTGATCGCTATACCCTGAAATTTTGGACTGACAATCAAGCACGGCGGCGGAACGGGTGGCTGATTGGGTGAACACCCCTGCAATGGCTGACCCGGGGGCCAGCTCTGCCAGCATGACGTCCTGACGTCCCTGATAACGCACGCCAGCTTCGATCGTGGCGAAGCGGACGCCTTTGATCACAGGCAGGTCAGGAAAAGTCTTTGGTGCCAATGGCGAAAGAGGAGGGGTGCCGCCCATGTTTAGTTCTCCAAAATGTCGATGTCGTTGATCACTTTTGGATCAAACCCGTTCACGTCCGTGCGAATGATATCCGCCTTGCTTTCAAGCTCGGCCAGATAATCTTCAAATGCAGTGGTGCGCAACTCTTCTTCGAGCGCGCCGCGCACTTCTTCAAGTTTTGGGCGTTCAACGTCACGGGTTTCTTTGAGCAAAATCACGTGCCAGCCAAATTCTGTCTGCACCGGATCCGCGGTATGTTCACCGGCTTGCAGGGTTTTCACACCCTCAAAGAATGGGGCGACCATGGTGCCAGCACCGAACCAACCCAGTTCACCGCCGCTGGTGCTTGAGGGGCCGATTGATTTTTCCTTGGCTTGCTCGGTAAAATCGGCACCATCGTCAAGCGTTGCGATAATCGCTTTTGCTTCATCTTCGGTTTCAACAAGGATATGTGCCGCGTTATACTCTGTCTCCTGCGGGGCGGAGGTATAGCGTTCGTTATAAAGCGTTTCGATTGCACCATCATCGATATCTTGTATCAAAACACCCCGGCTGTTGGCATTGGCGATCAGTGCGCGGCGTTCGTTTTCTATCGACAACTGCGTTAACTTTGATGGCTCGCCTTCACCGGCTTGCATTAACAGGGTTTGTTGCACCAACTGATTGAGGAGACCGTCAAACAAGATTTGATCAGCAACCTGATCATATTGCGCAGGCAGGGTGGTCCGCATTGCAATGACATGACCCAGCGTGATTTTTTCGCCATTGATTTCGGCCAGAACCTGATCAGGGTCGGGGGTCTCTTGTGCGATGGCTGGAAGGGTTAGAAACCCGACAGTCAACAGAGAATAAACTGGTCGAAGAGGGCGAGAAAATAACATGGAAATGTTCCTTTATGGATACGTCTTAGATAGGGCGCGGATGCGCGGCGTTGACACTCTACCAGAGGCCCCTTACATCGCTTTATGATCAAGCGGGACTGCTGGCTTTCGCCCTGTTACTTATGGGCGCAATGCTGATGAGGCAAGCAGGTGTCCGGAACAAAAAAGACAATAGACCGGAACGGATAGAATATGCTGGGTTTAGGAACTGTCGCCAAAAAGATTTTCGGCACCCCAAATGACCGGATGGTCAAGGCGACGCGCCCGCTGGTGCAAAAGATTAACGCACTGGAGCCAGAATTTGAGGCCCTGTCAGACGAGGGGCTGATCGAAAAGACCGCAGAATTTAAACGCCGTTTTGAGGGTGGGGAAGCTCTGGATCAGCTTCTACCGGAGGCCTTTGCCAACTGTCGAGAAGGCGCGCGCCGGGCGTTGGGTCTGCGTGCGTTTGATGTACAGCTGATGGGCGGCATTTTCCTGCATCAAGGTAATATCTCGGAAATGAAAACCGGCGAAGGTAAAACGCTTGTGGCGACCTTCCCATCTTATCTGAACGCGCTGACGGGTCGCGGTGTGCATATCGTGACGGTGAACGACTATCTGGCCCGCCGAGATGCCGAATGGATGAGTAAGGTTTACACCGCCTTGGGTATGACCACTGGCGTTGTTTATCCACAGCAACCTGATGCTGAGAAGAAAGAGGCTTATGCCTCAGACGTGACCTATGCCACCAACAATGAGCTGGGTTTTGACTATTTGCGCGACAACATGAAATCG
This sequence comes from Roseovarius sp. EL26, assembly GCF_900327775.1. NCBI lineage: Bacteria > Pseudomonadati > Pseudomonadota > Alphaproteobacteria > Rhodobacterales > Roseobacteraceae > Roseovarius > Roseovarius sp. EL26. The sequence goes on from NZ_OUMZ01000005.1 coordinate 191,102, forward strand.
TCGTTGGAAGAAATGAACCAGCGCGATCATCACTTTGCTGTGGTTGATGAGGTCGACTCGATCTTGATCGACGAGGCGCGAACACCGCTGATCATCTCAGGACCGGCACAGGACCGTAGCGAGCTTTACACAGCAATTGATAAGCTGATCCCTGAACTGGCTGAAGAGCATTACAAAATCGATGAAAAGTCGCGCAACGTGACCTTTACCGATGAGGGTAATGAGTTTCTTGAGGAACTGTTGCAACAGCATGGCCTGCTGGAAGGCGAGCAGTCGCTTTATGATCCTGAAAGCACCACGATTGTGCATCACGTCAATCAGGGGCTGCGGGCACACAAGCTGTTTGCCCGTGACAAAGAATATATCGTGCGCGATGGTGATGTGGTTCTGATTGATGAATTTACCGGCCGGATGATGGCGGGGCGACGTTTGTCAGACGGGTTACATCAGGCGATTGAGGCCAAAGAAGGTTGTGATATTCAGCCTGAAAATGTGACGCTCGCGCAGGTGACATTCCAGAACTATTTCCGTCTGTACGACAAGCTGAGCGGGATGACCGGAACCGCAGCCACTGAGGCCGAGGAGTTCGGTGAGATTTACGGGCTTGGTGTGGTCGAAGTGCCGACCAATAAGCCGATCGCCCGGATCGACAAGGATGACGCGATTTATCGGACACAGGCCGAGAAATATCAGGCTATTCTGGAAGAGATCCGCATGGGCCACGAGAAAGGCCAACCGATTCTGGTCGGGACAACCTCGATCGAAAAATCTGAGCAGCTTAGCCAGATGCTGACGCAAGCAGAGATCACGCACAATGTTTTGAATGCGCGCCAGCACGAGCAGGAAGCGCAGATTGTTGCGGATGCTGGTAAATTAAACGCGGTCACGATTGCCACCAACATGGCCGGTCGTGGGACCGACATCAAACTGGGTGGCAACGTCGAGTTTAAGATCATGGAAGCGATCGAAGCAGACCCAGATGGTGATCATCAATCTATTCGTGAGCGTATCGAAGCGGAGCATCAAGCGGCAGAAGAAGCTGTTATGGCGGCGGGTGGCCTGTTCGTTTTGGCAACAGAGCGGCATGAATCGCGCCGGATCGATAACCAGCTGCGCGGCCGGTCTGGCCGTCAGGGGGATGCGGGACGATCGGCGTTCTTCCTGAGCCTTGATGACGACTTGATGCGGATCTTTGGCTCTGAGCGGCTTGAAAAAGTTCTTTCGACGCTGGGTATGAAAGAGGGCGAGGCGATCATTCACCCTTGGGTGAACAAGTCGCTGGAGCGTGCGCAGGCCAAGGTCGAAGGACGTAACTTTGACATCCGTAAGCAGTTGCTGAAATTCGATGATGTGATGAATGAGCAGCGTAAGGTGATCTTTAAGCAACGTCTTGATATCATGCGTGCTGATAACCTTTCATCCGTCGCGCAGGAAATGCGCCATGAGGTGATCAGCGATCTTGTTGATACCTATATGCCACCAAAAACATATGCAGATCAGTGGGATACCGAAGGTTTGCATGCGGCCATCGGAGAGCAATTAAACATTGATGCGCCCGTTGTGAGCTGGGCCGCAGAAGAAGGTGTAGATGACGAAGACATCATCGAGCGCCTAGAGAATGCAGCCGACGAGATGATGGCACAGAAGGCCTCGCAATTCGGTCCGGAAAACATGCGGATGATTGAAAAGCAGATGCTACTGCAAACGATTGACGCGAAATGGCGCGAGCATTTGCTGACGCTTGAGCACCTGCGTAGCGTTGTGGGTTTCCGTGGCTATGCACAACGTGATCCATTGAACGAATACAAGAACGAATCCTTTCAATTGTTTGAAACCATGTTGGATAGCCTTCGCCATGAGGTGACACAGAAACTGTCGCAAGTGCGGCCAATTTCTGAAGAAGAACAGCAGGCGATGATGCAACAGCTGATCCAACAACAGCAGGCAATGGCAGCGGCTACCTCGAACGAGGAGCAGGAAGCCAGCGCTGATGCCGTTGATGGATTTGATGAGAATGATTCGTCGACTTGGGGGAACCCAAGTAGAAATGATTCATGCCCTTGCGGTTCCGGTAAAAAATTCAAACATTGTCACGGACGTTTGGCATAAGAATATCTAGATGACTGGGATTGGATCCAATCTCAGTCACATTGCCGCCATATGGTTGCCATTATTGTGAATCAGTTTCCTTTAGCTTGTGGGGGGTAAAGGGTATTGGGATGATTGGTACTGGCGACGGGAACATACAGCGCAATGTAAAAGTTGGAGCAACTCTTCTTTGCGCGTTCATGATGGGGCATGTGATGCAGAATACTCTGCAACATACTTCTGTGCCGTCGGTTAACGTACAATCGTTTTTAAATGGAAGTGCCACTGATCATACCGGGGGCGTTCCGAATGTTTCTGATAAATCAGTCGTCCTTAATAACATTGTACAAACCTCTGCAATTCAGATGAAAGCGGCTTCCTTGGCGACGCCGGGTAGTTTGATGCATGTGGCATACGCGCCAGAGCTTTCACCCGACCTGCCGATCTCAAAATTGCCCAGTGAAGTACCTGCACCGGTTTTGGCAATTCAGACCGATTAATCCTGAGTGTCGCTTAGAGAGTCGTATGAGGTTCCGCCTCGGGTGGGTTTCGCGAAAAGCTAAATTGCATTTCCTATTGTAAATCACGGTTGATCCGTCGAAAACTGCCGACAAAGCTGAGGTAGCATTCAGGAGATGAAATTGATGAAATGGGGGCGTGCGGCGGGTTTCGCGGCACTTTTTTCTTTTGCGGGGGCTCCCGTTGCTGTTGCCCAGGATGTAAACTTGACATCGCATGATGGTCAGATCGAAATCACCGGTGATCTCTTGGGATTTGACGGTGAATTTTATCGTGTAGATACAGTTTATGGAGAATTGACCGTCGACGGCTCTGGCGTAATCTGCTCAGGCCCTGGCTGTCCTAATCTGGAAAACTATGTAGCGCGTTTAACTTTTTCTGGTGCACCTGTGGTTGGGCGGGTGTTGATGCCTGCACTGATTGAGGCCTTTGCAATTCGCAACGACTTTGAGGTCAGGAGAGATAACCTACAGGATGGGCAGTTTCTGTACGCGCTTATGGCTCGCGATAGCGATGCGTTGCTGGCAGAATTCACCTTTCATCTGACAAATACTGACGAAGGCTTCGCCGATCTTTTGGCGAACGAAGCAGATGTCGTCATGGCCGTGCGTGAAGTTCGGCCAGAGGAGGTCGTGCGCGCGCGGGAACGCGGCCTTGGGGATCTGACTGCGCAGGGACGCAGCCGGGTGATCGCATTGGATGCGCTGGTACCGGTTGTGGCCCCAGATAATCCGGTGCAGGAAATTACACCATTACAACTGTCGCAAGTTCTGGCGGGGCAGATTTCAAACTGGCGAAATTTGGGTGGTGTTGATGCTCCCATAGATCTGCATGTACGGGATCAGGTTTCCGGCCTTGGGCAGGCGACTTTTGACCAACTTCTAGTGCCGGTTGAGCAAGGTTTGCGCGATGACGTTTACCGTCACACCAGTAATCTGGCACTGACCGAGGCCGTTACAAATGGCCCGTTTTCGCTGGGCGTGACCAGCCGGTCAGAGCCGGGGGACAGTCGCGAGTTGGCCCTGAGTGGCGCTTGTGGTTTTGCATTGAAAGCCTCTAGGACGGCGATGAAAACCGAAGATTACCCGCTGACCGCACCATTATTTTTGTATTTTCCTGCGCTGCGGTTGCCGAAAATAGGCCGAGAGTTTGTGAATTACCTGAATGACCCATCGGCGCAGTTGGTGATCCGCAGGGCAGGTTTTGTGGATCAAAACCCAGAAGAAATCGCGGTTAATGTGCAAGGTGACCGGTTCGCCAATGCGATTGCGCAGGCTGGCAAAGATGTGGATCTGGCTGAACTGCAGCGAATGGTGCAGGCGCTGACACCTCTGCAACGATTGACCACCACATTCCGATTCGAAGCTGGATCAAGCAGGCTGGACGCGCAATCGCGCTCAAATGTATTGCAACTTGCCCATGCTATGGAATCCGGGGCGTATGATGCTCGGCGTCTGGTTTTTGTGGGCTTCAGCGACGGAGAGGGTGGGGCGGCCGCAAATCGTGATATCGCCATGCGCCGTGCTGAAACCGTGCGCCAAGCGGTGGAGACTGCGGCAGAAACCGCTGATCTGTCTGGAATTGGGTTAGAGACGCACGCGTTCGGGGAGGCGATGCCAATGGCTTGTGATGACAGTGCCTGGGGCCGACAGGTCAATCGCCGAGTCGAGGTCTGGGTGCGCTAGGCTTTCGGTCACAACAGACCCTGCGAACGAAAGCTAAGTTCGCAGGATTTTCCAACGATGATGTGATCATGTAAGGTTATGCCTAGCGCCTCGGATGCGGATTTGATTTGTTGCGTCATTGCGATGTCTGAATCCGAGGGCGTTGGATCACCAGAGGGATGGTTGTGTACCAAGATCAACGCACTGGCATTGAGGTGTAGCGCGCGTTTGACCACCTCGCGCGGGTAAACCGGGACATGATCCACTGTGCCTCGGGCCTGTTCCTCATCACCGATTAAGGTGTTTTTGCGGTCCAGATAGAACACTCGAAACTGCTCGGTGTCGCGGTGCGCCATGGTGGTCTGACAGTATTCTAATAGAGAATCCCAAGATGACAGCACATGCTGTCGGAGGATCTTGCCACGCGATAGGCGATGTGCGGCGGCTTCAACGATCTTTAACTCGCATATGACCGCGGTGCCGACGCCGGGAACCTCAGACAGCTGATCGATGGGGGCGGAGATGACGTTAGAAAACTGCACAAACCGATCAAGTAACGCGCGCGCTAATGGTTTGACATCGCGGCGGGGAATTGCGCGAAACAGGACCAGCTCTAGTAATTCGTAATCCGGCATCGCCTGTGCCCCACCTGACAGAAACCTTTCGCGCAGACGTTGGCGGTGATCGCGGATGTAAGAGGGAAGCCGCCCCAAAGAAGGGCGTTCCGTGATCACCGCCTCGTCAGCATCAAACAGAGGCAAGAGAGGTGTGTCTGAGAAGGCGCGTGTCTGTGCCATGACCTGAGTGTGGCTCAGGTTTGGTTAGGAAAGGGTTAAACATCAACTGGAAGGTGCTCGTGGGCCGATTTTGGTGGAGCTTCTTTCTATGGTATTCTTTGAAAGTTAGATTTGGCCTGGGGGGCAACAATGACATTATCAGCCGTAAACTTTCCACGAGAGGATGGAATTTTCTACCTTACTGAAGGGGGAACCGAGACCGAAGCCATGTATCGCCATGGTCATGAACTCCGTGAATTTGCCATGTTTGAATTGATCGAGAAACCATCGGCGGCGCAAGATCTGAAGGACATGTACCGACGCTATCTTGATACAGCAGCGAAACACGAGTTTGGAGCAATGTTGGCGGGTTTTGATTATCGCGCCAGCCCAGATTGGGGCAAGAAACTTGGGTATTCCGCCGAAGGACTATGTGAGATCCAACACAAATGCATCGCGTTTTTACAGGATGTTGCTGCGTCCTATCGAGGGCAGATTCCTCGGGTTGTGATTGCTGGGTGCATCGGTCCGCGCGGGGATGCTTATTCTTTGAATCGCGATATTACGGCAGAAAGCGCTGAAGAGTATCACGCCACGCAGATGAACACTTTGAAAGAATGTGACGTGGATATAGTTTGGGCTGCGACGTTCAATAATGTCCCTGAAGCCGTTGGTGTTAGTCGGGCGGCGGCTTCTGTCGGTCTGCCGGTGAATATTTCATTTACGTTGGACAGCACACATAAGCTGAAGTCGGGGCCAAGCCTGAAAGAGGCGATTGAGACAACGGATGCCGAGGCAGGCGATGCGCGACCTGATTCCTACGGAATCAATTGTTCGCATCCCGATGAATTTGAACCCGCCTTGGAGGCGGGAGATTGGAGCCAGCGGATCAGATCACTGCGCCCGAATGCGGCCAAGATGGACAAGATATCGCTCTGCAAGTTGGGCCACATCGAAGAGGGGAATCCGGTTGAGCTTGGCGAAATGATGGGCGATCTGGCGCGGCGCTATCCCGCAGTCGATATGTGGGGAGGATGCTGCGGTACATGGGACAAGCACTTGGATCAGATCGCGCAGAACGTCCGCCGTGCGCACGCCTGAATGTCTCTGAGCAATAAGATAAGGTGGAAAGCTAAACACCACCGATGGGGACATCGGTGGTGTCTAAATTTCTAGCTTTTCATCGAATCCCAGAAGGATTTGACCGATTTGAAGAAGCTGCTGCTTTCGGGGTTATTGTCATCCGAAAGTGTGTCGAACTCGCGCAGGATTTCTTTCTGGCGCGAGGTCAGGTTGACCGGGGTTTCAACGGCCAGTTCAATGAACATATCGCCCGAGGCAGCGCCGCGCAGTGCAGGCATGCCTTTGGCGCGCAGACGCATTTGGCGGCCAGATTGAGAGCCTGCAGGGATTTTCACCCGTGACTTGCCGCCGTCAATGGTTGGCACCTCGATGTCACCCCCCAATGCCGCGGTGGCAATGGACACCGGCACTCGGCAAAACAGGTTCAGGTCTTCACGTTCAAAGATGGTATGTTTGGACACTTCGATGAAGATATAAAGATCACCCGCTGGGCCGCCACGCATGCCGGCTTCGCCTTCGTTGGCCAGGCGGATACGGGTGCCGGTTTCGACGCCCGCAGGAATGTTGACGCTGAGCGAGCGGTCTTTTTCAACACGACCTTGACCATGGCAGCTGTTGCAGGGGTTTTTGATGATTTGCCCCAGGCCTGAGCAGGTCGGACAGCTGCGTTCAACCGTGAAAAAGCCTTGCTGCGCGCGCACCTTGCCCATGCCAGAACATGTGGGGCAGGTGGTGGGCTCTTGGCCACCATCGGCACCTGTCCCGTTGCACGAATCGCACGCAATAGACGTTGGAACGTTGATGGTTTTCTGTAGACCGTTGTAGGCCTCTTCCAGCGTTACACGCAGGTTATAGCGCAAGTCCGAGCCGCGCGCTGCGCGCTGACGTCCGCCGCCACCACGCCCGCCGCCCATGAAATCACCAAAAAGGTCATCAAAGACGTCCGAGAAAGAGCTGCTAAAGTCACCATGTCCGCCACCGGGACGCCCGCCGCCGCCGCCCATTCCGCCTTCAAAGGCTGCATGGCCATAGCGGTCGTAGGCGGCTTTTTTGTCTGCGTCCTTAAGAACGTCATAAGCCTCGCCGACCTCTTTAAAGGCGGCTTCGGAACCGGGATTGTCTTTGTTACGGTCTGGGTGAAGTTCTTTGGCTTTGCGGCGGTAGGCTTTTTTGATTTCCTCTGCCGAGGCTCCTTTGGAGGTGCCGAGAACTTCGTAATAATCGCGTTTGGCCATCGGGATCTCCCTTTGCGGGAACGTCGGGGGCGATCTGGCGCACCAGATCGCCCCCTAAGTTTCCGTCAGCGCATTAAGCGCGCTTGTCGTTGTCGAGATCTTCGAAGTCGGCGTCGACGATGTCGTCTTCGCTTGGACCAGCATCAGCGGCTGCTGGCTCGTTTTCAGCTTCTTCTTGGCTGGCCTTGTAGATCGCTTCGCCAAGTTTCATCGCGGCCTCGGTCACGTTCTGGACGCCCGCTTTGATTTTCTCGCCGGTGGCGTTGTCGTCCTCAAGATCATCTTTGAGGGCGGCAATTGCCAGCTCGATCGCTTCAATCGTGGTTGGGTCAACCTTTTCGGCATGCTCTTCCATCGACTTTTCAGTCGAGTGGATCAGGCTTTCAGCCTGGTTGCGTGCCTCGACCAGCTCCTTGCGGGCTTTATCGGCATCAGCGTTTTCTTCGGCGTCGCGTACCATTTGATCGATGTCTTCATCTGACAGACCGCCAGAAGCTTGGATCGTGATCTTATGCTCTTTGCCGGTGCCTTTGTCTTTGGCTTGAACCGAGACGATGCCGTTGGCGTCGATGTCAAAGGTTACTTCGATCTGTGGCATGCCGCGTGGTGCGGGCGGGATGCTTTCCATGTTGAACTGACCGAGGATCTTGTTGTCCGCCGCCATTTCACGCTCGCCCTGGAAGACACGGATGGTCACGGCCGACTGATTGTCTTCAGCGGTCGAGAAGATCTGTGATTTGTTGGTCGGGATCGTGGTGTTGCGGTCGATCAGGCGAGTGAAAACACCACCCAGCGTTTCGATACCCAGCGACAGAGGGGTTACGTCGAGCAGAACAACGTCTTTGACGTCGCCTTGCAAAACGCCAGCCTGAATGGCGGCACCCATGGCAACCACTTCGTCAGGGTTCACACCTTTGTGCGGCTCTTTGCCGAAGAATTTGGTCACTTCTTCGATCACGCGTGGCATCCGTGTCATCCCGCCAACCAGAACAACCTCGTCGATTTCGCTGGCGGACATGCCAGCGTCTTTCAACGCGGCCTGACAGGGTTTGATTGACGCTTTGATCAGGTCAGAAACCAGTGATTCCAGCTTGGCACGGGTCAGTTTCATGACCATGTGCAGTGGTGCGCCGTCTTTGCCCATCGAGATGAACGGCTGGTTGATCTCGGTTTGGGAGCTGCTGGACAGTTCGATCTTGGCTTTTTCAGCGGCTTCTTTCAGACGCTGTAGGGCCATTTTGTCTTTGGTCAGATCAACGGCGTGCTCTTTTTTGAATTCGCCGGCCAGATAGTTGACGATGCGCATGTCAAAGTCTTCACCGCCAAGGAACGTGTCACCGTTGGTGGATTTAACTTCAAACAGGCCTTCGTCGATTTCCAGAATGGTCACGTCGAATGTACCGCCACCAAGGTCATAAACCGCGATGGTGTGGGTTTCTTCTTTGTCCAGACCGTAAGCCAGAGCGGCAGCTGTCGGCTCGTTGATGATGCGCAGCACTTCGAGGCCAGCGATCTTGCCGGCGTCTTTGGTGGCCTGACGCTGGGCGTCGTTGAAATAGGCAGGAACGGTGATGACGGCTTGCGTCACTTCTTCGCCAAGATAGCTCTCGGCGGTTTCTTTCATTTTACCTAGGATGAAGGCAGAAATCTGTGATGGCGAGTATTTTTCGCCGCGCGCTTCGATCCATGCGTCGCCATTGCCGCCGTCGATGACGTTGAATGGCATGTTTTTCTTATCTTTGGCCAGATCTGCATCGTCTTCACGACGACCAATCAGACGTTTGACACCAAAGACAGTGTTTTCTGGGTTGGTGACGGCCTGGCGTTTGGCAGGCTGACCAACAAGGCGCTCGTCTTCAGCGAAACCAACGATCGAAGGCGTTGTACGTGCACCCTCGGAGTTTTCGATTACACGCGCTTGGCTGCCGTCCATGATGGCGACGCAGCTGTTTGTGGTTCCCAGGTCAATCCCGATAACTTTAGACATATTTTAATCCCTTCTACTTTAGGCGATGGTCTGGGTGCCTGACCCATTATGGCATCTGGCCCCTAATGAAATTGCTAAACCGGTTGCCCAGTTCGGCGCTTCCGGGCGTATATAGGCAGGCGAATGCCTTCCTGCAAGCGTTCGGCGGGCTTGGAATGGGTAATTTTGGCTGAAATACATCAACGATGATGGGGTTCTTGGGAAGAATGGAAAAAACGATGCTTGAATTGCGTGAATTTCGTATTTTCAAAGGGTATTTGGATTCAGTAATGCAGGCAGAGATTCTAGCATCTATCAAGGCTGTCGCCGCGCAGGCCCCACCATTTTCTCCGATGACCCCTTATGGTAAGCCGATGAGTGTCAAGATGACGTCGGCGGGTAAATATGGCTGGTATTCTGACCGGTCGGGGTATCGCTATGCTGTCCAGCATCCAAACGGTGTGGCGTGGCCGCCTATCCCGGAGCCTGTGATGCAGATTTGGCGGAAACTGGTTGGATCTGAGCGTTTGCCAGAATGCTGCTTGATTAACTTTTATGGTGAAGGGGCCCGCATGGGCCTGCATCAAGATAGGGACGAGGCTGATTTTAGCTGGCCGGTTGTTTCGGTTTCGCTGGGGGATGATGGGTTGTTTCGCATTGGTAACTCAACCAAGGGGGGATCAACCGAATCGATTTGGTTGCAGTCTGGCGATGTTGTCGTGATGGGCGGCGATGCGAGGTTAACCTATCATGGCGTTGACCGGATCAGGTTTGGATCTTCTCAGCTGTTGGACAAAGGCGGCAGGTTGAATTTGACCCTTCGAGTCGTCGATTGATCTTTTTGTTGTCAACGCCTCATCCCCGCGTTTCATGGCAACTGGCGATTGTTGTAGCCTCATCGGCTGGCATACCAGCTGTTTGAATCGTACTGCCGAGTATAAAATTCGCCCATCATTCCCAACACAATCAGGATCACGCCCACAATGATGGGATATTCTAGTGAAGAGTTTCGTGGAAAGTAATTTATGAAAACAAAGCCGCGACACTGATCGATGATGTGGAATAGCGGATTCCAGTCAAACAGCGCCAACATCGAAGATGGCAGTGAATTGGCTACAAACATCTTACCAGAGGCAATCATATTGGCACGTATGTAGAGTTGCTGAAATATCTTCACAAAGCCCGGGAACCATGGGTTCATGGCAAGCAATATTAGGCCAACACCGATGCCTGAAAACCAGGCGAGCAGCAGCATCAAAAATGCCATAATAGGCTGATTGATGTCAAATGGGGTGACCAGCATGTGATACACAAACATAATCAGGAAAATCGACAGCACTTGTATATACAGTGCTGACAGCGCCGCTGAGGCAATCATGATAATTGGCTTCATCGGCGCGTGTTTCAACATCGCCGTGGTCACACTTGCAGAGTTAGAGATTGAACTGACTGTCTTGACGTGGGTCATATATATCATGATGCCGCTCATCAGGTACAACATGAAGTCCCCCCTGATTTTGACCCCCTTAACGCCCAGAACGGTAAACATCACATAAAACACGGCCAGCATGATCATGGCCTGCATTATATTAATCCCAAGCGAGACAAACGCATTGCGGTGCCCAGAGCGCAGTTGGTGTGACGTCTCAAGAAAGATCAGATCTGCAATATCGGCGGCAGATTGCAGCATTGATCTGGGGCGTCTTGTTCCAAACATGATGTACCTTCTTCGCTTTTGAGCGAGTTTTCCACGCAAGTCTTGCTGTTAGGTTACCAACGTATCATAAGGTTGCGAGTTGAGACCATAACCAATCCGCATCATGGGTCGATACAAAAGGAGTCTAAATTGGATTACGAAAAGCTTATTCCAGTGATCCGCCGACTGGCGCTTGAAGCGGGCGACAAGATCATGGAAATTTACAATTCGGATGATTTTGAGGTCAAAGCAAAATCAGATGATAGCCCGGTGACTGAGGCCGATGAGGCCGCAGATGCAATGATTTCGGCGGGCTTAATTGAACAGTTTCCTGACGTAGTGTTGGTGACCGAGGAGCAAGCGGATACTCATCGCGAAAAAGCTGATACTTTTCTGATCGTTGATCCGTTGGATGGCACCAAGGAATTCGTCAACCGGCGTGGCGATTTTACCGTGAATATTGCCTATGTGAAGAACGGTATTCCGATACGCGGGGTGGTATACGCTCCGGCCAAAGAACGGATGTTTTACACATTGGCGGATGGGAGCGCAGTTGAGGAAACCGGACCCTTTGCCAAAGATGTAATCGGCGACACAACGCCGATCCGTGTGTCCAATCCGGATAATGCTGCATTGTCGATCGTGGCCAGTAAATCACATCGTGATCAGGCAACCGATGATTACATCGAAAAATATGCCGTGGCTGATATGAAAAGCGCAGGTTCGTCGCTGAAGTTTTGCCTGATTGCAACGGGTGAGGCGGATCTCTACCCGCGCGTTGGGCGGACTATGGAATGGGACACCGCCGCAGGTCACGCCGTTTTGCAGGGTGCGGGGGGCAACGTGGTACGGTTCGATGATCATACGCCTTTGCAATATGGTAAGGATGGATATGCCAACCCATTTTTCATCGCCTATTCACCAACTGTCGAATTGAAGGAAGCCTGATGAGTGTTTTGATCGTTATTCCGGCGCGTTATGCATCGACTCGCTACCCTGGTAAGCCTCTTGTCGCGCTGACCGGGGCGTCGGGGGTGGCCAAAAGCCTTGTGCAAAGATCCTGGGAGGCAGCACAGCAGGTCAAGGGTTGTGACCGGGTGGTCGTGGCCACGGATGACGATCGCATCAAAGAAGCCTGTGAGGCATTTGGAGCCGAGGTGGTCATGACCCCTGAAAGCTGTGCTAATGGCACAGAACGCTGTTCCGCAGCATTGGATGCGCTGGGCGGCGGGTATGACATTATCGTGAACCTTCAGGGAGATGCGCCGCTGACGCCGCATTGGTTTGTCGAGGATCTGGTGCAGGGTCTGCAGGACGATCTGCAAGCCGAGGTGGCCACACCTGTATTGCGTTGTGACGGTGCCGCGCTGAATGGGTTTTTGCATGACCGTTCTGAGGGGCGTGTCGGGGGCACAACGGCTGTCTTTACGCAGGAACGTCGGGCGCTTTATTTTTCAAAAGAGGTCATCCCCTATACCCCGGATCGCTACGCTGACACTGACGAAACACCAGTTTTTCACCACGTTGGCGTTTATGCATATCGCCCGGATGCCTTGAAGATGTATTGCGAATGGCCCACCGGGCCATTGGAGGGCCTTGAGGGGCTGGAGCAGCTTCGCTTCCTGGAGCAGGGACGGTCAGTTCTATGTGTCGAAGTTGAGGCGCGCGATCGGCAATTTTGGGAGTTGAACAACCCCGAAGATGTACCGCGGATCGAGAAAATGATGTCAGAAATGGGTATGAACTAGCATTTATGTGTTGAACGGTGCTGAATTTCCCCCTGAAAAGGTGAGGAATACCACCATATCAATGATCAATGATTTACGGTACGGTAACGTTGATTTGTCACCGTACGCACATGCAAATGCCAGAATCATCGTGTAGTGATTGGTGGACAGAAGAATTCAGGAGGCCCTATGCGCCGCAAGGTTACAAAAGCAATTTTCCCGGTTGCAGGTATGGGAACCCGGTTCTTGCCCGCTACCAAATCCGTTCCAAAAGAAATCATGACTTTGGTCGATCGCCCGTTGGTGCAATACGCGATTGACGAAGCGCGCGCTGCGGGAATTAAAGAATTTATTTTCGTGACCTCACGGGGCAAAGGCGCCTTGGAGGATTACTTCGACAATGCACCCCAGCTGGAGCAAGAATTGCGCCGCAAGGGTAAGAATGAACTTCTGGATATTCTCAAAAACACCAACATGGACAGCGGTGAGGTGGCCTATATGCGCCAGCATAAACCTCTGGGGTTGGGCCATGCTGTTTGGTGCGCACGCCGTTTGATCGCGAACGAGCCTTTTGCCGTTATTCTGCCGGACGACGTGATTGCGGCCGAAAAACCATGTTTGGCGCAGATGGTCGAAGCCTTTGAGGAAACGCAAAGCAATATCGTTGCCGCGATGGAAGTGCCGGATGAGCAGGCGTCATCTTATGGTGTTCTGGACATCAAAGAGGACATGGGTCAAATCGTATCGACCAAAGGCATGGTTGAAAAACCGGCCCCAGGCGAGGCACCATCCAATCTGGCTGTGATCGGGCGTTATATCCTGACGCCTACGATTTTGCAGAAGCTGAACAAGAAGAAAGCTGGTGCCGGTGGGGAAATCCAACTGACTGATGCCATCGCCGATGCCCGCGAGGAAGAAGGCGAAGAGGTTTACGGGTTTCGTTTCGCTGGCCAGCGTTTCGACTGCGGATCAAAAGCCGGATTTTTGCAAGCCACTGTGGCCTTTGCACTTGCCCGTGATGAGCTGCGAGATGATCTGTTGAATTTCCTAAATGATACGGTCTACTCCCAGAAAGCGGCGCAATAAATCATCGGGAGGTTTGGTGTGCCAAATATTCTGGTTACCGGGGGCGCCGGATACATCGGATCACATGCCTGCAAGGCGCTGAAGGCCGCCGGGTATACACCTGTTACCTATGACAACCTAAGCACCGGCTGGGAAGATGCCGTCAAGTTTGGCCCTTTTGAAAAAGGCGACCTTCTGGATCGCGCCCGGCTAGACGAGGTTTTTGTAGCCTATCAACCCGTTGCAGTGATGCATTTTGCAGCATTGAGCCAAGTGGGCGAAAGTATGCAGATGCCCGGGTTGTATTGGCGCAACAATGTCATGGGATCGCTGACCTTGATTGAGGCCGCGGTAGCTGCCGGCTGTCTCAAATTTGTCTTCTCGTCAACTTGTGCAACATACGGCGATCAGGACAACGTAGTGTTGGATGAGGATTGCATACAGCAACCGATCAACGCCTATGGCGGATCGAAAAAAGCGGTCGAGGATATTCTTGGTGATTTTCAAGCGGCCCACGGCTTGCAGCATGTTATTTTCCGTTATTTCAACGTGGCTGGAGCTGATCCAGAGGCTGAAGTCGGAGAATTTCATCAACCTGAGACACACTTGATACCGTTGATTTTGGATGCGGTAGATGGCCGTCGTGATGCCTTGACCATTTATGGCACGGATTATGAAACACCTGATGGCACATGCATTCGCGATTATGTGCATGTGATGGATTTGGTGGATGGGCATATTCTGGGGCTGCAATGGTTAGAAGATGGTAACGGTAGCCGTGTATTTAATTTGGGCACAGGACATGGGTTTTCCGTGCGTGATGTGATCAGACACTCGCACATGGTGAGCAACAAAGATGTTCCTGTTGTCGAAGGTGCGCGTCGCCCGGGGGATTGTACCAAGCTGGTGTCCGGCTCAGTGAGGGCCAAGGCCGAGCTTGGGTGGATGCCACACCGATCCGACCTGAAAACCATGGTTGCAGATGCCTGGCGCTGGCATCAATCTGGACATTACGAAAAATAATGCCAATGCTGGCAAAATGAACGATGGGCAGGCAAGGCCGATGGCGTGGCTGGAGCAAGTAGCGTTGGCATACCGATTGCGGTGGAAACGCCGTCGTCTGTTGTTTCGCGCGTTGCGTAAACGCCGTCAGCTGATCGAGGTCGTTAACCGGATGGCGCAGGTTGCGCCGGATGATATTTTGCTTTTTGCAACTGTGCGCAACGAGGCAACGCGCCTACCTTATTTTCTGGACCATTACCGCAAGCTGGGTGTCCGACAGTTTATCATTGTGGACAACGCTAGTACGGACGGCACGCAGGCCTTACTGGCGGCGCAGCCCGATGTGTCGCTCTGGAGCACATCGCATAGCTATCGTTTGTCACGCTTTGGGATGGATTGGTTGACCTATCTGCAAGTCAAATACGCGCACGGACATTGGTGCCTGACCGTGGATGCGGATGAGATACTGATTTACCCCCATTATGATACGCGACCCTTGCCCGCATTAGTGGGTTGGTTGGACGCACATGGGCGAATGTCCTTTGGCGCCTTGATGCTGGATATGTATCCCAAGGGGAAATTGTCGAGTTTTCCCTATGAGGCTGGAGATGACCCCTTTGCAAACCTGTGCTGGTTTGATGCAGGGAATTATATGATTACAAAGAAACCAGATCTTAAAAATTTATGGATTCAAGGCGGGGTGAGGGCGCGGTATTTTTTTGAGGACCGCCCGCGTTATGCGCCAACCATGGGAAAAGTGCCTTTGGTCAAATGGCACTGGCGGTTCGCTTATGCCAGTTCCGCTCATACACTTTTGCCGCGGCGTTTGAATCATGTTTATGATGAACAGGGCGGTGAAATGACCTCAGGGGCGTTATTGCATACGAAGTTTCTTAATACTGTGGTGCAAAAGTCAGCCGAAGAGAAAACCCGCCAAGAGCATTTCGCGAATAGCGATCTGTACGACGCGTATTATGAGGCACTGATGGAGGACCCAGATCTTTGGTGCCCATCTTCGACACGATACCACAGTTGGCGTCAACTAGAGGCCTTGGGCCTGATGTCGAAGGGGAATTGGATTTGACGAAGATGATAGCGCGAAAAAAATGTATTAAATGTCAGCACATAGGCTATGACACAGGTACAGACATGAGCGAGGTCAGGATTTGAGTGCGGGGCAATCATATCGGATGCGATTACAACGCAAGCGGCTTCAGATCCGTGCCTGGCGAAAGCACTTTGATCTCAAACCGATTGCCAACCGTACAAAGCAGATCCAAGCAGGCGATATCTTGCTGTTTTCGACGTTGCGGGATGAGCATGTGCGACTGCCGTATTTTCTCAAATATTACCGCGATCGCGGCGTGGCGCATTTTCTGATTGTCGATAACGGCAGCGTGGACGGCAGTCGCGAGTATCTGGCTGAGCAAGATGATGTTTCGCTATGGTCGACGCCAGCCAGTTATCGAAAATCACGCTATGGGGTAGATTGGGTGACCTGGCTGCAACGGAAATACGGACATGGGCATTGGACGCTTGTGGTCGATCCCGATGAGCTGTTTGTCTACCCGTTTTGTGATACCCGTCCGATCCGCGCTTTGACAGATTGGCTTGATGTGTCGCAGGTGCGCTCTTTTGGGACAATGCTGCTGGATATGTATCCCAAAGGCCGAATTGATCATGTACGGTATCGTGCGGGGCAGGATCCGATCAAGATTGCGCCGTGGTTCGACCCCGGGAATTACACCATCGCAAAGAATCGCGAATACGGCAATTTGTGGATTCAGGGCGGCCCACGCGCACGCGTCTTTTTTCACGATCAGCCTGAAAATGCGCCAGCCTTAAACAAGATCCCTTTGGTTAAATGGGACCGTAGGTACGCTTACGTCAGTTCGACGCATATGTTACTGCCGCGCGGACTGAACCGAACGTATGATGAATGGGGCGGTGAAAAAGCCAGCGGTGCATTGTTGCATGTGAAATTTCTGGATACCTTTACCCTCAAGGCAGAGGAAGAATTGGAGCGGGGGCAGCATTATTCTGCGAGTGTGGAGTATAAAGCCTACGCCCAAACAGTACAGGAAAACCCCGAGCTTTGGTGCAATTGGTCAGAAAAATATATAAACTGGCGGCAGTTAGAAATTCTGGGCCTGATGTCCAAAGGAAACTGGGCATGAGAAGAGGGCGGTAAACAGCATGGGCGTTGGTATCATCATGTTGGTTCACACCGCCTTTGACCGGGCGGAACAGGTCGCGCGACACTGGTCGACCGCCGGCTGCCCTTTGGTTATTCATGTTGATCAGAACGTATCCGGAAAAGTCTATGACGACTTTGTCCTGGCTCTGTCAACCTTGCCAGATGTGCAATTTTCAAAACGGCACCGGTGTGAATGGGGAACCTGGGGCATCGTTGCGGCGACACAAGATGCAGCGCAGATGATGCTGGATGATTTCTCGCAAGTGAATCATGTGTTCGTGGCATCGGGCTCTTGTTTGCCGTTACGTCCAGTGCAGGAGCTGGTGGATTATCTGGCTTTGCATCCGCAGACGGATTTTATTGAATCGGTGACGACTGCTGATGTGCCTTGGACGATGGGGGGGCTGGATGAAGAGCGTTTCACTTTACGGTTCCCATTTTCTTGGCGTAAGCAGCGGTTTTTGTTCGATACATATGTCCAGTTGCAAAGGCTTGCTGGATATAAGCGTGTATTGCCCAATGGCATTGTCCCCCATATGGGGAGTCAATGGTGGTGTCTGACCCGGAAAACACTTGCCGCGATCCTGCTGGATCCTGATCGTATGATTTATGACCAGTATTTTCGAAGGGTGTGGATCCCGGATGAAAGCTATTTTCAGACACTGGTCAGGCTGTACTCTGCACAGGTTGAAAGCCGCTCTCTGACGCTGTCGAAGTTTGATTATCAAGGCAAGCCGCATATTTTCTACGATGACCATCTGCAGCTATTGCGGCGGTCTGACTGTTTCGTGGCACGTAAAATTTGGCCATTTGCAAATCGCCTGTACGATGCGTTTTTAGGTGCGGATGAGAATGGGGCACGTCGGCGGGAGCCGAACCCGGCAAAAATTGACCGTATTTTTGCCAAGGCAGTTGATCGTCGTGTTCATGGCCGACCGGGCCTGTATATGCAAAGCCGGTTTCCAGTGAAGGGCCGGGAAAACGGACTGACCTGTGCGCCATATTCGGTATTTGAAGGGTTTTCTGACCTGTTTGAGGATTTCGAACCTTGGCTGGCTAAACAAACGGGAGCCCGGGTGCATGGCCATTTATTTGCCCCTAAGCGGGCCGAGTTTGCAGATGGCTTGCGGGTGGTGAGCGGCGCGTTAAGCGATAGCCCCGTTTTGCGAGACTATAATCCACGAGCCTTTTTGGCCAATCTGTTGTGGAATACGCGGGGTGAACGGCAATGCTTTCAGTTTGGCCCACGCGATACGATCAAAGATATAGAATGGGATATCGCCAGGGATCAGAATGCACACATAACGGTCATTAGTGGGGCGTGGGCAGTGCCGTTGTTCAAATCCAATGCGAACTTTGCAGAAATCCGCAGCGAGGCCGCCCGGTTGCAACAGATCGAAAGCAAACACTTGAAAATTCTCAAATCTCAACAGACCAAGGCGCAGGTTAAGATTTGGAGTATGGCCGAATTTATTGAGGCACCGATGGAGCCTTTGCAAGGCATCATTGATGAGGTCGCTCATGAGGGCGGCCGTGGATTGGCTGAGGTGCCCAAAATGGTGGATTTGACTGGCTTTGGACAGTTCCTACAAAATCTTAGGAACCAAGGAATGCATCCCTATCTGATGGGGGCCTTTTCAGTGGTGCATGACACTTCTGACCACAGCAAACCGAAACCTAAGCCCTATTTGGTACAATAACGCACATGTCCGGTAAGTATGATTATTTCGTAGTTTTTGCAGAAATGCGAACGGGATCAAACCTGCTCGAAAGTCACCTAAATTCTCTGGCAGAGATTGAATGTCATGGCGAGGCGTTCAACCCACATTTCATCGGCTATCCAAAGCGCGATGATCTACTGGGGATGACCTTGAATGAACGCGATAAGGCGCCCAAGAAATTATTGGATGTGATGAAAAATCAGCCTGGGGTTCTGGCCGGGTTTCGGTTTTTCAATGACCACGATCCAAGGGTTTTGGAGCAGTGCCTTGATGATCCGCGTTGTGCCAAAATTGTTCTGACCCGTAATCCGTTAGACAGTTATGTGTCACTCAAAATTGCGCGGGCAACTGGGCAATGGAAGCTAACGAATGTCAAACGACGCAAAGATGAACTAGCAGCATTCGAAGTTGCGGAGTTTGAACAGTATCTGGGCCTGATACAGACTTTTCAGCAACGGTTGCTCAACAGTCTTCAGATCACGGGGCAAAGCGCGTTTTATCTCTCTTATGAAGATTTGCAGGATCTGGACGTTATCAATGGGCTGGCGCAGTTTTTGGGGGTGCCGGATCGTTTGGAAAAATTTGATGGATCGCTCAAAAAACAAAATCCTAGCCCGTTGCGTGAAAAAGTCGCGAATTACGACGAGATGAAGCAAGCTTTAAGCAAGCTGGACTATTTTGGTTTGAGCCGAATACCAAATTTTGAACCACGGCGCGGACCTGCTGTGCCATCGTTCATCACCGGAGTTAATGCTCCGTTGTTATATATGCCTGTGCGGTCCGGGGTCGAGAAACAAGTGCGCCATTGGCTGGCGGCGTTGGATGGGGCTGATCCTGATGCTCTGCCAACAGGGATGAACCAAAAGCAGCTTCGCCAGTGGAAGACGGCGCATGTCGGTCATCGAAGCTTTACAGTCTTGCGACACCCTGTTGCACGGGCGCATGCTGTATTTTGCTCAAAGATCCTCTCAGTTCAGCCTGGCGCGTTCAGTGAGATTAGAAAAAAGTTGCGCAATTTTTACAAACTGCCAATCCCGGGCAGAATTCCGCATGATGACTATCATCTCGATGGCCACAGAGCAGCATTCAAGGCATTTCTTGAATTTCTCAAGGCGAATTTGTCTGGGCAAACTAATATTAGGGTCGATCCGCATTGGGCGACGCAGAATGCTGTGTTGCAGGGTATGTCCAACTTTGCCTTTCCGGATAAGGTTTATCGGGAAGATGAGCTGGAAACCGAACTTCCTGCTTTGTCAGAGGCTCTTGGTTATGGGCGTCAGGCTTTTGTATCCCGAAGCGAGCCGGATACACCTTATGGTCTAGCTGCGATCTATGACGCCGAAATTGAGTCGCTGGTCAATACAATTTACCAGCGGGACTACGTGATGTTTGGATTTGATCGCTGGAAGTGAGTTTAGGCAGCCTGTGCGGTCTGTGCTTCGGTGATGATTGTGTACAGGGTCGCCGGATCCAGATTGGCTCGCAGTTTAGCACACACAGCACCATTGCGCAGAGTGCGAGAAATCAGGGCAAGAGCCTTGAGGTGCTCAACACCAGCATTGTGCGGCGCATACAGCGCGAATGCCAGATCAACAGGTTGGCGGTCAACCGCATCAAAATCGATCGGCTTTTCCAACAAGACCAATGCGCCAACAACATGATCAAGGCCGTGTAGTCGAGCGTGCGGCAGCGCAACACCTTTGCCAACTCCAGTTGGCCCAAGGCTTTCTCGCTCTAACAGCGCGTCTATTGCTGTTGATTGGGGCACGCCATATACGCTATCGGCGATGCCCCCGAGCTCATGCAGCAAGCGCTTCTTACTGGAAGCCGAAGATAGAACCCGAACAGCTTCGGGTTTCAGGATCGTTTCTATATCCATAGTGTGCGTCGCTCCGACAGAACGGCGCTAAGCCGTCCACTGCTCTTATGGGTCGATCCATCCTATATTGCCGTCTTCTCGGCGATACACGACGTTCAGCCCATCTTTTCCTTCGTTGCGAAAAATTAGAACCGGGGCTCCGGCCAGCTCCATCTGCATCACCGCTTCGCCGACGGATAGGGATGGGATTTTGGTTTCCATCTCTGCGACGATGATCGGCTTCAGGCTGTCAGGCTCTGTTTCTTGTCCTTCGCTTTCAGAAGCGAGGATATAAGAGGAAGCGCCGTAATGTGCAACGGGTTCTTCGCGATCACGATGGTGGTCCTTCAAGCGACGTTTGTAGCGTCTAAGCTGCTTCTCCATTTTATCACAGCATTTATCAAATGCTGCATAGATGTCATGCGCGTGGGCTTTGGCCTGTGTTGTTAGCCCGGTTGACAGGTGAACAATGGTTTCACAGACAAATTCGCTGGCGCTTTTGGAGAAAATCACATGTGCGTCGGTCGGGCGTTCGGCATACTTCTGAACGATGGAACCAAGTTCCTGCTTCACATGGACTTGCAGTGCGTCACCGATATCGATCTGTTTTCCACTGATTTGATAGCGCATTTTTTCTCCTTCATTGTTAGAACCAATACAGATCGACCACGCGCAAAAACAGCGTGGCTGGTCTTAGTATTGATTCAAGGGAAACATTCGCTTTGCTTGCGGGAAGCGGTCCCATGAAGACGGGATCGTAACCATAACAGCATGCAAAAGCCTCAATGTCATAGCCCAATTGAGGCGCTTTCTGCATCGGATGTCAATGCGATTTAATGGAACGTGATCGGATTTTTGTATTTGCAGGTGCAATCAAGAGATGCGGAAATTGTCACCCAGGTAGACCCGGCGTACATTTTCGTTTTCGACAACTTCGTCAGGACTGCCAGACATTAGTACTTGACCGTCATGCAAAATATAAGCGCGATCAACTATTTCCAGTGTTTCACGGACATTGTGATCGGTGATCAATACGCCAATGCCACGCTTTTTTAGATCGGCGACCAGATGGCGGATATCCCCGACAGAGATCGGATCTACACCGGCAAATGGTTCATCTAACAAAAGATAGCGAGGATTTGCCGCCAGGCAGCGCGCAATTTCAACCCGCCTGCGTTCTCCGCCTGACAGGGCAAGGGCTGGAGCGCGGCGCAGGTGTTCGACAGAAAACTCCGACAACAATTCTTCCAGCCGCTCGCGGCGTTTGTGCCGGTCTCTAACCGAGATATCCAAAATTGCGGTGATATTATCCTCAACCGACATGCCGCGGAAAATTGACATCTCCTGCGGAAGGTAGCCGATTCCCATCTTGGCGCGGCGGTACATCGGCAGGTTTGTGACGTCTTCTCCGTCAATCAAGACATGGCCGCCTTCTGGGTTCACTAGGCCTGCAATAGCATAGAATGTTGTCGTTTTTCCGGATCCGTTCGGCCCCAAAAGCGCGACAACTTCCCCTTGCTGCAGGCTAAGCGATACGCTGCGAATAACCACGCGCTTGCGATAGCTTTTGCGAAGGTTTTCGACGATTAGACCCTCGTTGGTATGAGCAACTTGCAGATCAGGCTGCGTCATCTCAATTCCCCTCTTCGGAGGGCAGAAGAATCGTTTTTACACGTCCGTTCATTCGGGCTGTTCCGGCGGCGGTGTCGACATGCAACTTGTCACCAGTTACGGTGTTGCCGCTTTCTTGCACCAAGATGACATTACCTTGCATGTCCATCAGCCCGGTCTGAACATCATAATCAGCGCGCTCGCCTTCGGCCACATCTGGGCCATTGACCAAGATGACATTACCGCCTGTGGCTTCAAGCCGTTCGATACCTGTACGGTCTTCGGTGTAGACGACCAGAACACGCGGCGCAGACAGGCGCATCTCTCCCTGAATGACGACCACGTCCCCGGTGAAAACAGCTGTTCCTTCGGTCTGGTCAACATCCAGATTGTCAGAGGTCACTTCAACGGGTTGGCTGTTGTCATGCGGCTCGGATCCAAAGGCGATCTGGCCGCTTTGCGCCCATGCCGCACCTGCTGTTAAAATCACTAGTCCTGCCAAGATGGTTTGCAGATGCCTGAACACGTCACTTATTCCTTACTGCTTTGCGGCTGGTATACCACCGTCACGCCGTCGGTGAAATGTAAATGTGCGTCACCGGTGATCGGATCCGAGGTTAAAATCATGCGCCCAGCCTCAAGATCACCCAAAGGGCCGGTGCTGGTTACCGTACCGGGAGTGTCGGCATAGAGCGTATCGGTTCTGGTGTTCAGCCAATCGGTTACAACGCGATAACCGTCTGCGGTTGTGATATTCACGTTCCCCATCAGCGCGGCTGTATCGTTTGCCTGATGCAGATCAGCTGTATCCGAAACGATATCTATGACCTCACCTGAGGTCAGGACGATTTGTGCGGTGACGGTGTCGGCAAATATTTTCTGCGCATCGTTTTTGTCGGGCAGGGCGGTTACGGCCTGAACCGCCATTTCATGCCCCTCGTTCATAAGGCCTGAAAATGATGGATTGGTCGCCCCCAGATCCTGAGCGCGTTTTTCAAGGTCAATCTTGGAAAAGGGAATGGCTTTGGTTGGGTCAATTTTTTCCGAGAGTAGAAACACAGTAGACAACAGGCCAAGCGCGATCAGTGGCAGGATGATTTTCATCCAAGCCACGAGCTGCGAGTGAAAGTTGTTCTTTTGTGCCATATCTAATGTGCAAAGATATCTTGCTCTGGCCAACCTGCAAGGTCCAGTTGAGCGCGTGTTGGTAGAAAATCGAAACACGATTGCGCCAACCCCATGCGCCCTTCGCGCGTCAGGTTGGTATTGAGGGTGTCGCGTAGTTTGTGCAGGTACAAAACATCCGAGGCGGCATAATCCAGTTGCGCCGCTGTCAGCTCTGGCGCGCCCCAGTCCGATGATTGCTGCTGTTTTGAGATGTCGATACCTAGCAATTCCTGCAGCAAGTTCTTCAATCCGTGACGGTCCGTATAGGTTCGAACCAGTTTGCTGGCGATTTTCGTGCAGTAAACTGGGGCGGTCAGGGCACCAAAGGCATTGTAAAGCGCCGCAATGTCAAACCGGCCAAAATGAAACAGCTTCAGCACATTCGGGTTTTCCAGCATAGCGCAGAGATTGGGGGCTTTAGTCTGGCCCAGCTCAACCTGTACCATGTGGGCATTCCCGTCCCCACCTGACATTTGCACCACGCACAGGCGGTCACGATGAGGGTTCAAACCCATAGTTTCACAATCGATCGCCACAACAGGACCCAAGTCAAGGTCATCTGGCAGGTCGTTTTTGTATAGAAAATTTGCCAATCGTTCTCTCCTTACTTGTGGAGAGAATGGTGCCCAGGAGAGGACTCGAACCTCCACGTCCATACGGACACTAGCACCTGAAGCTAGCGCGTCTACCATTCCGCCACCTGGGCCGGTGTCGTGAAGCAGGCATTTAGACCTGACCTGTCATGGTGTCAACGACGATTTCGGCATTTTGTCACAATCTTTGTGCTGTCTTGTTCAATGCGGCAGGGAAGGGTAGGAAGAAACCAGAAGATTGCCAGAGTTGAGGGGGCCACCGATGTCGAAACTTGTCACCATTTACGGCGGGTCGGGTTTTGTCGGGCGCTATATCGCGCGCCGGATGGCCAAGGCTGGTTGGCGGGTTCGCGTGGCTGTGCGGCGCCCGAACGAGGCGATGCATGTCAAAACATGTGGTGTTGTTGGGCAGGTCGAGCCGGTCCTGTGCAATATCCGTGATGAAGACAGTGTGCGTGCCGCCATGCTGGGGGCGGATGCGGTGATCAACTGCGTTGGCACATTTGACCGCAAGGGCCGCAATAATTTCGATGCTGTTCAGCATCAAGGTCCTGAGCGAATCGCACGTTGGGCTGCAGCAAATGGTGTTAGTCAGCTTGTGCATATTTCAGCGATTGGTGCTGATGAGGAATCGGATAGCCAGTATTGCCAATCCAAGGCGCTGGGTGAGGCGGCAATTCTTGGGCATTTTCCTTCTGCTGTGATTTTGCGCCCGTCTGTTGTTTTTGGAACCGAGGATGGCTTCTTCAATCGGTTCGCCGGAATGACACGCTGGGGTCCTGTGTTGCCAGTGGTGGGCGGAGATACAAAATTCCAGCCGGTGTATGTTGATGATGTCGCTGCCGCTGCCGCGCTCGGTGCTGAAGGCCAAGCTGGGGCAGGAGTGTACGAACTGGGTGGGCCCGACGTGCAAAGTTTCCGCGAATTGATGCAGCAGATGTTGGATGTCATTCGGCGCCGTCGTCTCATTGCGAATATTCCGTTCTGGATTGCGGGCATTCTGGGCGGCGTGATGGAGTTGACGCAAACCTTGTCTTTGGGCATCGTGCCGGCTCAGATCACCCGTGATCAGGTGAAAAGCCTGCGACGTGACAACGTTGTGGCGCAAGACGCACTCGGCTTTGAGGAGCTGGGTATTAAGCCCGTGGCGATGGCTGCTGTTCTGCCAGATTACTTATGGCGTTTTCGCCCCGCCGGGCAATACGAGGCGATCAAAGAATCCGCTGGCAAGTTGGGCGGCTGATTTAGGTATAGGCGATCACCAACAGGGCGATGCCCAGTATGATCCGGTAAATCACATAGGGTGTGAAGCTGATGCTGTTGAGTAATCGCATCATCAAGCTGAGCGCGATCAATGCCGCCCAAAAGGCAAAGAAGGCAGCAATTGCGCCATCGCGGATCAGGGCGGTGTTGGCGGTTATGATCACCTCACTGCCCAAGTATGCTCCGCTGGCGATGATCGTTGGGATCGACATCAGCATTGATAGTTTGGCCGCATCGCGCCGTGCATAGCCCAGAAAACGCGCGCCGGTGATGGTAATGCCGGAGCGAGATGTGCCGGGGATCAGTGCGATGGATTGCCAGACGCCCAGGATCATTGCGTCTTGTACGCTCCAGTCCTTTTGGCTTTGATGGGTTTCACCGATCTGGTCTGACCAATACAGCAGCACACCAAACACCAGCATGGCCCAACCAATCACTTTGATTGACCGCATCATCTCATCGAGTCCAGTCATGTGCAGGATCAGGCCCAGTGCGACAACCGGAATCGAGCTGACAAGCAGCAAGAGCGCGAGTTTAGCCCCTTGAGTGTCGATCCGGCCCATCATCAATTGCGGGAGCCCCAGAATTGCGGCTCTGACATCGGACCAGAAATAGAGAATGACGGCGAAAAGGGTGCCAAGGTGCACCGCGACATCAATCACCTGACCTTGATCTGCAAGTCCGGTCAGCGCGGGTAAAAGAATCAGGTGCCCTGAGGACGATACTGGCAAAAATTCTGTCAGCCCCTGAATGGCGGCAATAAGGATCAGGTGAAGTATTGGCATGCGTGGGTTCCGTTGAACTTAGGGGTACAGCTATAACCCATTGAGTTTTCTTGGGAAGATCGTATTTAAATCCGACTCGGACCTAAAATGTTGAAAATTTGTTTCCGATACGCTCGGTGTGGTGGAGGTATTTTAATAATAGGTAAACTTTTATGACTTTATTTTCTACAAAGCATTCGCTAAACAGGCTCTGACACCAGAGAAACCGGAGGCCATGCTGTGGCAAAGCAACCGATGTTAAAATTTGTATCCGTGGATCGTGACATGCCGCAAAAGCGCATGGCGGAGGAGCGGAATCAGGATTTCCATGAAATTTATGCGGAATACGCCGACGCAAAGGCCAAAGAGCAGGCCAGTCGGTGTAGTCAATGCGGTGTGCCCTACTGTCAGACCCATTGCCCGCTTCAAAACAATATCCCTGACTGGCTGCGCCTGACGGCCGAGGGGCGCCTGGAAGAGGCGTATCAAACCAGCCAGATGACCAA
The DNA here is from genome assembly GCF_900327775.1 of Roseovarius sp. EL26. Lineage (NCBI taxonomy): Bacteria > Pseudomonadati > Pseudomonadota > Alphaproteobacteria > Rhodobacterales > Roseobacteraceae > Roseovarius > Roseovarius sp. EL26. Next base: position 217,603 of record NZ_OUMZ01000005.1, read on the forward strand.
CACCTTTCCGGAAATATGCGGTCGCATCTGTCCGCAGGACCGGTTGTGTGAAGGGAACTGCGTGATCGAACAATCGGGTCATGGTACAGTTACTATTGGTTCGGTCGAGAAGTATTTGACGGATACCGCTTGGGAAAACGGTTGGGTGAAACCGATTGTACCGCAGCACGAACGTGTTGAATCCGTTGGTATTATTGGTGCAGGACCGGGCGGCTTGGCAGCAGCGGATGTGTTGCGGCGCGCGGGTGTGCAAGTGACCGTATATGATCGGCACGACCGCGCAGGTGGCTTGCTGACCTATGGTATTCCGGGCTTTAAGCTTGAGAAAGACGTGGTGCTGCGCCGGGTAGAGCAACTGGCGCAGGCGGGTGTCGCGTTTGTAATGAATTGCGATGTCGGGACGGACATCACATTCGAGGAATTGCGTAGCAAACACAGTGCGTTACTGATTGCGACCGGCGTTTATAAATCACGCGATCTGCAGGGTCCGGGGTCCGGGGCGCAGGGGATTGTGCGGGCGATTGATTATCTGACCGCCAGTAACAAGCTGAACTTTGAGGATACGGTGCCCGAATTTGAAAGCGGTGAGCTGAACGCCGAGGGCAAACGTGTTGTCGTGATCGGTGGTGGTGATACGGCGATGGACTGTGTTCGAACGGCGATCCGGCAAGGGGCGACTTCGGTCAAATGCCTGTATCGCCGTGACCGGGAGAACATGCCGGGCAGCCAGCGTGAGACGCAAAATGCAGAAGAGGAAGGTGTTGAATTTCAGTGGCTTAGCGCGCCATTGGCGTTCTCGGGTGACCCGGTGAATTCCGTAAAAGTGCAACAAATGCGCCTTGGAACACCGGATGCTAGCGGCCGACGCAGCCCTGAGCCGATTGACGGGGCCGAGATTGATGAACCTGCGGATCTGGTAATCAAAGCGCTGGGATTTGAGCCGGAAGATCTGCCAAGCCTTTGGAATGAAGGCGAATTGGAGGTGACCGATTGGGGCACCGTCAAAGCGCAGTTCACCACTGGGCAGACCTCAATGGACGGTGTGTTTGCCGTGGGCGATATCGTGCGCGGGGCATCCTTGGTGGTTTGGGCCATCAAAGACGGCCGCGATTCAGCTGAGGCCATTCTGGATTACCTGAACAGTAAACAGGCCGTCGCGGCCGAATAAAATGCGTACAGCCTGTACAGGATGTACGCACGTTATGTACACAAATCGGTCTGGTTCCATTGCTGCGCAGGAATTGCAGTTGGAATGCTAGATGCGGGCGAAAAAGCGAGATTAGGGCAAAGGCCCTGACCCACCGAGTAAAGGAAGGGTAAAGACCAATGAAGAAACTGGATCTTAACTGGGCGGCCAAAGAAGAGGCCAAACGTAAGTGGCTGGCCGAGAATGGCATGTACGCCGAGGAGGAGGAGCACTCCTCTTGTGGTGTTGGTTTGGTGGTCTCGGTTGATGGGCAACCCTCGCGCCGCGTGGTTGAGGCCGGGATTGATGCGCTCAAAGCGATCTGGCACCGCGGCGCGGTGGATGCCGATGGCAAAACTGGCGATGGCGCGGGCATCCACGTGCAGATCCCGGTGCCGTTTATTTATGACCAGATCCGCCGCACGGGCCACGAGCCACGACAGGATCAGTTGGTTGCTGTTGGACAAGTGTTTTTGCCACGGACCGATTTTGGTGCGCAGGAGGCGTGCCGGACAATCGTGGAAACCGAAGTGCTGCGTATGGGGCACACAATCTATGGCTGGCGGCATGTGCCGGTGGATGTGACGTGTCTGGGGGAAAAGGCCAACGCCACCCGGCCCGAGATTGAACAGATCCTGATTTCCAACGCAAAAGACATCGATGAAGACGATTTCGAGCGCGAACTTTATGTGATCCGTCGCCGGATCGAAAAAGCAGTGACCGAGGCCAACATCAACGGACTTTATATTGCGTCGCTGTCGTGCCGGTCGATCATCTACAAGGGCATGATGCTGGCGGAAGAGGTGGCAGTCTTTTACCCCGATCTGATGGACGAGCGGTTCATCTCTAGCTTTGCGATTTATCACCAACGTTATTCGACCAATACTTTCCCGCAGTGGTGGCTGGCGCAGCCGTTCCGCATGTTGGCCCATAACGGTGAGATCAACACGCTTAAGGGCAACATGAACTGGATGAAAAGCCATGAGATCCGCATGGCAAGCAATTCATTCGGAGAGATGGCCGAAGATATCAAACCGATCATTGCAGGAGGGTCATCAGACTCGGCTGCTTTGGATGCGGTGTTTGAGGTGCTGGTGCGTGCGGGCCGGTCGGCCCCTATGGCGAAAACCATGCTGGTGCCGGAAAGCTGGTCCAAGCAGGCCGAGGAACTGCCGCAGGCGTGGCGCGATATGTATTCATATTGCAATTCGGTGATGGAACCATGGGATGGGCCAGCGGCATTGGCGATGACCGATGGACGTTGGGTTTGCGCGGGGCTTGACCGAAACGGGTTGCGCCCAATGCGTTATGTTTTGACCGGTGATGGTCTGGTGATTGCCGGGTCTGAGGCCGGGATGGTGCCAATTGATGAAGCGTCGGTTATTGAAAAAGGCGCGCTTGGACCCGGGCAGATGCTGGCCGTGGACATGAAAAAGGGCGTCATGTACCGCGATAATGAGATCAAGGATAAGCTGTCGCAAGCCTTGCCATTTGATGAATGGGTCAACCGGATCAACGATCTGGAGCAGGAACTTGCGGGCGTCACTGAGAAGCCAATTTTTACCGGGGCCGAATTGCGCCAACGGCAGAATGCGGCGGGTTATACCATTGAAGAGCTGGAACAAATTCTGGCGCCAATGGCTGAAGACGGCAAAGAAACACTGGCCAGTATGGGCGATGATACACCGTCCGCGGTCTTGTCAGCGCAGTACCGGCCATTGAGCCATTTCTTCCGTCAGAATTTCAGTCAGGTGACGAACCCGCCGATTGATAGCCTGCGCGAATATCGGGTGATGAGCCTGAAGACGCGGTTCGGGAACCTCAAAAACGTGCTGGATGAAAGCGGCGCGCAGACCGAGATTATCGTGCTGGAAAGCCCGTTTCTGGGCAATGCCCAATGGGCCGAGCTGCAAAGCCATTTCAACGCTGATGTGGCCGAGATTGATTGTACCTTTGTCAGCGGTTCGGGGGCCTTGCAGGCGGGGTTAGAGCGGATCCGGGCCGAAGCCGAAGATGCGGTACGCTCTGGTGCCGGACATATTGTTTTGACCGATCAACATCTGGATGCAGACAAGATCGGCATGTCGATGATTTTGGCGACCTCTGCCGTACATAGCCATCTGACACGCAAGGGATTGCGAACCTTCTGTTCGTTGAATGTGCGGTCGGCGGAATGTATCGACCCACATTATTTTGCCGTGCTGATCGGTGCGGGTGCAACCGTTGTGAACGCCTATCTGGCCGAGGATTCTATCGCTGACCGTCTGGAGCGGGGCCTGCTGGATGGCAGTTTGACCGAGAACATTGCGCGCTATCGCAACGCGATTGATCAGGGTCTGTTGAAGATCATGGCCAAGATGGGGATCTCGGTCGTGTCCTCTTATCGTGGTGGAATGAACTTTGAGGCGGTCGGTCTGAGCCGGGCGATGTGTGCAGAATACTTCCCCGGGTTAACCAGCCGGATCAGTGGCATTGGCGTTTCGGGCATTCAGACGAAGTTGGAAGAAGTGCACGCACGGGCCTTTGGCGCCGGGCAGGATATTTTGCCCATTGGCGGGTTCTACAAAGCGCGCAAGTCGGGTGAAACCCATGCCTGGGCGGCGACCAACATGCACATGCTGCAGATGGCGTGTAACAATGCCAGCTATGCCCTGTGGCAGCGGTATTCGAAAACCATGCAGTCAAATCCACCGATTCACATTCGTGACCTGATGGCGATCAAACCGATGGGAGAGGCGATTGCACTGGAAGAGGTCGAAAGCGTGACAGCGATCCGAAAACGGTTCGTGACGCCGGGCATGTCGCTGGGGGCATTGAGCCCGGAGGCGCATAAGACGCTGAACGTGGCGATGAACCGGATTGGGGCGCGCTCGGACAGTGGAGAGGGTGGCGAAGATCCGGCGCATTTTGTGCCGGAGGCCAATGGGGATAATCCGTCTGCAAAGATCAAGCAGGTGGCCTCAGGCCGGTTTGGGGTGACTGCGGAATACCTGAACCAGTGTGAAGAGCTGGAGATCAAGGTGGCGCAGGGCGCGAAGCCCGGTGAGGGTGGTCAGCTGCCGGGGATGAAGGTCACTGACCTGATCGCGCGGCTGCGGCATTCGACCAAGGGCGTGACATTGATTTCACCGCCGCCACATCATGATATTTACTCGATCGAGGATTTGGCGCAGCTGATTTATGATCTCAAGCAGATCAACCCGACGGTCAAAGTGACGGTCAAGCTGGTTGCGCAATCGGGTGTGGGCACAATTGCCGCTGGTGTGGCCAAGGCCAAGGCGGATGTTATTCTGGTCTCGGGTCATAATGGCGGTACCGGGGCCAGCCCGGCAACGTCGATCAAATATGCCGGATTGCCGTGGGAGATGGGCCTGACTGAGGCGCATCAGGTGCTGAGCATGAACAACCTGCGTGAGCGCATTACCCTGCGCACCGATGGTGGCTTGCGTACTGGGCGCGATATCGTGATGGCGGCGATGATGGGGGCTGAGGAATATGGTATCGGTACTGCCGCGCTGATTGCGATGGGCTGCATTATGGTGCGCCAGTGTCAGAGCAACACCTGTCCGGTTGGGGTCTGTACACAAGATGAGGCGCTGCGTGGCAAGTTTACTGGCAACGCGGAGAAGGTTGTGAACTTGATCACCTTCTATGCGCAGGAAGTGCGGGAAATTCTGGCCAGCATTGGCGCGCGATCATTGGATGAGGTGATTGGACGGGCGGATCTGCTGACGCAGGTTTCGCGTGGCTCGGCGCATCTGGATGATCTGGATCTTAACCCGATGTTGATCACCGTGGGTGGTGTGGGCGAGGCGGCATATGACCGCAATCGTCCGCGGACCGAAGTGCCTGATACGCTGGACGCTGAAATTGTGCGCGATGCCAGCCGGTTCCTGGAAGACGGAGAAAAGATGCAGCTGCATTACGCGGTGCAAAACACGCACCGGACGGTGGGCACGCGAGTGTCGAGCCATATCGTGCGGAACTTCGGCATGCGCAACACGTTGCAACCGGACCATTTGACGGTGAAGTTGTCGGGTAGTGCGGGGCAGTCGCTGGGGGCTTTTGCGGCACCGGGGCTGAAGATCGAAGTGTCGGGCGATGCCAACGACTATGTCGGCAAAGGCCTGTCTGGCGGCACCATCGTGGTGCATCCACCGCAAAGCAGCCCGTTGGTGGCCGCAGATAACACCATCATCGGCAATACCGTATTGTACGGCGCGACCGATGGGCATCTGTTTGCCGCAGGTCGCGCAGGTGAACGGTTCGCGGTTCGAAACTCTGGCGCGAAGGTGGTGATCGAGGGCTGTGGCAGCAACGGTTGTGAATACATGACTGGCGGTGTTGCTGTGATCCTTGGCTCAATCGGTGCCAACTTTGGCGCAGGGATGACCGGGGGTATGGCCTATCTTTATGATCCTGAAGGACGGTCTGCGACGTTGATTAATCACGAGACGTTGGTCGCTTGCCCTGTGCAGGATGTGCATTGGCAAAATGAGCTGAAGGGGCTGGTTGAACGCCATGCCGCTGAGACCGGCAGCCGCAAAGCTCAGGATATCTTGCAGCATTGGGAGGCCGAACTGGGTAACTTCGTTCAGCTGTGCCCAACCGAGATGCTGGATAAACTGCCACATCCTCTGGGGCATGAGGCGAAGGCTATTCCAGCGGAGTAAGTGATTTCATGTATGAAGCACAAGGCTAGCATAGCTCGCCTTGTTGCGTTTCAAGGCTTTGGCGCGGAAAGCGCCCAATCGAGGCTGCGTTCGTACATGGCAAGACCGGGGGCGATGTCAGCTGGGGCGGCAATGGCAGAGAAGATGAAGCCGTGGGTATAATCGATCAGCAGGTTGAGCATTACGTCTTGCGGATCACCATCGTTGAGCATACGCGTCTCAATCCGGACCAGTTCGGTGTAGCGGATCAGGTCATCTGACATCAGCGTTGGCGTTTGCAGAATGCAGCGGATCAGGGCGGCGTGGCTCAGCGCCATCTCACAATAACGCAGGAGCAAGTCGCGCAAACGCAAAGCGGGGGTGGCCCCTTTGGCAGGTGAGACCAGCCCGGCAAATGCGTCGGTGATAAGTGCCTCAAGCAACTGATGCCGCGTGCCGATGTGGTAGGTAACAGCCATTGGTGTGACGCCCAGCTTGGTAGCTAGCGCGCGGAAGGTGAGGGCCCCTTCGCCCTTGTCATTGAGGATAGAGCAGGCGGCTTTGAGAATATCCGTCTTATGCAGCCGATCCGCCGTCTTGGAGGGGCGGCCCGCGCGTTTGTTTTTGGGGTTTGTCACTGAACTGAATACTGCTTGGTTACCAATCCAGACGGGTATTCCGTGACCGATTCCAGTCTGAGATCAATATCGGCATTAAGAGTGCTGAAAATGCGAATGCCGTCACCTATCAGAATCGGAACGGTGGTGATTTTCAGGCTCTCAATCAGGCCGTCACTTAGGAAAGATTGGATGATCGCGCCGCCATCGACGTAGACACGTTTGTGGCCACGAGATTCAAGTTCAGCCATCAGGGCCGTAGGGGCAAGCATGCTGATTTCGACCTTGTCTTGCAGATGCGTCGGGATATCGGATTGTGTTAGGCTGCGGCTTAGGACAATTACGGGTTTGTCGTAGGGCCATTCATCAAAGCCCAGCACGGTTTTGAACGAGCCGCTGCCCATGACCAACACGTCGATGCTGTCCATGAATGCGGTGAAACCGTGGTCTTCGTCGGTGGTGTTTTGTTTCATCAACCAATCAAGTGAATGGTCCTTGCGGGCGACAAAGCCGTCAAGGGTCATGGCCATCATGATGTGTCCGGTGATCATAATCTGTCTCCAATTATTTATACATCGTATAATTAAATTCGATCAAAAGTTCAACTCGTGAAAAATGTGGCTAGACCAGCAAGGTTGCGATAGCCCAAAAGGCCAGGAGTGCTGCGGAAATACGGCCGGATTTCAGCCCGAATAGGCCCAATTTTTCGATCAGGACAATCATGGCAAGGGCGGCGATCCAGATCAGGTTCATTACGCCGCCGACAAACAGCAGCAGCATAAGGGCCCAGCAGCATCCAACACAATAGGTGCCGTGAATGACCCCCATCTGAAACGCGCCTAATGTGCCCTTGCGCCAGTTGCGCGAGAGCCATTCAGCTGGGCTATGGCAATGTTGCAAGCAGGCCTGTTTGATCGGGGTCAACTGGTATAGCGCAGCGGTGAACAGGATCAGCGCGCTGAACCATGGAGCCATTGACCACAGCATCATCGACGACAACAGCCCGCTGGCAACCAGCGCCATCTGTACGGCTGTGACTATCACCGAAAAGATCAGCCAGATGGTCAGGTAACCGCTGAGAAAGACGGCGATGGACACTGGCCCCTGTTGCATCCGGCCCTTGCGCTGGGCGTGGCGCATGGTGCGGGCATAGAGCAGCATCGCGGGCGCGGCCGAGGGTAGCATCATGGCGATCATCATGATCCACCACATCGAAGCCATCAGGACGAAATGTGCGGGTCCTTCTGTGGCCAATGGTGCGGTCATCTGCATCGGGCGTAGAGGTTGGTTAAGGTGTGGGAAGAGGCCACTGCGGGTCATTTCCAGTGCGGTCATGCCCATTCCCGCGCCGGAGATGACCCAGAGCCATGCCAGTGTACAGATCAGGGTGAGACCGCCAATCAAGATGGCGCGGTCGCGCCGGATCAGCCGTTCAAGCGTTGGGGCGGTGGCCATTTCAGGCGGCGTTTTCAATCACACCATGTGGGCCATAAGACGCGTGCCACAGGACACCGTAGACGCTCTCGTATTGCATTTTGAGACCGGCATCGATGGTGACGTCGCCTGATCCCATTTCGGCCTCGCGGAACTCGAACCCCTCGGGTAGGACAATGCGGGCACGGTGTGGTTTGCCGGTGACCGGGTTTTTGATCGGGGTGATGTTGAGCATGGTCTTGCCATCAACAACCAGCTTGCCGGTGCGGGCTTCGATATCGGCCTCGAACTTAAGATCGGCAAAGATCGGGTCGTCTTCGCCATCCATGGTGGAGCCGTAAATGTTGAACACAGTTGTAGGTTCTTGTTCTTCGCCGCCAAGGATTTTGAACAGCGCGTCGACCTGTTCATCGGTGGCGCGTTTGTCGATGATCCCTTGAGCCCAGCCGCCGCCCTCGTGTACTGGCCCTGGCCAGCGGTAAGAGGCGCCGATGATGAGCCCGTCCAGACGGACATCGCCAAAGTAGCCTTCCTCAATCAAATGCGCCTCGCCGCCCTCGCACACATCGCGCGATGGTTTTCCGTTGAATTCGCACGGGCAGCCATAGTCGCAACTGCAGACGCCAATCTTGGGCCCGCTGATTTTCCAGTCGATATAAGTCATTTTGTTCCCCCCCAAATGGTCTGGTGTTGAAATGTCACTGTTAAATTGTTGGAACTGAAATATGGGCGAGGATAGCACAGGGGGCGGGTTTTCCCAAAAGTGGTCCAACTTCCTGCGATACATGGATTTTAAAGGAAATTGCCAAGTAGCCGGGCAGGTGTATGAAGCGCCATCCATTCGAATCCGGCCAGATTCCAGCCCAATGTAATAGTGAATATATTGAACGGATGGGGAAACGGAATTTTAAGAATTCATCAAAAACACATCAGCCAGCTAATCTGATGCTGAAGAGACATAATGGAACACGGCACCCGGACAGAAGTCGTTATGACTGAGCAACGCTGCCAGCTTTTTGGCCTCATCGGCTTCATCATTGCTGGTCTTGTTTTTATCGCTGCGGGGATAAATTTTGGCGATCCACTGACGATTATTGTAAGTGTGATTTGGGTGATTTCGTGCCTGATTTGGATGATCCCGCTGCTACGTGGGACAAAGCGCCCTTACTCAGACTGAAACCGTGCCGTAAGTATTTTGAAGCTGGCTGCGCCAAATCCTATGGAAAACGCGCTTTCGAACCAACGGCGTAGGCGTAGGTAAAGAAGGGTCATGGCCTTTGAGGAAAATAAAATCGCATACCCATGGAAGATGACAAAGCCTAGGGTGCCAACAGAAGAAATGACAATTACGAGGCCTTGGATCGATGATCCGGCTGGAACCCCGAGCGAATATAATGAGCCAATAAATAAGATTGCCTTCGGATTTGTGAGTTGCAGCAAGAGCCCCTTTGTAAACAGCGTTGATCTGCTTCCTGTCAGCAACTTAACCTTGATTTCCTTAGGGGAGAGTGCAGAACGGGCAGCCTTGTAGGCGAGATACATCAAATAGGTTGCGCCAAAATATCGTAACACTTCGAATACCCATGCATTTGCAAGCATGATCGCGCCTAGGCCAAATGCTGCTGAAATTGCCCATATCAGCGAGCCGGCAGATATGCCTGATGCCAACGACAAACCCGATACTCTGCCTGAAGCCATAGAAGTACCAGCAATGGCGAGAGTTGCTGGGCCAGGGCTTGCACCCGCTACAAAAGCTGCGATGAGGATCAGTGGTAGATTTATATCTAATAGCATTTAGGTGTCGCCCTGCATCTTGTTGAATTGAGCGTCTACTATTCACAACGACATGTCAAAAGAAGGCTCAGAGCGGTCCTTGAGCCTCATGTAAGAGTTGTACAGATTTTGCCGTGGTGCTTCCAAGAAGGGCGGGGTTTTTCATTTACTTGGGGGCGCAAATGCAGCGCGGGCTTTGTGGGCTTTTTTGCGCATCACGCAGCTGATCGCATGGTCGTTTATTAGTCCCATGGCTTGCATGAAGGCAAAGATTGTAGTCGGGCCGAGGAATTTCCAGCCGCGTTTTTTCAGCTCTTTTGACAGCGCAACCGAGGTTGGAGAGGTCGAGGCGGTTTGTGGCTCGCCTAACTCTTCGACTGGCGGCTCGTAGCGCCAGATGAAGGCGGCTAGTGATCCCTCGACCTCGATCATTTCGGCCATGCGGTGGGCGTTGTTGATGGTGGCGTCAATCTTGAGGCGGTTGCGCACGATACCGGGATCATTCAGCAGGCGTTCGCGATCCGCGTCGGTGAACTTCATGATCGCACGGTAATCAAACCCGGCAAAGGCGGCGCGGAAGTTTTCGCGTTTGTTCAGAATGGTGCGCCAGCTAAGGCCGGACTGGAAGCTTTCCAGACACAGCTTTTCAAACAGACGGGTGTCATCGCCCACTGGATAGCCCCATTCATTGTCATGATAGGGCAAAAATTCCGGCACGTCTCCGCACCAGGCACAACGGTTTTGCCCATCCGGACCTGTGATGACCTTGTTCATGGCCCCACTTTAACCGCTACCGATAATTACACCAGTGGCAAAGACCAATGCGCCGCCCAATACCACCTGCATTGCGGCACGGAAAAATGGGGTTTGCATGAACCGGTTTTGGATCCATGCAATGGCCCACAGTTCAATAAACACTACGATAATTGCGATGATCGTCGCTGTCCAGAAATCGGTGATCAGATAGGGCAGGGCGTGACCCAAGCCACCTACAGTGGTCATTATGCCACTGGCGAAACCGCGTTTGACCGGGCTGCCGCGACCGGACAATTCACCGTCATCGCTGGCGGCCTCGGTAAAGCCCATGGAGATGCCGGCGCCGACCGAAGCGGCGAGGCCCACGAGGAAGGTGGTCCAGGTGTCTTGTGTGGCAAAGGCGGTGGCAAAGATCGGTGCGAGGGTTGAGACAGAGCCGTCCATCAGCCCGGCTAGCCCCGGCTGGACCCAAGTCAGGATGAATTTGCGATTGGCGGTTTCGGCCTCCTGGGCCTGAGCGTCGTGGTTGAGGTGACTTTCGGTCAGGTCACCGGCGCGGGTCTGGTGCCCGGCTTCGGCGGCGGCCAGATCGCCCAGCAGTTTGCGGGTGGCTGCGTCGGTGCTCTGACCAGCGGCCTTGAGGTAAAATTGCTCGGCATCGCGTTCCATCATCGCGGCCTCTTGCCGGATGCGATCAAGCCCAAGGTTTTCAATCAGCCAGACCGGGCGGCGAGCGTGGAACCCGGCGATATGTTCGCGTCGGATCAGCGGGATGACCGGGCCGAACCGGGTATCATGTTGGTCGATCAGGGCTTGACGGTGGCTGTCTTCTTCAAGTGCCATGTCGTCAAAAACCTTGGCGGTGTCGGGATAGTCCGCGCGCAGCTTTTCTGCATAACTGCGATAGATGCGGGCGTCGTCCTCTTCCGATGATATGGCAAGGGCAAGCACCTCTTGTTCGCTGAGGTCCGCGAAGCGGCGGCGGTGAAAATGACCGGGAATCATTGGAGTATCCTTTTTAGAATGATTCTAAATTATGCGCGAATAGAAAATACGCAAGCGATAAATTCTGTAAAGTGAACTCATTTTCTAAATTCACTTGATAACTGAACTAATTAGTTTAAATATACTAAACTAATCTGTTTAGAATCGGAGCGAACGATGACCAGAACCTTTACTGCCGTAATCCTTGCCTTGGGTGTCGTGATGACGCCAATGCAGGCTTTGAGTTTCAATACAGGGAGTTTGTTTCCGACGATCACCTATCCAGAGACCACACCAGAGCCTGTCACCCGAGATACTACGCAAACAGAACGTTGAATTTTGGGCAATTGACGGAGGGGAAATTGAGCTAAATTGCAGTTATGCTTGCGCATTCATAGGGGCGGCGCTTAAACTGGCCGAACCGAATTGGGGGGCAAGCATGACGGCAATGGCCGCAGAAATCAAAAAAGGTCGCAAGTTTGATCAAGTCCTCGAGGGCGCGCGCAAGGTGTTTATGCGTGACGGATTTGAGGGGGCCAGTGTCGATGAAATCGCCCGCGAGGCGGGAGTGTCGAAAGCGACCTTATACAGTTATTTTCCTGATAAGCGGTTGTTGTTTTCTGAAGTGTCTCGCTTGGAGTGCAAGCGCCAAGCGGAAGAGGCCATCGAGGTGATCGGTGTTGGTGCTCCGATTGAGATCGTCTTGCACGAAGCCGCTAGTCGAGTGGTGCGGTTCTTTCTGTCGGAATTTGGCATGCAGGTCTTCCGAATTTGCGTGTCGGAATCCTATCGTTTTCCCGAGTTAGGGCAACGGTTTTACGACTCGGGTCCGGCCTTGCTACGGTCGCGGATGTCGCAGGTGTTTACGCCCTATGTCGAAAAGGGAATCCTGAAGATTGACGATATGGAACTTGCGACGAGCCAGTTCGCCGAGCTGTGCAAATCAGATCTGTTTGTACGCAAATTATGTGGTCTCGCCGACGAACCGACCGAGGCCGAGATTGAGCGGGTTGTGAAAGGCGTTGTTGATGTCTTTTTGTCGCGTTACCTAGCCTGATAAATCCTGTATTTCTGGTTCTGCTTGATATGTATGGATGTTCTGCGTCAAAAAGCAGGACGTTTTGAATCGGAGACCTGCCATGACCGACCCCGCATCCTTTTTGCGCAACTTGTTTGATCGTGCGGTCGAAGTCGCCGATCCGATGCAAAGTTTAAAAGAGGCTTTACCTCCGCGCCCTGCAGGACGTCTGGTGGTGATCGGCGCGGGCAAAGCTTCGGCTCGGATGGCTGAGGCGGTCGAAGTCGAATACGGCCCATGTGATGGTTTGGTGATCACGCGTTATGGATATGCGCGCCCGTGCGAAGGCATCGAGATTGTTGAGGCAGCACACCCGGTACCGGATGCCGCAGGCGAGGCGGCGACAAAACGGATGCTGGAGCTGGTCGATGGTCTGGGCGAAGATGATTTTGTGTTGGCGTTGATTTCCGGCGGCGGTTCGGCCCTGCTGAGCGCGCCGGCTGGCAATATCACATTGGAAGAAAAACAAGCACTGACGCAGGCGTTGTTGGCCTCTGGGGCTCCGATTGGCGATATCAACGGCATTCGCAAGCAGATCTCGGCCGTTAAAGGTGGCAATTTGGCTGCGCGTGTGCATCCAGCCAAGATGCTGGCGCTGATGATCTCGGATGTTCCCGGGGACAACCCGTCGGATATCGCCAGTGGGCCCACTGTGGGTCATGAAGGTGATGCTGAAAAGGCCATTGAGACGTTGAAAACCTGGGGAGTTACCCCGGCGCAATCTATTGCGGACTATTTGGTATCAGGCGTTGACCCGGTGCGCCCGAATGACCCGAGATTGGCAGGCGTGGAAAATGTGATTTACGCGGCTCCGTCGCAATCTCTGGCTGCAGCGGCTGAGTTGGCACAGAGTGCCGGCATCGAGACACGTCTTCTGGGGGATGCGCTTGAGGGTGAAGCCCGCGATGTTGCGTGTGCCCATGCGGCACTGGCCCGCGAAGTGCAAGCGGGTCTATCCGAAGGTGACGCGCCTGTAGTGTTGTTGTCCGGAGGCGAATTGACTGTGACACGCACTGGTAACGGCGTGGGCGGGCCTAATGCGGAATATTCGCTGGCGCTGGCTTTGGCGCTTGAGGGGGCCGAGGGCATTGATGCGATTGCCTGTGACACCGATGGTGTTGATGGAGCGGCAGAAGTCGCCGGTGCCATCATCGCGCCAGATACTTTGGCGAAAGCAGCTGAGTGTGGTCGCGATGCGGCTGCTGCATTGCAAAACAACGATGCGCACGGGTTCTTTGGCGATCTTGGGGATCAGGTGGTGCCAGGACCAACCTTGACCAATGTCAACGATTTCCGCGCGATTTTGTGCCGGTACGTGGGTTAAAGTCACGCTCTGGCCCTCTATTGAACGGCCACCGGCACGAGATAGCGGCTGTCTAGCGATCATACTTCTAGATTTGTGCACGCATCCATTTGTGCCGGGCAGAGGCATCAACACGCATGTGCCAAACGCAAGAGATGGTATATGATGGAACCTCAAACGGCGGCGTGCAGGACGCAAATCCGGCAAAAACGGTATCTTTCAGGCGCAAGGGCATCAGGGTGACTAAGTCGGTATTTTTCAGAATGGTCGCGACTGTTGCAAAGCTGGGCAGGCTGACAGCGATGTGCCTTTGAACTCCGTGTTTGGCTAAGATCTGATCCACGGGTGTTTTATGAATTTCACCTGGGGACATAATCACATGCGAGGCATCGCAGTATTTCTCCAAGCTGTTTGGTGCGCTCCGTTTTGCCGGATCATAAAAGCAAACGTCGGTATCGCTTGCCAAAATCCGGCGCTGCTTGATATCGGTTTCCATTGATTTCAGTTCGGGTGCCAGCACAAGATCAACCTTCCCGGAACGAAGAAGGTCGGCCCAATCTTTGTCATCCAGCGCTCGTCGCACCCGGATTTGGACGTTGGGTGCTTTGGTGCGCAGTTGGTCAATGAAAGGTTTGACGATGATCTCGATCTCATAATCGGTCGCGGCAATCGTGAACGGGCGCGCGTCCGTGGTGGGGTCATAGGTCCCGGACTGGGAAAACCGTTCCATGTCTTGCAAAATACGCCGGGCATCTTGCGCCAAGGCGGAGGCTTTCTCAGTTGGGGTTATGCCGCGCCCCATTGGGACGAACAGGTCGTCCTTGGTGATGGCACGCAAACGGTTCAGGCCATGGCTGATCGTAGATTGGGTGACGTTCATCGCCAAGGCGGCTGCGGTGACAGATCCGGTCTCATAGACCATGACAAACATGGTCAACAAACGGCCGTCCAATGATAACTCATCGATATTGTTCATGATTGTTATGAGTAATACTTCTGTATTATTAATCAATAGCGGAGAATAAGTAGCGGGCAGACACATCACAGGAGACCTCCAAATGTCTGTCAAAAATACACTACAAGCTGCTGCAACCGGTATATTGCTTGTTCTTTCTATCCCTGCACTTGCAGATATGCGCACGATCGACGCCGAGACCCAGACCTCTATCAAGCTGGCAGAGGGATTTTACGAAGATGTTCTGGTTTATCGTAACCTCAACAACTTCAACAAATACATCGGCGATGTTTATACCCAGCACGCAACGGCTTATGGTGATGGCCCTGTCGCGCTGATCAAAGCTGTCGCAGGAGAACTGACGGCAGATCCGGACGTTCAAGTTGACCTTTACCGCACTATTGCCGAAGGCCCCTATGTGGCCATCCATTCAGTCTGGACCACCAGCGGCGGTGAGCAATATGTTTATGTCGACATCTGGCGCGCAGAAAATGGGCAATTGGTAGAGCACTGGGATCATTACCAACAGGTTCCCGGTGACGCAGCAAATGCAAATACCATGTTCCAGGGGCCCGCGGCGGATATCTACTCCTCGCAAGACAGTGAGCAGAACCGGGAACGCGCGATTGCGGTATTGAAGACCTTTGACAATCCGTCAGACACCTCGGCGGTTGAAAATTTCGTTTCTGCCGAGACATATATTCAGCACAATCCGTATGTGCCCGACGGGCGCGCACCTTTTTTGGGATATCTCAAAGAGCTCTCGGATAATGATGTTCGGTTGAAAACGGATATCGCGAAAACCATTGCAATGGGTGACTTCGTTCTTGTGCATTCCAAGCAAACCAAATTGGATGCAGATGGGGATTTGGATACTGGATATATGGATATTTTCCGTTTTAACGATGAAGGCCTGATCGTAGAGCATTGGGATGTCGAAGAAGTACAGACAGGTCAGTCCGCCAATTCAAATGATGTATTCGGCTACCCGAACGATTGATTTTGCAGCGGTAAAAGAGTTTACGATGATGGGAACGAAGCAACTGATTTTCTAAAAGTTGCTTCGCTTCGTATGACCAGATGTAATTTTTACCGCCGTGAACGCAGGCATAATTACAAGCGCATAAAACATAGCGTTAGATCTTAGTCCTTGATTGGCTCTGCGGCCTTGTTGTACCCGGTACGCCCGACGCTGTCGTACGCGTCAAATCCTGCGCGTTTTGCATCTGTCGGCGAATAGATATTGCGCAGGTCGGCCATACGCGGGGCCGCCATTTTGCGGGCGATGCGTTTTAGGTCCAGTGCGCGGAATTCATTCCATTCGGTCAAGATAACCATCAGGTCAGCGTTGTGAACGCATTTATAGGCATCCTCAGACCAGCTGACACCGGGCAACAGGGCCTCGCCCTCGTGTTTGCCCTGAGGGTCGCAGACGCGCACTTTGGCACCGCCTCCGACCAAGGCTGGTACGATGGTCAGGGACGGGGCGTCACGCATGTCATCGGTGTTCGGCTTAAAGGTTACGCCCAGTACACCGATGGTTTTGCCATTGAATGAGCCACCACACAGATCAAGCAGCTTGTCGATCATCCGGCGTTTCATTTCCTCGTTCACGGTGATCACTTTTTCAGTGATTTGCATCGGCAAGCCATGGTCTTGGCCGATCCGGGCGAGGGCCTTAGTGTCTTTCGGAAAGCAGCTGCCGCCATAGCCGGGTCCTGCGTGCAGGAACTTGTTGCCGATACGCCCATCTAGACCGATACCATGCGAAACCTGTTTTACATCCGCACCGGTGCGTTCACACAAAGCGGCGATCTCGTTGATGAATGTGATCTTGGTCGCCAGAAAGGCGTTTGCCGCGTATTTGATCATTTCAGCCGATTCCAGATCAGTGGTGATAATAGGAAAGTCACGCAGGTAAAGCGGGCGGTAGATGTCGGCCATGACCTCTGCTGCGCGCTCGGACTGGACGCCAACAACCACGCGGTCGGGTTTCATGAAGTCTTCGATTGCGGCGCCTTCGCGCAGGAATTCGGGGTTCGAGGCGACATCGAAATCTAGATCAGGATTGGCCTTTTTCACCACGTGTTTGACTTGTCGGTTGGTGCCAACAGGAACGGTGGATTTGGTCACGATCACCAGATAATCATTGGCTGTTTTTGCAATCTCTTCGGCGGCTGCCATGACGTAAGTCAGATCGGCGTGGCCATCGCCACGGCGTGTCGGTGTGCCGACAGCAATAAAGACGGCCTCGGCGTCTTGGACCGCGCTGGTCAGATCAGTGGTAAAGGACAGACGGCCTGCATCAACGTTCTTTTGCATCAGGGCATCGAGACCAGGCTCGTAGATGGGAACGACACCTGCCTGAAGTTGTTCAATCTTGTCGGCGTTTTTATCAACGCAGATTACATCATGCCCGAAATCTGAAAAGCAAACCCCGGAAACAAGGCCAACATAGCCAGTGCCGATCATCGCAATTTTCATGCCAATAATACCTTTAACCTTATAACACCTCTTCTATTGCCTCGCTCAAGCTGAGGCGTCAACAAGTCACTGCGCCATTTTTGCCCATCGCGCCCTTGCAGTCACAACACAATTGCGGCGCGTGGGGGTGCAAGGGATTGTACAAATGCAGCTAGGGCGGTTATTGGAAGAGCAACAGGAACTCCGACTAAGTTATTTTAAGGATGCGCATTCATGGCCGACAATCTTTTTGGCACGGATGGTGTACGCGGTCAGGCAAACCGCTGGCCGATGACCGCAGAAATGGCGCTAAAGCTGGGTGCTGCGGCTGGCCGGTATTTTCGTCGTGATCAGCATGAACACCGGGTTGTTATTGGCAAAGATACCCGCCTGTCAGGTTATATGATTGAATACGCGCTGACAGCCGGGTTTACCTCAACAGGGATGAACGTATTTTTGCTGGGGCCGGTGCCGACCCCGGCGGTGGGTTATTTGACCCATGGTTTGCGCGCGGACGTCGGTGTGATGATCTCCGCCAGCCACAATCCGGCGCAAGACAATGGGATCAAGTTTTTCGGCCCCGATGGGTATAAGCTTAGCGATGAAGCCGAAGCCGGCATTCAGGCCATTCTTGATGAAGGGCCGCGTCTCGCTATGCCCGAGAACATTGGCCGCGCCCGCCGTTTTGAGGATGCTCGGGGTCGTTATGTGGAATATGCTAAAACAACCTTTCCCAATCGCAAACGTTTGGATGGGCTGCGGATCGTGCTGGATTGCGCCAATGGCGCAGCTTACCGGACGGCACCAGCTGTTTTATGGGAGCTGGGGGCCGAGGTGATCCCAATCGGGGTCGAGCCAAATGGCTATAATATCAATCTGGAGTGTGGTTCTACTCATCCTGAGGCGGCGGCGCAGAAGGTATTGGAATCGCGTGCTGATATTGGAATCTGCCTTGATGGCGATGCTGATCGGGTTGTGATCGTGGATGAAAACGGTCAGGTCGCCGATGGCGATCAGATCATGGGGCTGATCGCGACACGCTGGGCACAAGATGGCCGATTGGCGGGGGATACGTTGGTGGCAACGGTAATGTCGAACCTTGGCTTGGAGCGACACCTGAATGCCAAAGGTATTGATCTCAAGCGTACCTCAGTGGGTGATCGTTATGTGGTTGAGGAAATGCGCTCAGGCGGTTTCAATCTGGGTGGAGAGCAATCTGGCCATATCGTGATGAGCGATCATTCGACAACCGGTGACGGCTTGATCGGGGCGTTACAATTTCTGGCCTGCATGGTTGAAACTGATAAAAAAGCCAGCGAGCTGGCGCGGGTATTCGAACCGGTGCCGCAAAAACTAATCAACGTGCGCTATGAAGCAGGGCAGGACCCTTTGGCTGCGGACGCTGTGCAACGGGCGATTGCGGATGGCGAAAAGGCGCTGGGCAGTGAGGGCCGGCTGTTGATCCGTAAATCCGGAACTGAGCCATTGATCCGGGTGATGGCCGAGGCGCTTGATCCGGTGTTAATGGACAAGGTACTGGACAAGGTCGTGTCAGAGGTCAAAACCGCGAGCTAAGGATGCCTGATTTTGAAGGGGCGGACACAAGTGCCTGAAAATGGTATGAAAGGTGTCATAGAATTGCACTTTTTATAGTGAAGAATGCAGCTTATTAGTGAACTGAAGCAGTTGGCCGGGAACGCCCGGATCATTGAAGGTAAGTCAGATTGGGTAAGGTCATGGTTCAAGCAATCACTCCGGTAATTCTGTGTGGCGGGTCTGGAACCCGGCTTTGGCCTCTGTCGCGCCGCAGCTACCCAAAGCAGTTTGTGCCGATGGTCGGGGATGGCAGCCTGTTTCAGCAATCAGCCCAACGTTGCCATGGGACAGGGTACAATGCACCTGTGGTGGTGACCAATTCTGATTTCCGTTTTATCGTGACGCAGCAACTGGCATCGGAAGGGATTGACCCGGGTGCGATCTTGATCGAGCCGGATGCCCGCAATACCGCACCGGCCCTGCTGGCGGCGGCGTTGGTGGTGGCAAAAGGTAATCCTGACGGGTTGATGCTTGCCGCGCCATCAGATCACTATATTGAACAGACAGACGTGTTTCGCCAGACTGTGGCTCGTGGTGCCGAAGCGGCGGCACAGGGACGGATCGTAACCTTTGGCATCGCGCCGGATCGTCCAGAAACCGGTTATGGATATCTGGAATTGGGCGAAATGGCAGATGATGCACCCGTGCACCCGCTGACGCGGTTTGTCGAAAAGCCGGATGAGGCGCGCGCGACCGAGATGCTTGCCGCTGGCAATTTCATGTGGAATTCAGGGATTTTCCTGTATTCCGCGAAAACGCTGATTGAAGCCTTTGAAGCGCATCAGCCCGAGATGCTGGTACATGTGCGCAAAGCTGTAGATGAGGCGCAGGCCGATTTGGGGTTTTTGCGGCTGGCGCCAGAGCCTTGGGGCGATGCTGAAGAGATTTCCATCGACTATGCGATCATGGAGAAAGTCGACAATCTATCGGTGGTGATCCACGACGGCGACTGGTCTGACCTGGGCGGCTGGGAAGCGGTGCGCCAGCACGGTAATGCCGATGAAAATGGTCTGGCAACATCCGGGCCGGTGACGGCGGTGGAGTGTTCCAACACGCTGTTGCGCTCAGAGTCGGATGCACAACAGCTGGTTGGTTTGGGACTGGATAATATTGTCGCCATCGCTATGCCTGATGCAGTGCTGGTCGCCGATCGTTCGCGAGTGCCGGATGTGGGCAAGGTTGTGAAGACTCTGCGTGCAGAAAACGTGGTGCAAGCTGATACGTTCCCGAAGGATCACCGGCCATGGGGCTTTTTTGAAACGCTGACCTTGGGCGAGCGGTTTCAGGTCAAACGTATCGTGGTCAACCCCGGTGCGGCGCTGAGCTTGCAAAGTCATGTTCACCGGGCTGAGCATTGGATAGTGGTCTCGGGCACGGCCCGTGTGACCATTGATGATGAGGTCAAGCTGATCACAGAAAACCAGTCGGTCTTTATCCCGTTGGGGGCCGTACACCGGATGGAAAACCCCGGCAAAGTTCCGATGGAGTTGATCGAGGTTCAGACAGGTAGCTATCTGGGCGAAGATGACATCATCCGCTACGAAGATGTCTATTCCCGTGGGCAAGGCGCCAAGGGATAAGCGTCGCTGCGGCGATAGCAGAGTACTATTTGCCCAACGTTGACAGGGTAAATGTCTGATCCGTACCAAGCCTGTTTTCGATATGCATGCGGGGGGTGGCCCCTCCTGTTTCGATGGCAAGGTTGATGGCAGCGGCTGGGCCTGTGGTGCCTGTCAGGGCCCCGGTTTGAAAGTTCAGGGTGCTGGCGGGGTTCACGAACATGGCCATAAAATTAGACGCCCCAGTCAGTGCGCCAGTCATGGAAAAAAGATAGCTGTGTCCGGGTAAATCTATGCCCAGCCAGAGCAGCATGCGTGCCGGATCTGACCACGGAATATCAAACGAATGAACGGTATCATTGGTGATGAACATGTCATCAAAATAGATTTGCCCTTGCGGTGTGTGCAGGGCGGCGGTGCCAGCTTGAACTGACAGTGCTGTTCGAAACGTGCTGCCATCGGCACTGGCTTTAATGGCAAAATCATCTGATCCGGTTGTGCCCATCTCGGCCCTGCCAGACCAACCTGTCTGGAACAGCAGGCTGTTTGTGTCGGTTGCACTTGCTTTGTTGATTTTGAGTTGGTGACCGTGACCGTCATGGGTCAGAAGCGTGGCCTCGGACGCGACGGCCAGCCGGTTTGTCGCATCAGATGTTGTGGCGATGCCAACCCCGGATAAGTTTTGTGTGGGCGCCTCTACAAGTGCCCAGGTAGTGCCATCGAAACGCAGCTGTGCCCCTGTGGCGATCACATCGGCACGCCAGCCATTTGATGGGGTGAAAAAATCCCAACCAGCAGCGCCAAAGACAGCAATGTCACCACCATGACCGGCCCAACCGCTGCTGCCGCTATCGGCCACAATGTGGCGTTCGCCCTGCGCTGGCGAGGCGGGCGGGGCGCTGTTTTCATATCCTAGAACACTCAGCTGCGTCACCGCGTCCAGAATGCGCAGAGCTTCGTTATGCGTGACATGCTTTTGTGATTGCGACGGTTGAATATACGGCAAGGAGAGCGCTGGAGATGATTGTGACATTGTGAACGACCTTTTGTGACGGGCTGACATGACCCTGTTTCCGAATGGTTAAGAAACGACGTGCATTGCGTTCGGTGTGCCGTGGTGGCGCTGTGCAATAGGGAAAAATTTGAATGATTTAGAGTTAAATTGTTCATCTTTTGTTCACGTCAATCTGTCAGCGTCTTTCAATCAAATAGATGAGCAGAAGGAGGCCGATGTGCCGCGCACAGAGATAACTGTGGTTGGGCATGTACCCGGGGCGGAAGAGGCTGGGTTAATCGGCATCACAGATCTGAGTGTGCTGGATAGTTCAACAGGTAAAATGCTCATCACGACAACCCGCGGTGGCGGACAGTTGGTGCGCTATCAGATAGATCCTGTGACGGGGATCGCAACATATTTTGACCATCTGGATCTTGAGCTTAGCTGGCTGCAACTAGAACAGGTTGACCTAATTCATCGCTCTGGTCCATCAGGGGGTGAACTTTTGCTGATCGGGATGAATGGGGCTCAGATCAGGTCGCTTTTTGATGGTGGTACGCAATTCACTGCGCGTGGGCTTAGTGGTGAAGACCCGTACAATCTGATGGAGTTGGAGATTTTTGACAGCGGTGCGTCTGATGTTGCGATCGGGGCGCTGCGCACCGGGGGATTGGTGCAGCTGGAATTTGATGCTGCAGGAAACCTGATAGCTACGGCGCTTCCCATTGCATCAAATCTGCAAAAGGATCGGGTTTCTGACTTGCTTTCTTTACGCGTTGGCGGGACGGACTATGCCATTGCAAGCTGGTTGACAGAAGAAACCATAGGGGTATTTCGCAAAAATCCAGATGGTAGCTTGGATCACGTGGATTACCTCGTGCCGGATACCGATCTGTTTACTGTCACTACAATTGAGGCGATTGCAGGTGTTCAGGTTGCAGGCCACACTTATGTTGTTGTGGCTGCGTCTGGCAGTGGGTCTTTGACCGTGTTGAGGTTGCTGCCCGATGGGCAGCTTCAGGTGGTGGATCACATCCTGGATAATCGAGAAACCCGCTTTGATGATGCCAAATTCATCGAGGTGTTGCAGATGAATGGGCAAAATTTTGTTTTGGTTGCTGGCAATGATAACGGCCTGAGCCTGTTGACGGTTTTGCCTGATGGTCGCTTGCACCATCTCGAGAGCTTTGCAGGCACGGCTGAGGTCCCGTTGCATGGGATCAGCAATGTAGAGATGACACTACATAACAGCACCTTAAATATATGGGTTTCGACAGAGTCCGCCCCTTACCTTGTGGCATTTCAGGTGGCGCTGTCCCTGGTCGAAACTATCCGCATGGCGGCCGGGTCTGGCGGTGTTCTACTTGGCGGAAATGGTGATGATATATTGTCTGGACTGGGGGGCGCAGAACGGATTGAGGGGGGCAATGGTGATGACATCATCCTTGACGGTGGCGGGGCGGATACACTGATCGGTGGGGCCGGTGCTGATGCATTTATTTTTACAGCAGATGGTGAGGTGGATCAGATTGATGACTTTGACCCCGCTCATGATCTCATTGATTTGACGGGGCTTGGCGTGCATTGGAGTTATGCAGCGCTTGTGATGCTCCAGCGGGACTGGGGGGTCGAGTTGAGGTACGCGCAGGAACATTTTGAACTGCGTGGCATTGGCTCAGACCGTTTGAATTCAAGTGATCTAACGCAGAGTAACTTTATCTCTACTGACCGCGTCAGTGGAGCCGTTTTGAATCCTACAGCACAGATTACCAGCATGACGGGCACCGATAGGAGTGAGCGGATTTTGGGTGCCGATTCAGCTGATTTTATCTCTGGTTTGGCGGGTCATGATAGCCTGTACGGTGAAGCAGGTTACGACACGTTGCTGGGCGGTCTTGGTCAGGATAAGTTGTATGGTGGTGGGGGTAATGACCACCTTGATGGCGGCGCAGGTCACGGCCAGTTGCATGGCGCAGATGGCAATGACACGCTGATCGGCGGTGACGATGTTGACTGGCTGTACGGCGGTGCAGGCCACGACAGCATGACCGGGGCAGGCGGCGACGACTGGTTCACCGGCGATGATGGCAACGACACGATCTCGGGCGGTGCGGGTTATGACCGGCTGTATGGTGGCGATGGCGATGACCACCTTGATGGCGGTGCGGGCCACGGTCGGCTGTATGCCGGAGACGGCGATGACACGCTGATCGGCGGTGACGATGTTGACTGGCTGTACGGTGGCGCAGGCCACGACAGCATGACCGGGGCAGGCGGCGACGATTGGTTTACCGGTGAAGCGGGCAACGACACAATCTCGGGCGGTGCGGGTTATGATCGGCTGTATGGTGGCGATGGCGATGACCACCTTGATGGCGGTGCGGGCCACGGTCGGCTGTATGCCGGAGACGGCGATGACACGCTGATCGGCGGTGACGATGTTGACTGGCTGTACGGTGGTGCGGGCAACGACAGCATGACCGGGGCAGGCGGCGATGACTGGTTTACCGGCGAAGCGGGCAACGACACGATCTCGGGCGGTGCAGGCTATGACCGGCTGTATGGTGGCGATGGCGATGACCACCTTGATGGCGGTGCGGGTCACGGCCGGCTGTATGCCGGAGACGGCGATGACACGCTGATCGGCGGTGACGATGTTGACTGGCTGTACGGTGGCGCAGGCCACGACAGCATGACCGGGGCAGGCGGCGACGATTGGTTTACCGGCGAAGCGGGCAACGACACGATCTCGGGCGGTGCGGGTTATGACCGGCTGTATGGTGGCGATGGCGATGACCACCTTGATGGCGGTGCGGGTCACGGCCGGCTGTATGCCGGAGACGGCGATGACACGCTGATCGGCGGTGACGATGTTGACTGGCTGTACGGTGGCGCAGGCCACGACAGCATGACCGGCGCAGGCGGCGACGACTGGTTCACCGGCGAAGCGGGCAACGACACGATCTCGGGCGGTGTGGGCTATGATCGGCTGTATGGTGGCGATGGCGATGACCACCTTGATGGCGGTGCGGGCCACGGTCGGCTGTATGCTGGAGACGGCGATGACACGCTGATCGGCGGTGACGATGTTGACTGGCTGTACGGCGGTGCGGGCAACGACAGCATGACCGGCGCAGGCGGCGACGACTGGTTCAGAGGTGATGCTGGCAACGACACGCTGAATGGTGGCGCTGGTGATGATACGTTGATCGGATCGAGCGGCGCGGATACCTTTGTGTTTGCCGACGGGCATGGCCATGATGTGGTAACGGATTTTGCTGCGAGCAGTGCGCTGGAAAAAATCGACCTGAGCGGTGTGAGCGCGCTAAGCGGCATTGGCGGGGTCCACGACGCAGCCAGCCAAGAGGGCCGCAATGTGTTGATCAACACTGGCGATGACACCTCCATCCTCCTCCAAAACACGACCCTCGCACAGCTCGATACAACAGACTTTATCTTCTGATCCGGAAAGGGGGGGGCGAAGGTGTTTCATTTTCCCCCACACCGAACAGGGAAATCGGCTGGCGCAACGGCGATATAATTTCGTATAGAGCTTTTGAATGCGCTCCGAAGCTTTGAAAAGCCTTCGGTGCGTTGAACATCAAGGGTGCCGACCGCACCGCGTATTCGAATCGGAGAGATCGAAATGGAAGGGATAATCGAAAGTCTGGGGAGCTTCTTGCCGCTAGTTGTCAATGTTGGCAAAGCGCTATTGATCCTCGTGGTCGGTTGGAGCTTGGCTGGTATGATCAGCGGTATGGTCCGCCGCCGTATCCAGAAGAACGAAAATATCGACAAAACACTGGGTAATTTCGTCGCCAGCATCATCAAATGGGTGATCCTGCTGATGGTTCTTGCCGCTGTTTTGGCCGTGTTTGGAATTCAGACCACAAGCATTGTTGCCATGCTGAGCGCTGCGACATTGGCAATTGGTCTTGCCCTGCAGGGCACATTGAGCGATCTGGCATCGGGCTTCATGCTGATCCTGTTCCGCCCATACAAGATCGACCAATATGTTGATATTGGCGGGACGGCCGGAACCGTGGTGGATATCAATCTGTTTGTGACCGAACTGGTTACGGTTGATAACGTACAGATCATCATTCCTAATGGTCAGGCTTGGGGCGCAACGATTTCCAACTACTCGCATCATGCGACACGCCGTCTAGACCTGACATTTGGCATTGATTATGGCGATGACGCCGAAAAGGCGATGCAAATCATTCTGGATGTGGCTGGCAAAGATGCACGTGTTCTTACAGGTCCAGAACCATGGGTGCGTGTCACCAATTTGGGCGACAGCTCGGTCGATCTGACGGCGCGCTTGTGGTGTGATGGCGCGGATTATTGGGAGCTCAAGTTTGAGATGACCAAAGCTGTGAAAGAAGCCTTCGACAAGGGCGGTGTCACAATCCCTTACCCACATTCAGTGGAAATTCAGAAGGCGGGTTAATCATACCCCTGAGTTTTAGACAAAAAACAGCCGCCCAAAGGGGCGGCTGTTTTCATTTGATCCGTGTATTTGGTCCGCGTATCAGATTGCCGTTTTCAGGCTTTCATCGAGATAGATCTCACGCAGGCGGCGGGCAACTGGGCCGGGGGTGCCATCGCCGAGTGCGATGCCGTCAATCTCCACCACTGGCATGACAAAAGCACTGGCGGATGTGGTAAAGGCCTCGTCCGCTTCTTTCGCTTCATCGATGGTGAACAGACGTTCTTCGATCTCCATCTGCGACTCGGCGGCCAGACGCAATACAGCCTTGCGGGTGATCCCGTGTAGGATGTTGTTGGACAGTGGACGGGTGACGATTTTACCGTCCTTGATGAAATAGGCGTTGTTCGAGGTGCCCTCGGTCACATAGCCATCTTCGATCATCCAGGCATCATCACATCCGGCGGCCTTGGCCATCATCTTGCCCATGGAAGGGTAAAGCAGCTGTACGGTTTTGATGTCACGGCGGCCCCAGCGGATGTCTTCGATCGAGATGATCTTGGCACCCTGCTTTGCGGCAGGGTTGTCGGCGAGGCCGGGTTTGTTCTGGGTGAATAAAACAATGGTTGGCTTCGTTGTGGCGGGATCTGGAAAGGCAAAATCACGATCGCCATCACTGCCACGGGTGACCTGCAGGTAGACAAGCCCTTCGTCGATCTCGTTGATTCGAACGAGTTCACGATGGATCTCTAGCAACTCTTCCTTACTGCAAGCCGCTTGCATGTCGAGCTCGTCCAGAGAGCGTTGCAGGCGTACGGCATGGCCTTCAAAGTCGATCAGCTTGCCGCCCAGAACGCTGGTGACCTCATAAACGCCATCGGCCATAAGGAAGCCACGATCAAAGATCGAGATCTTGGCCTCAGTTTCGGGCAGGTATTCGCCATTTACATAGACAGTGCGCATTTCGTCATCCCCACAGTTCTGGCAGGGGTGGATAAACCCCGGCGTCATCAAATTTCAAAGCGTTGTCTCGGTCTTCGGCCAACAAGAGCGGCCCGTCAAGATCTGTGATCATCGCGCCTTGGGCCACCAGTGTCGCCGGCGCCATGGCCAGAGAGCTGCCAACCATGCAACCAACCATGACTTTGTAGCCTTCGGCCAAAGCCGCACGGCGCAATTCCAATGCTTCGGTCAAGCCGCCGGTTTTATCCAGCTTGATGTTCACCACATCATATTTGCCCTTGAGATTGAGCAGGCTGCGGCGGTCATGGCAGCTTTCGTCGGCGCAAACGGGCACGGGTCGTTCCATTCCGATTAACGCCTCGTCTTCGCCAGCGGGCAGAGGCTGTTCAACCAAGGCGACACCCAAACGTACTAGATGCGGCGCAAGATCAGCGTAGACAGCGGCGCTCCACCCTTCGTTGGCATCGACAATGATGGTTGATTTGGGCGCACCTGCGCGCACCGCCTCAAGTCGGGGCATGTCATCTGGTGTACCCAACTTGATTTTTAATAGCGGGCGAAAGGCGTTTTCAGCGGCCTGTGCCTGCATCTTTTCGGGTGTGTCGAGAGAAAGCGTATAAGCGGTAATTTCTGGGCCGGGGGCGGCGATCTCTGCCATCTCCCATGCACGCTTACCGGCTTGTTTGGCCTCAAGATCCCAAAGCGCACAGTCAACTGCATTGCGCGCAGCACCGGCGGGCAGCAGATCGTAAAGAGCGTTGCGCGTTATTTCTTGGGGCAGAGCTGCAATCTCGGCTTCGACACTGTCGAGTGTCTCATTGTAACGAGCGTAAGGTACACATTCGCCCCACCCACTGTACGCGCCATCAGTGACCTGAACGGTGAGAACTTTGGCTTCGGTTCGCGAACCGCGGCTGATGGTGAAAACCTGTGCAAGCTTGAATGTGTCGCGGGTGACAGAAATCTGCATGCGCTGTCCTTATATAGTCAGGTGGCATTTGCCGGAGGGCGTGCGCACCCCGGCAAATGCCGTCAGATCACATTGCGGCCAGCGCGTCCACCAGCTTGGTCGAGCCGAAACGATACGGGTCTGTCGCGGGCAGGCCCATTTGTGCCTCAACTTCGCTCAGATAGCTGTGCGCATCGTCTTCTGACATATGCTGTGTGTTGACCGAAATGCCGACCACCTGACAGTTAGGGTTGGCAACCTGTGCGATGGGCAGCGCGGTGTCACGCAGTTTTTCCAAGCTAGGAAGTGAGTATCCCGGCAGGCCGCGCATGTGGTCGCGCGTTGGTTCGTGGCAGAGGATCAGCGCATCGGGTTGGCCGCCGTGGATCAACGCCATGGTCACACCAGAGTAAGAGACGTGAAACAGGCTGCCCTGACCTTCGATCATATCCCAGTGGTCATCATCATTGTCGGGGGTCAGATACTCAATGGATCCTGCCATGAAGTCGGCAATAACTGCGTCGAGTGGCACACCGTGGCCGGTGATAAGGATGCCGGTCTGGCCTGTTGCACGGAAAGTGGCCTTTATGCCGCGTGCGGTCATTTCACGCTCCATCGCCATGGCGGTATACATCTTGCCAACGGAACAGTCGGTGCCAACAGCGAGACAGCGCTTGCCGCTGCGTTTGACACCGTTTGCAATCGGATAACCAACGGTTGGCACGCGGACGTCGTGCAGGGTACCACCAAAGGTCTGCGCAGCTGCAACCAGATCGCCCTCGTCGCGCAGCAGGTTGTGAAGGCCAGATGCCAGATCGAAGCCCATCTCCAGCGCCTCAACCAAGACGTCTTTCCATGCTTGGCTGATGACGCCACCGCGATTGGCTACGCCAATGACGATGGTTTTGACACCAGCCTCACGTGCTTCTGTCAAAGACATGTCCTTTAGGCCCAGATCCGCGCCACAACCGGGCAGGCGGATCTGACCAAGGGCGTTTTCTGGGCGCCAGTCGCGAATGCCGATAGCCACTTTGGCAGCCAACATGTCGGGCGCATCGCCCAGGAAAAGCAGATAAGGTGTTTCAATCATGGCGCATATCCCATCCCAGAATTCGAATCTATGGTATTTTCATAAGAATTTCACGCGATATGTTATCGATTTGACGCGAGATTCTGGAATGGTTCGAATATATGCCGATTATTTTCCTATATATTCGAAGATCCTTCTTATGTTTCGGTTTCCTCCGCGGCCATTGCTTCAGCTTGAAGCATCCCGGGTTGGGCCATGCCGAGAACACCGGTTGGTTGCACCTCACCTGTATCTTCAGGAGCTTCGGTACTGACACGTCTGGCGATCGCAATCAAAGCGACACCTACGCCGATCACAGCGATCATAATTTGCAGACCTCGCCCGTCTGCCATTTGCGTGGCATTGGGGCCAAGCAACATGCCAAAAACCTGACCCAATTGCAGCAAAAAGACCATCGTACCACTCGCCGGCACAATTTGCCCCGCGCTCAGTTGATCGTTCGCGTGCGCTGCAAGGATCGAATAAACCGGGAGGGTTGAGGCTGCTATGATCGCGAAACCAAAGACGATATGGGAGGGCGATGTGTCCACCACCATCCAAAGGGCTGCGATGGCTGAGATGCCGCCCAAAGCGATCACCACATAACGCCGGTCAGTGTTGTCCGAGATCCATCCTAACGGATATTGAACAACGGCTGCTGCGATCATCGCGATCACCAGTGCGCCAGAAGCCCGCGCATCACTGAAACCGTTTTGCAGACCATATAGAGGTAAGGCAATAAACCACGCCGAAACACCCGCGCTCATTAGTACGATACCGGTCACAGCCATGGGGGACACTTTATAAAGTTTGCCGACGGACATGCGTTCTGGTGCGGAATATTCGGGGGCTTTGTTGTTGGACAAAAGCAACGGCACAATCGCCATAGAGATTAAGATTGAGACAATCCCAAAGAGCAGGCTGCCACTGGGGTCAGGCAGGCCCACCATCGCGGTGCCAAGGGCTGGGCCCGCAAGCTGGATGATGAAATAAATTGACAGCACTTGTGCCCGGATCCGGTTTTCCGATTTGGCATTCAACCAGCTTTCCGTCACCACATAGAGGCCGGGAAAGCAGAAGCCTGCAAAAAAGCGCATCAAGCTCCAGCTGATCGGATCGCTGGTGAGCAAGTGAACAATGGCCGAGACGGAGACCATGGAGGCCAGCGCGGAAAACACCCTGATATGACCGACCTTTTCGACCCAAAGCGGTGCAATGATTGTGCCCAGCAAAGCGCCCAGCGGATAGCAAGCCTGCATCAAGGAAATGGTGAATTCACTGAACCCAAGATCATTGCCCCGGATGGTTAGCAATGTGACCAACAGACCGTTGGCCACCATCAACATCAGCATGCCCAGAAACAGGGCCCAGTTTTCAAATAATGCACGCTTCATGGTGTTCTCTTTTTTCGGGTTGCGAGGGTTGCGCCGATCTGGGTCTGGTTCATCTGCTGAAACCGGCCCCGCGGCTGTGAGATGGTTGGATAATCGGTGTAGCCTTCAGCGCCGGCACCGTAAAAGGTTGTGCGCTCATAGATATTAAGTGGTGTGTTTTGCCGGATACGATCGGGCAGATCGGGATTGGCAAGAAACCAGCGGCCAAAGGCGATCAGATCATATGCGCCGTCTTGAACTGCCTGTGCCGCCGTTGTGGGGGTGAAGCCGCCAGCCCCTATCAATGTACCCTTGTACAGGTCTCGGTAGGGTCGGTTGGATAAGGGGTGCTGGTACGCGCGTTCTTCTTCGGCTTTGTCGTTCAGCCCGCCGACGCGCGGCTCGGTCAGCATGAGGTAGGCCAGTGGATAGTCATTTAATCCCACGACCGCAGCAGAATAGAGTGCGTCTGGGTCGCTATCTCGGACGCCAAAATAGACCTGTTTAGATTGGCCGGTATTGGGATCTATATGAGTTGGAGACAGACGCACACCTACCCGATCACGGCCCATCACATCGGTCAGTGTCTGAATGATCTCAAACAACAGACGGCAGCGGTTTTCGATGGAACCACCGTAGCAGTCAGTGCGTTGGTTAACGCCGTTGTTCAAAAACTGCTCAACCAGATAGCCATGCGCGGCGTGTAATTCAATTCCATCAAATCCGGCCTCTATCGCGTTGCGGGCTGCATGTGCATAGTCTTGAATGACACGCTGGATTTCACTTTCCGGCAAAGCCCGTGGGGGAGTGGCCCCCTGATCCCAATTGTATTGATTGCCTTCTTCGGTGCTAGATTTGATTTCTGTCGCAGAGGATGACACCGGCGGCAGGGGCGCATCGGTTCCAGCCACCAAAGGGTGCTTGCCTATCTCTGGCTGCGCCACCCGGCCTGTATGCAAAAGCTGGCAGAAAATGCGCCCGCCTCGGGCATGAACCCCATCAACGACGGTTTTCCACGCCTGTACCTGCGCTTTCGTCCAAATGCCGGGCACATGGCCACCCACGTCTGCCACGCGCGGATAGATTGACCAGACCGGCGTGGCCTCGGGCGAGATGTGAACCGCCTCTGTAATCAACAGCCCGCCTTGGCTGGCGCGTTGTGCGTAGTAGAGCGTCGTTAGGTCGGTCGGAGCGAGCGTCGCCTCATCCGCGCGAATGCGGGTCATCGGCGCCAGAACCATGCGGTGGTTCAACGCGATCTTGCCGATTGTGATCGGTTTGAACAAATGGGTTGTACTCATAACTTAAGGCGTCTCAGAAAATCATCTTGTTGACGCTTCTGTTTCCGACATGGCAGTCGTATCCGGGCTATCTTGTACAGATGTTAGTTTGCAGGGAATGCGTCGAGCGTCACGGTAAAATGCTGCAAGTGCAAAATAACCTTGCTCAGGTTCGCGTAATTTCATATCGATAGCCCATGAAAATACGCAACTTCATTACTCAAGGGATCGCATGACATGAGCTTCCGTCTTCAGCCGCAGGCACCTGAACGTCCAAACCGTTGCCAACTTTTTGGCCCCGGTTCAAACACCAAGCTTTTTGAGAAAATGGCGGCTTCGGCGGCGGATGTGATTAACATCGATCTCGAAGATTCGGTAGCTCCGACAGACAAAGATGCGGCGCGCGCCAACACGATTGAGGCCATAAATACAATCGACTGGGGCAACAAATACTTGTCCGTGCGGATCAACGGTCTGGACACTGGTTGGTGGTATCGCGACGTTGTTGACCTGATGGAACAGGCCGGTGACCGGATTGATCAGATCATGATCCCCAAGGTGGGTTGCGCGGCAGATGTTTATGCCGTTGATGCATTGGTGACAGCAATTGAAACCGCAAAGGGCCGCACCAAGCCGATCAGTTTCGAAGTGATCATCGAATCGGCAGCAGGTATTGCCCATGTCGAAGAGATTGCAGCGTCTTCACCCCGCCTGCAGGCCATGAGCCTGGGGGCGGCTGATTTTGCCGCATCGATGGGCATGGCCACCACCGGGATCGGCGGCACGCAGGAAAACTATTACATGGTGCGTGACGGCCAGAACTATTGGGGCGATGCATGGCACTGGGCGACGGCCGCAATCGTGGCTGCGTGCCGGACACATGGTGTATTGCCAGTTGATGGCCCATTTGGCGACTTCTCGGATGACGAAGGATTCCGCGCTCAGGCCAAACGTGCTGCGACCATGGGCATGGTGGGAAAATGGGCGATCCATCCGAAACAGATCGCATTGGCGAACGAGGTGTTCACCCCATCGGAGGAAGCCGTGCAGGAAGCCCGCGAAATTTTGCAGGCGATGGCCGACGCCAAGGCGCGCGGCGAAGGGGCGACAGTGTACAAAGGCCGCTTGGTGGACATCGCATCAATCAAACAGGCCGAAGTGATTGTGAAGCAAGCTGAAATGGTTGCCGGTCAATGACCAATAAGCTGCGGCGTTATGCGCCGCAGCATCTGACTGTAGGCGCGAAATAAAAGGGCATGTCCGCAAATCGTGTTCGTCCGGTTTGAGCCCAACCTGTGAATTCAGATTTCTCGCTGCGTTCGCTCGCAGCGCGGTATTTTCCGCGTACGCATCATCTTTTGTACTGCAGCATGGCGTGAAAAGCAGCCATTCGAACCCGATACTGCAAGATCTTATCAGGTAATGAGTGACACGCGGACATATCCAACCTTGGATTTTTGATCCGCCAGAATAGGCCTTCGCTTCAAGTTCGGGGATGGCGAGCCGCCCGGAGGGTCAGAAAGGTAAGTGTCGACTGTATACTGAATGGTGCTGTCCGTTAAGGTTTTTGCTACTACATTGACCGCAAATGCGCGTCCATGCGAACCTCATTCTTGATTGGACAAGGTCTGTTTGGAGATAGCAATGGCGGAAACTAAGGATACTGACAAAATCAGAGAGCACGAACTAGCGCTAAAACGCATCCAAGCAGATCACGAATTGTCACTAAAGAAGGAAGAGATTCGTGGTTCTACCCTGAAAGTATTATTGGGAACTGCGATTGTCGGTGTGGCCGCTTCTCTGTTCCCTTTTCTTCAAGGTTATGCTGAAGCGCATTTTTCTAAGAAAATAGAAGAAACTAAAGCTCAAAGCGCTAGAGATTTAGCAGCAATTCAAGCTGGAAGTGCGCGGGAACTAGCTGATATCCAATCCAAGCTTGATAAGGCACAATTCGACCTTCAACAATCAAAGGAGGATCGATCATATCTCTCGACACTCGCTGAGACTGGAGCGGGAATGGACGCAAACCGCAGGATTGCCATGGCTGAATTCTACTCGTTCCTGGCAACCACCGACGATAGCAAAGCAGATTGGACGGACTTTAGAAAGTATCTATTTGGGCGGCGACAAGACGAACTTGAGACACTGGCAAAAATAGAAACTAATACCTCAAGCAATGATGAAAATACCGATCCTGATGAAACGGAGACTGTTATCTCTTCTGTCATCAGCCCATCAACCACAGCTGACTTTACTCAGAAATCTGCGGAAGAGTTTTTATTTGGTATTAGCGAGAGAACTAGAGCATTCAATGGAGAATACTCGAGGGTAACTTCACAGATTCAGCTTATTTCGGCCCTTCGAGGTATTTGTCCCGAGCCGGACGAACGCGGCTTCTTAGATAGGAGGACGGTTTTGTGCTTAACTGAAGCTTTAAATCTGTCTCCACGTCAGCTCTTGGAGTATTTCGAGTATTTTGAAGGGCAAGACAGGCTCGAAGTCGCTCTTCGAGACGGACGTACACTAATGCCATTGAGGCCAACCGATGTAGAAAATTGGTCGCCGGATCGAAAATTCTTTAACATCATTCAAAACTAAATGCTTAGGGTCAGGACACATTGGTTTCGAGGGTGTGTGTGTTTCACGGTTCGAAAAACGAGAGGTTCAACATGTTTGATCTTTACTGACTGGCTGATGTGCAGATGGTATGACTCGAGTTCTATTTCCAAAGAATCATTAAAAAACAATAGATTAATGATGGCGAAAGTGTGGTTTGGGATTTGACCCCAAACACAGATTTGAATGGTCGAAAACATGAAATCTGCTGCGCTGCCGCAAAACCCACGCCGCATCTGAGAATGTATGCTGCGTTGGCAATAGCCGCGCGTGCGCGAGGCGGATTTGTCCGCTCTTCGATTATAGCGCTAGGCGGCAGCGAATGGTCGGTTTGAAATTAACCTGTCAACTCGGGTTTCAATGGCTGGTATGATGAAAATAGCTGCAATGCTGAAAAGATGACACTGCGGGTGCGAGGAAATGCTGCATGAGCATTGGATGCGTGGGCAAAAGGCAGGAAAGTCCGCATAGCTGACCCGCACGGTCTGTGGACCAACAAAAAGAAAACCGCGCCACGGTGGGACCCGGACGCGGTTTCTTTGAATTTAGGTGCGCGCTGATTAACGGCGGATACCGAGGCGTGCGATCAGGTCTTTGTAACGCTGCTCTTCTTTACCTTTGAGGTAGTCCAGAAGCTTACGACGTTGCGCAACCATCATCAAAAGGCCACGACGACCATGGTTGTCTTTTTTGTGAGTTTTGAAGTGCTCGGTCAGGGTGGTGATGCGTGATGTCAGGATGGCAACCTGTACTTCAGGTGAACCGGTGTCGCCTTCTTTGGTGGCGAACTCTTTCATGACGCGTGCTTTATCTTCAGCAGTAATCGACATCGGGGTCTCCTTATATCAAGGGGTGAAGGGCACAAGCCGGGATGTCGTCCAGCAGGGTCCTATGGAGATATCCACCAGATTCTCTGGCAGATGCGCGCGTATAGGCGAATTTTTCCCTGATGGGAAGGGAAATCACAAATGGGGCATCGCCAATTGCGCCGTGGTCCATACAGGCAAGCATTTGTCGTTTTCATGCTTGCGTCATGTCTTTTTGCGCGGCATCAATTTGGCATGACAGCTTTGATTATTCCGTCTCGCATGGATCGCCGTGCCACCAGATCAGATCTCGTGACCTGACCGCCTGTCCTTTTGTTGAAGAGGACCTGCGCGCAACACGACGATTTGATTGGAATAGGAAATGACGGCTTCCACGAATTTACGCCTCGCGATTGATATTGGCGGCACCTTTACAGACACGGTTCTGGTTGAGGGTCACGACAATATTATAGCGTCAACCAAAACACTGACCACGCATCAGAACCCGGCAGATGGGGCGATGGAGGGCGCGGGACGTGTCATGGCGCAGACCGGTCGCCGTTTAGATCAGGTGACCGGGTTTATTCATGGCACTACGCTGGCCACGAATGCGCTGATCGAAAAGCGCGGAGCAACGGTTGCCACGGTCACGACCGAAGGGTTTCGCGATATTCTGGAAATCGCTTACGAGCGCCGTTATCTGCAATATGACATCAATCTGGAAAAGCCTGACTATCTGGTGCCACGTGAACGTTGCTTGACGATCCGCGAACGGATGTCGGCCGAGGGCAACGTGCTGATTGAGATGACGGACGAAGCGATTGATACATTGATTGCTCAAATCGATGAAACAGGGGTCAGTGCGGTGGCCATCTGCCTATTGCATTCCTATGTCAACGCAGCACATGAGCACCGCTTGCGCGAGATTCTGGCTGAACAACGCCCTGACCTGATCGTATCGATCTCATCCGAAGTGAGCCCTGAGGCGCGCGAGTTTGATCGGCTCTGCACCACAGTCGCCAACGCCTATATCCAGCCGCTGATGGAAAGCTATCTCTCGCGATTCCGCGCGCGGTTTGCAGATGAGGGCGTAAGCTGTCCTATTCTGATGATGACCGCAGGGGGTGGTATGTGCACGATTGAAACTGCAGCGCGTTTCCCGATCCGCTTGGTGGAAAGTGGTCCGGCGGGTGGTGCTATTCTGGCGGCGCGCATCGCAGCAAGGGCGGGAATTGATGAAGTGGTGTCATTTGACGTTGGCGGTACCACGGCCAAGCTGTGTTTGATTGATAATGCCCGGCCGCAAACCTCGCGCCAGTTTGAAATTGCCCGCGCAGCGCGATTTGTCAAAGGTTCAGGCATGCCCGCGCGTATTCCGGTGATCGAGATGATCGAAATCGGTGCCGGAGGGGGATCGATTGCTGGGATCGATCGCTTGGGACGTCTGACTGTCGGGCCCAAATCTGCTGGTTCTGAACCGGGGCCTGTCGCGTTTATGCGCGGAGGAGAAGACCCGACCGTCACAGACAGTGACATCGCCCTTGGCTATATCGTGCCTGAGACTTTTGCCGAGGGGCACATCCCGCTAGACACTGAGGCGTCAGCAGAGGCGCTCAAACGTGTGATTGGCACAAAACTGGATCTGGATGCCGTTGGGTCAGCTGATGGTGTTAGCCGCATTGTCGATGAAAGCATGGCCAGCGCAGGTCGGATGCACGCGGTTGAATCAGGTAAAGATCTGAGCCAACGGGTGATGATCGCTTTTGGCGGAAACGGTCCACTACATGCCAGCCGTGTGGCGCGTTCTGCCGGGGTGCAGACCATAGTTATCCCGCCTAATCCGGGAGTGGGATCAGCGGTGGGGTTCCTGTTTGCGCCTGTGTCGTTTGAGATTGTGCGCTCGCGTTATACGCTGTTGGGTGAGATGGACGTGGCGAACATCAATGACCTTTTTGACGGTATGATCAATGAGGCCAGTGATGTGGTGCGACAAGGAGCAGGAAGTGCAGAGACTGAAACGGAGCGCACAGCTTTCATGCGTTACAACGGACAAGGTCACGAGATTGAGATCACATTGTCAGATCGGGCTTTGACGGCGGATGATGTTGCCCCATTGACCGCCGCCTTTGAAGAAGAATATGGCAAGCAGTTTTCTCGCCCGGTGCCCGGCATGAAAATTGAAATCCTGAACTGGGCAGTGCGCGTTGCTACTAAGGAGGGGGATGTGCCGGACATGCCACCCGCGCCTGCGCGCAATACAATCTCTGCACAAGAAACCCGATCGATCACTTGTGATGTGGATGGTGCGCTAAAGCAGGCGGGGTTTGTGGCCCGAGGGGATCTTCAGCCGGGGGATCACATTCGTGGTCCGGCCCTGATCACCGAGCCGCAGACAACCACACTCGTTTCGGCTGATTTCTCGGCCCATGTGGATGCGATTGGAAACCTTGTTTTGGTAAAGGACCAGAAAGGAGCGGCACAATGACTGATCTTTCCCCCGCCCGTCTGCAAGTAATGTGGAACCGGCTGTTGGCCGTGGTTGAGGAACAGGGGCAAACCCTGATCCGTGCAGCCTTTTCGCCGATTGTGAGAGAATGCGGTGATATCTCTGCTGGGATTTTTGATGCTGATGGTCGGATGCTGGCGCAGGCTGTGACTGGCACGCCGGGGCATATCAACACCATGGCCGAAGCGGTCCAGCACCTGCGGGCTGCTTTCCCGGTGCAAATGATGAAGCCAGGTGACATTTACATGACCAATGACCCGTGGCTGGCCTCGGGGCACTTGAATGACTTCTTATTGATGATGCCTGCGTTCAAGGATGGCAGAGTGGTAGGCTTTACCTCATGCACTTCGCACCTTGTCGATCTGGGCGGGCAGGGGATGGGGCCGGAAGGATCGGACATCTATGACGAGGGTTTGTTGATCCCACCATGCAAGCTGGTTGAGGAAGGACAACCCAATGCCCTGTTGTTGGACATCATCCGCGCCAATTCACGCGAACCCATTGCCAATGAGGGCGACATCTATGCGCTGATCGCCTGCTGCGAAGCGGGGGTGACGCGCTTGCTGCACATGATGGAGGAGTTCCAGCTGGATGATCTGGAAGCGTTGGGGAGTTATATCATCGACACCTCACGCCGCGGCACGATTGAAGCAATCAAAGAGGTGCCAGAAGGTGTTTACAAGAACGTTCTGCGTATGGACGGCTATGAGAATGAGCTGGAACTGCACGCTAAACTGACCGTGACCAGCGACAGCATGCATGTGGATTTTAGTGGCACGTCTGGCTGTTCCTCCAAAGGTATAAATGTGCCGTTGAACTATGCCACCGCATATACCGTTTTTGCCCTGCGTTGCATCGTTGGATCGGACATCCCTAACAATGCAGGATCGCTTGCGCCGTTCACCGTTGATGGGCCCAAGGGGTGCATCCTGAACGCACAGCGCCCGGCACCGGTGGCGATGCGTCATACCTTGGGGCAGGTGACACCTGATCTGGTACTGGGTTGCCTGCATCAGGCTTTGCCTGATGAGGTGCCCGCGGAGGGTGCATCTTGCATGTTTGATCTGCCCATGCGCCATGCACCCGAAGTGGCACGTGAAGGTGGGCGAGAGTTTGCGATTGAACCCGTTCATAACGGTGGCACTGGGGCGCGACCGCATTCAGACGGTTTATCAGCCACGGCCTATCCGTCGGGCGTGTTTGGCTCTCAGGTGGAAATTACCGAGGCGGTTGCGCCGGTGATCATGTGGCGCCGCGAATTGCGCCCAGACTCGGGTGGGGCTGGCAAATATCGCGGAGGGTTAGGACAGCGGATCGAAATGACGGCCTCGAATGATGCGCCGTTCATCGTCTTCCTCTCTGTTGAACGCTTGAAATTCCCTGCATTGGGTCGGATGGGCGGGCAGGCAGGAGCACCGGGGCGCATCCGCTTCCGTGATGGCGGCGCGGATATTCCGGGCAAGGGCGAATTGCGCGTTGAAGGTGGCGATTATCTGATTTTCGAAACCCCGGGCGGCGGTGGCTTTGGCCCGGTGGCGGAGCGCGATCCGGATGCTTTAACGCTAGACCTCAAGCGCGGCTTGGTGACCAAGGAAGGCGCAAAAGCCTATGAGGGGGCGTCATGATCCGCCCGGTGCCCCACGTTGCCGGCATGGCCGCCTATGCGCTGGCTGATCTTGGTGATCCAGGCACCATTTCGCTGGCTCAGAACGAAAGTGCCTTTCCTTCCAGCCCACGGGCCATTTTGGCCGGACAAAAGGCGCTGGATCAGATGCCGCTCTATCCGGATCCGGAGTGGCCTGAGATGCGCGCCGCGGTCTCGGAAGTGCACGGATTGGCCCCACAGAACATTCTCTGCGGAGCCGGGTCTATGGAGCTGATCGGCTGCCTGATCCGAGCCTATGCCGGGGCAGGGGATCGAGTACTTGGGACCGACTACGGCTACGCCTATGTGGCGTCGGCGACGGCGCAGGTGCAGGCCGATTATGTCAAAGCACGTGAGATCGATCTGGCGGTGTCTGTCGATGACATTTTGTCAGCGGTTACAACGGATACAAAGATCGTTTTCGTCTGCAATCCGGGCAATCCGACGGGAACCATGATCGCAAATTCTGAACTCATTCGGTTGCGCGAGAATTTGTCCGGCGACGTGTTGTTGGTCGTTGACCAAGCCTATGCGGAGTTCTCTGACGCGGTTGAACACCCAAAAGCAATATTCGATCTGGTCGCGCGCGGCGATACGGTGGTGATGCGGACTTTGTCTAAGGCTTACGGACTGGCCGGTGCGCGCGCGGGATGGGGATATTTCCCAACAGAAATCGCGCACGAGGTTCGCAAGCTGTTGAACCCCAACAATATCTCAATCTCGTCGCAAGCTATGGCGGCGGCTGCACTGCGGGATCAGGCCCATATGCAGAAAGTCGTGCAGCGGACG
Organism: Roseovarius sp. EL26; assembly: GCF_900327775.1. NCBI lineage: Bacteria > Pseudomonadati > Pseudomonadota > Alphaproteobacteria > Rhodobacterales > Roseobacteraceae > Roseovarius > Roseovarius sp. EL26. The sequence continues at coordinate 257,384 of NZ_OUMZ01000005.1, forward strand.
GCGGTGATTAGAGATACCTTCTCGGAGAATTGTCGAGAGCTGGGTTTGACCGTTCCCAAAAGCCACACCAATTTCGCGCTGTTGGGATTTGAAAGTGTGGAACAGGCGCAACAGGCAGATGCCGCCTTGCGTGCAAGCAAATTGTTGATGCGGGGCATGGGGGGCTATGGTCTGTCGGACTGCCTGCGCGCCACCATTTGCGGTGAGGATATTATGCAGCGCTGTGTAACAGTGTTGAGGGAGGTTTTGTCATGACATATGAGACACGCACACGGGCAAAGATCGGCGTTCTGGTGCCCTTTACAAATACCAATCTGGAACCTGACATGATGCTGATGCGCCCGCCTAACACAACCGTGCATTTTCAGCGCATGGGTGGCTATGATGTGGATGAGATCCCTGGGTCTGATCAGATGGCGGGCCTTGGTGCATCCGATATCTCGAATGACCTGCGGATGATTTCCGGCGTGCGACCGGATATGGTGCTTTATGGTTGTACATCGGCCACGTTGACCCACGGCCCATCCTTTGATGCGGATCTGGCAGAGAAAATCAAAGCTGGATCCAGTGCAAAATCGTTAACAGCTGCAGGATCTTTAGTGGCCGCTTTGAAGGCACTGAACGTGAGCAAAGTTGGGTTTTCTTCGCCCTATGTCGGTGAGGTGAACGAGCAGGCAGAAGATTTTCTTGGGCAAAACGGGATCAATGTCGTCATACGTGCGGACGTCGGACGTGCGTTAGGGAATTATGGACAGGGTGAATTGACCCCGGACGAAGTCTATAACCTTGCGCTGCAGGCTGATGATCCGGATGCTGAGGCGATTGTCCTGAGTTGCACTGATATGCGCTCGGTTGAGGCGGTGGAACGCATTGAGGCCACATTGGACAAGCCAGTTGTTACCTCAAATCAGGCGATGATGTTCTGCCTCATGCAGGCGCTGGGCTTGCCGCGCCACGATGGTTTGCCGGGTCGGTTGTTTGATCTGCTATAAGGCAGGTCAGTACCCGCGTTTGGGGTTGACGATGTTGGTGAGGTCTTCGCCTTTGCGATACCGCATCAGGTTTTCGGAAAACATTTCGACCGACTTCAGGTCCCAACCATCGTAAACCGATGAGCAATGTGGCGTGATAATCACGTTGTCCAAACCCCAGAGCTTGTGATCCGATGGCAAGGGCTCCGCCATAAAGACGTCCAGCGCAGCCCCCTTAATCCGGTCTTGGTCAAGGGCGTCGATAAGTGATCCCTCGTCAATCACGCCACCGCGTGACACATCCACGATTACGGCAGTGTCTTTCATAATTGCAAAGGCATCCGGCCCAACGATTCCGCGCGTGCTGTCCAGAAGCGGTACGCAGGTCACAATGAAATCGGCTTGCCCCCACAAGTTTGGAAGATCATCCATCCCGCAGACGCGATCAACATTGGGTGTGGCCTTTGGGTGGGCGCGCACCCCGATGGTGTGCATATCCATGGCTTTGCAACGCGCGGCAACTGCCTGACCTGTTTTACCCAATCCGATGATCAGGACGCTTTTGCCATCGATAGGCTCAACCTTGCCTGAAACCCATTCTCGGCGGGCCTGTGCCGCCTGAAATCCGGGCAAGCCGAGACTGAAGTGCAACATGCCGCCAAGCGCATATTGTGCCATCATATCGGCAGCGACACCGGCGGCATTGGTGATAGTTTGTATCTCAGGGTTCCAAGGAATCAAGTGGTCAACGCCAGAACCCCCGACCGAAATCCATTTGACGCTGGACGCATCTATCAAGGCCTGCCGTGGGAACGTTGGCGTGCCATTAAAACGGGCAGAAAATATCACCTCTGCTTGTGTTTTCTCGACCAGATTCGGTAAGCCTTCGTAGCTAGCACAACAATGAATCTCTAGATCGCCGTGCTGACGGTGCAAAATGGCATGTGCCGGTTCCGGGTTATCGGTATGCAAGATCACGATGGGGGATTTCATTGGATATCCTTCAAAAATATGAGGTCACAATCATGGAACAGTACCGTTGTTTCAAGAGCCAGGTGGATCATACAAGTGCTGTCCTAGATCAGAAAAGCGGCTGTCCGGTTGCATTAGGGCAAAGCAGGCATCACGGATGGCTTCGGCACGGGTTTGGCCCACCGTAGGCGTGGCAAATTCCATGAATTTCCCTACAACTTCCTCATGGCTCATCGGGCTCTCGGGCCCGCCTCGGGCATGCACATCGCTCGAGGCCAATGTCTGCCCGTTGATAAGCGTGACTTCGACATCCGAATAACGGTACTGCGGGAAACGCTCGCTATGAATCTGCGCTTCAGAAACGGTGATCTTGCCAAGAAAGCCAGCAACAGAGGTGTCATTCAATCCATCGCCAGTGATGTGTTCAACACCGATTCGACCATAGAGCGCCATGGTCGCCACGGCGAAGGGCAGGGAATATTGCGCTGAAGAGGTGTCATTCGGCATGCTTTGAAACAGACAGGCTGCCTCGTTGAATGTGTTGACTTGCAGGCTGGCGATGTCATCTGCTGTGATCTTGTGCTCCAACATCAGTGCGCGCACCGCGTCAATCGCGGCATGTGCCCAGCGGCAAACAGGGTAGGGTTTGACGTATTGATGCTCCATCTGCCAGAACTGGCCCAGATCCGCCCAATGTTGTGCGACGCGGTCTTCCTCAATCGTAATCGCCGGGGCACCGGTAAATCCCATTTCCGCCAGAACGGCCGAGGACATGCCCACCATAGCCCCCCAGCCAGATCCATCATGCAGCATGGTCGGATTGGCAATCTCGCGCATCATTTGACTGCGCGGGCCATGGTATTCGGCGATCCCCATGGATTGCCGGAGCTGCTCTGGTGTTTGCCCGCGTAAACGCGCCGCCATGGCTGCCACCCCCAAGGCGTTCCACGCGCCGGATGTGTGATAATCGCTGACGGTGTCATGCAATGAAATGCCGGCACGCCCGGCAACCTCATAGCCGACAGTGATGGTTGCTAGCGCTTCGGGGCCGGAAAAGTCAGGCACTGTTTCCGCCAAGGCCGCCAGTGCCGGGATAACTACAACGCCAATATGCCCCTTGCTTGGGTTATAACCATCATGCCCATCAAGGTTGTCGGTCTGCGTGGCCGCCGCATAGGCGGCACCCGCCATGCTGACGCGCCGACCGTCAAACATCATCCGGGCAGAGATGTCGGGATCGCCTGCACCGTATAATGCCGCCGCCGTTTCACGCCCGATCCGGCCTGCCTCCATCGGGCCAGAGGCAATGGTGATGCCGAGTGTGTCCAACAACATCAAAGCAGCGGCTTCCCGAGTTGATTGCGGGATGTCTTGAGGGTCGAGTTTCAGAGAAAAGGCGGCGACCTTATCGAAGGTATTTGTCATGTTAGGGCCTGTTGGTGAAGAAGATCGCGAGGTGTCGCCTTTTACCGTAAAGCGAAACAACGCAGTGTGGCGCGAAAATTAATCTGGGTCTTTGGGGGAATATTTTTTGCAAAGGTGGTCACGAAGGTGTTTAGCTCGCAGAATGAAGTTGCGATAAGAACTGCGGCGAGACAATAAGACGGAATTACATTGCCCAATGATGAACCTTCCACATCTGTCCTTTCTGCGCTCTTTTGAGGCGGCGGCCCGGCATTTGAGTTTTACCAGCGCTGCGGATGAGCTGAACTGTACGCAATCAGCGGTAAGTAACCACGTCAGATCCTTGGAGAAACACTTGGGCCGCCCGCTGTTTGTGCGGCACCCGCAATCGCTGTCTTTAACAGATCTTGGAACGGCGTATCTGCCGTCCGTCCGGCAGGCATTGGTGCAGATAGATATGGCGACGCAATCTCTAATGACCCAGACGGTCAAGCGTGAGGTGGTGCTATCATGCCCGGTGACCTTAGCGGGCAGTTGGTTGCCCAATGTTCTGGACGGGTTTCATCAGGCACATCCGGATGTTGAACTGACGGTCCATGGTACGATCTGGGATGATGTGGCCGAGCGGGTCTCGGACATTTCTATCACGGTTTGTCACGACAGCGAGGCCGCGCCGCAACTGCGAAAGCTGTGGGCGGATCAGCTCACTTTGGTCTGTGCGCCCGACTTCGAGGTAGAGGGGGTGCCGCTAACCAAGCCAGGTCAATTACCCGATGCGGATCTGATCCATATTCTGGGCCGCCCGGCGTATTGGAAATTAATCTCTACTCAGTTCGATCTGATTGAGTTGGAAACTCGCAGGGGTGCCAAAACCAACTCATCAAATCTTGCGCTTGAATTGGCGGCGAACGGTCTTGGCTGTGCTGTGTTGCCGCGTTCGCTTGTCTTGACACAGATCAAGCGTGGGTTGCTGATCGAGCCTTTTGATTTGGACATCAAAAGCCCGTGGAATTATTACCTGAACGTCGCTGAGACCCACCCATCGCAAGCCGTGCGCCGCTGTCTAGATTGGCTGATGTCAAAAGCGGAGGATATGCAGGGAAAGCTGGATCGAAAATAAACTGGCGGATGCCCCATAGGGCACCCGCTTTTGGTGAGGATCAGGCGCGCAGGCGTACACCTTTGGCATCAAAAGGTGGCTCGTGCAGGATACGGGCCTTATGAGGGATGCCCAAGATCATCACTTCAACCTCATCCCCGGCTTTGGCTACATTGGGATTGGAATAACCAAGCGCCAGTGACTTGCCGACTGAATAGCCGTAAGAGCCCGAGGTCACGCGGCCAACCGATGCACCATCTGCGGTAAAGATTGGCTCGCCGCCTGTGGCATCAGCATCATGGGTGATGTCGATCTCATAGGTGACAAGAACCTCGCGTGGGGCGTTATCTTTGATCGCCAGATAGGAATCCTTGTTGAGAAATTCCTTGTCCAGCTTGATCAACCCGTCAAGACCAACCTCTTGTGGCCAGTACTCTGGGCTGTATTCGCGACCCCAGGAACCATAGCCCTTCTCAATCCGCAAGCTGCCCAATGCACGCCCGCCGACAGGGCCACCGTCCATCGACTTCGCGGCCTCAATCAGGGCCGTGTAGAGCGCAACCTGGTCTTCTTGTGCACAGTGCACTTCCCAACCCAAATCACCGGTAAAGCTGACGCGGATGGCCAAACAGTCGATCCCAGCCACTGTGATGGTCTGCGACCGCATGAAACGGAAGGTTTCGTTTGTCAGATCGGCATTGGTCAGGCGCTGTAACATATCGCGGGCTTTAGGACCTGCTACGTTATAGCCGGTGATGCGGTTAGTGGCGTTCTCAAACGTTGTGCCTTCGGGCAGTTCAATCATGTTGAAGAACCGTTGGTGATAACGTTCGGCCATGCCAGAACCGACCATCATGTATTCATCGTCGGCCACTTTGGTGATGGTGAAATCACCAGCAATGCCGCCACGCACACCGATCATCGGGGTCAGGCAAGACCGACCGATTTCAGTTGGAATACGGTTGGCCATCAACTGATCCAACCAGCTGTGCGCGCCGGGACCTTTGATCACGTAGTTGGCAAAGTTCGAAATGTCGATCACGCCAACATGTTCGCGCAGCATCTTGGCCTCACGCTCGACACTGTTCCACCAAGGCTGACGGGTAAACCCGGCTGTGTCTGGCGTGTTTGCATCGAAATACAACGGATGTTCCCACCCGGCGTTCAAGCCAAACACACCGCCCATTTCTTTTTGCATGGCGTAAGCCGGGCGCATCCGGGCAGGGCGACCCGCAGGGCGTTCTTCATTGGGGAAGTGAATGGCAAAGCGGTGCGTGTATTGATCTTCGACCTTGGCCTTGGTGAAGGCCTTGTCCGCCCAGTCACCAAAGCGTGCCAGATCCCATGCAAACATGTCGTATTGCGGCTCACCTTCGATGATCCATTGCGCCGTCATCAGGCCCAGACCGCCGGATTGCGAGAAACCGGGGATGATGCCACCACAGACGAAGTAGTTCTTGAGCTCAGGCACGGGACCCCAGATCGCATTGGCGTCTGGTGACCAAATCATTGGGCCGTTGATGACGCGCTTGACGCCAGCGGTGGCTGCGGCAGGGACACGTTCTGTCGCGCGGATCACGTTGTCCATGATCCGGTCCAGATCATCGGGGAACAGTTCATGGGCAAAGTCCAGAGGCGTGCCGTTTTCAGCCCAGAACTTCATGTCTTTTTCATAGGCACCGATCAGCAGGCCGTTGCCTTCTTGTCGGAAATAATACTCGCCATCGCGGTCGGCGATGGAGGGTAGACGACGCCCCAGTTGTTCGACCTCATCAATGGTCTCGGTCACAAAATACTGGTGCTCGGTTGGCTGCAGTGGCAGTTCAATTCCGGCCAATGCGGCAACCTCGCGCCCCCACAGACCAGCGGCGTTGATCACCCATTGCGTATGAATGTCACCTTTTTCGGTCTGCACGATCCAGCTGCCATCAGGCTGCTGCTCTGTGCCGATCACTGGGCAAAAGCGTTCAATCGTGGCACCTAACTGACGTGCACCAGTGGCATAAGCCATTGTTACACCTGATGGATCCACGTTGCCGCCATCAGGTTCATACATAATGCAACGCACGTCATCGAACTGCGCCAGAGGGTGCAGTTCTTTTGCCTGCTCTTTGCTAACCTCGTGGAAGTTCAGGCCATAGAATTTCGCCTTAGCTTCTTGCAGGCGCAGCTGGTGTTCGCGCGCTTCAGTCTGCGCAAGATAGAGCGAACCGGGCTGAAACACGCCACAGCCTTGACCGGTTTCTTTTTCCAGCTCTTTGTAGAGGTTCATCGTATAGTGCTGGATGCGGGTGATATTGTTGTTGTCATGCAGGCCGTGAATGTTGGCCGCCGCATGCCATGTCGAGCCCGATGTCAATTCATCGCGCTCAATCAATACGGAATCGGTCCAGCCGAGTTTGGCCAGATGGTACAGGATTGAACAGCCGGCCAATCCGCCGCCGATAACAACTGCCTGTGCATGGGTTTTCATTGATCGTGTCCTTGGGTTTCCGGGGGTGCCCCGTGAGTGGTTTTGTATAGTTTGAATCAGTAGGTGCAGCCGCAGGTGCGACCTGCAGTTATCCGTGCAGCTCTTTGACGGTGGCGAGGAATTTAGCCACCTCTTCGATACTGTTGTAATGGCACATCGACACGCGAATGCAGCTGTCCATGCCAAGCGGTGTCAGGATGTTGCCAGAATAGTGGTCGGCCTTGCGTACATGGGTGCGGATGCCTGCCGTATTCAATTTTTCGACAACGTCTACGGATGGCATGGTTTCCAAACGGAAAGACACCAAACCTTCGCGGGCTGGATTGTCGATGCCACCCAAAATGGTGACGTTTGCCATTTCAGCCAGACCGGGCAGATTGCCGGTGCCATGCAGCATTGCATCTGTCAGGGCCTTTTCTTGTGCATGAATCGCTTCACCTGCTGCGATGAATTTTTCCCGGCGATCCGTGCTTTCAGTAACTTGACTACCCAACCATTCCAGATAATCGGAGACATCGCTCAATGTGGCATAGCTGCCAGTGTCGCGTGTGCCCATTTCCCAGTTGTCTGCGGGGCCATCGATCAGGCTGTTGTGGGGTAATTTGGTCAGCCGGTCAGAGATCCACGCCAGCCCATAGCCATGGCGCGAGAACATCTTGTAGGGCGAGATGACATAGCCATCGACGTCATAAGCGGTCAGATCTATCCGACCATGAGCCGCGTGTTGAATGCCATCGACAATAATAAAACACTCGGGCGCGACTTTGCGGATCTCGGTAGCAATTGCCGCCAGATCAACCCCCATGCCCGTGACTGGTGAGGTGTGCACGATAGTTGCTACAACCGTATCTTTACTAACCGAGGCGGCATAGGCTGCAGGTTCAATGGTACCAGTGGCGTCGTCATGCGAAATTAGAACATGATGCTGGCCGGCAACGCGCGCCCATCGGTCACAGGCAGAGCGTGTTGCGGGGTGTTCCAGCGTTGACCCCAGAACAGTGCCGTCGCGATCAGTCCCAAGGCAGGCATTCATAATCAGGCGAAACAACAGTTCAGTGCCGCTTTCGCCAATAAAGAATTGCCCGCCGGGCGCGTTCATCATTGCGCGCATATCATTCTTGGCTTTTTCAATGACGCGCACTAATTCCTGACTACCAGTATTGGCGCGGCCCTGATTGTCAGGAATGGCGGCATAGTGCGTCGAGGTCTGTGCAACGGATTTGAGCGTTAGCGATCCGCCGGCATTTTCGAAGAAAACTCTAGTCGCTTGTTGGGGGCAAGATTCAATGTGGGCGAAATGGTTTCGAATTTCATTTAGGAGGTCTTGGGTGATCATCGTAGGGCGTCCAATAGCGAAGGTGACCAGTTTGGCATCAAGCTATGCATTTCTGCTGACGAGGGCACGCAAAGAAAACCGGGGCTGAGGCTTCGAAAATATGGCGCGATATTATTCTGTCAAATTGGGAGAAATCCCCCAATCCAAGGAATTGGAGGGCGCTGGTTTTTGATGGGGTTTGAAACGATCAGCGCAGCTTTATTCAGACGCCGGCTGCGACATATGAGACAACCAGTCTTTCAGGCTGCTGAACTGTTCCGCAAGCTGGAGCCGACCCGCATTGACCATATCCACATAAGATGCAAGCGGGCCCTCTAAGGACGGAATGCTCTGGCTAATATCGTGCGCTGTAAGGTAAATCACTGTGGCCGTGATGAAAATCAAAACAGCAAGAAGAAACCCGGTTCGGAAACCTCGTGCGTTCTGCTCTGAGGATGCCGCTGATTGGGCTGAAGGCGATGCAAGTCCTTCCTCTCCCCCCAAAGAAGAGCTGATTTCTTCGATGTCAGGCAACAGGTCGCGGCGTGCAGGGGCGTCTTGCTTTTCTGATGGCGCTTCCGGTTGGCCACGCATCGGGCCAATGCGGTCGCGGGTTTGTTCCTTAGAAGCTTCGGCGGGGGCTTGTTCCAGACCTAAATCAGCCTGTACTTCCAGTCCACCACTGACCTCTTGTTCGCGGGCACTTTGCTCTCGCGCTGCCTCTTCTCTGAGAATGCGGGCAATCGAAGCGTCTAATTCACGGGCCGGGATGCGCGGCTGAGGTGGCTCAGAGGATTCAGACACTTCTTCCGCGTCGTTATCAGTCGCTTCTTCAATGTCGTCTATGTTGGGGCGGTCATAAGGCGGGTCTTTGGTTTCAAGATCCTCAACATCCTCAACGGGGTCTGACGGCACAGTGGCTTCTTGAACTTCGCTCTGTACGGGCTCTAGAATTTCTTGTGCGCTCTCGGAGGGATCATTCGGGGTGAGGTCAGGAGTTTCCTCCTCCGTAGTGCTTAAATCTTCGGAGCTATCCAGAGTTTCGTCCACCGTCGCAGAAGGCTCAGATTCGATTTTGGCGGCGTCAGCCTCTAACTCCGAATCAACCCGCGCAAAATGTGCCTGGAGCGATTCTTGTTCTGTGGGCTCGGCTTGTCCGGGAGGTGGTTGATACCATGTATCGCCACAATTTGAGCATTGCACGTCTCGCCCTGCCTCAGGAATGACCTCAGCAGGGATTTCATATTGAGCGCCGCAGTTTGGGCAAGTCAGCCGCATAATCACACCAATTCTTGCCGCCTGTAATGTGTTCTGTGCATCAGAAGTTATCTAAATCATAAGCGTAATTCTGCCTCTGGAAAAGGTCAAAGCAAAACACGCCTGTAATCGTTGCACAAATGTGTCTGGTCAGGCATTTAGTGAGAACAAGCATAGAGGGCTGCGTTGTTGTGATCGAGCTGGAAAATATCGCCTATAATTATGGTGGCGGTGAATTGCTGAGCGATGTTTCGCTCGAGCTTTCGCCGGGGGCATTTTATTTCCTGACCGGACCGTCCGGGGCAGGCAAGACGACCCTGATGAAGCTATGCTATGGCGCGTTGATGCCCACCGCAGGTCAGCTGAAACTGTTCGGCCAAGAGCGCCGAACAATGGAGCGCGATGATATCGCACAGGCACGTCGTCGTATTGGAGTTGTCCATCAAGATTGCCAATTTCTCAATCATTTGAGTGTATCAGACAACATTGCCCTGCCCCTGATGGTGTCAGACCGGGATCTGCTGGCCGAGGCCATCAACCTGAAAGAGTTGACCAATTGGGTTGGCCTATCTTCTCGGGCACAGGCTTTTCCGCCTGAGCTTTCGGGTGGCGAGCGTCAGCGTGCGGCTTTGGCACGGGCGTTGATCATGTCGCCGGATGTGGTGCTGGCAGACGAACCCACCGGCAATGTTGACTGGGAGATGTCCCAGCGGTTGTTGCGGCTACTGGTCGAGCTGAATCGCATGGGGAAAACCATCGTGATTGCGACCCATGATCTGAGCCTGATTCGGGCCGCAAAGTCACAGGTGCAAGCGCGTGTGCTGCGTATTTCCAACCGACGGGTGCAGCTTGCGGGGGCGGATCTATGAAAATAGACTTTTCCAAAGTTACTGAATTTATGTCTGGTGATACGCAGGCGGACAAGGTTGTCCCGCCGACGGGATATACCGCTTGGTTGACGTTGTTCAGCTCCGGAGCGATGGCATTTCTGGCCGTCTTCGTGCTGTCATTCTCCTTTGCAACCGGCAAGCTGGCTGATCATTGGGGGGCAGAGCTGTCGCGCAGCTCAACCATCAAAATCTCAGCGCCGCAGGGTCAGTTGGATAATCAGACAAAGGCCGTTCTCAAGGTTCTCGAAACGACTCCGGGGGTGGCCCGCGCCCGCGCGCTGAGCGATGATGAGCAGCGCGCATTGCTCGAGCCATGGTTCGGCCCGAATGTGCCGGTGGATGCCCTGCCGATCCCGCGTTTGATTGAGGTGATCGAGGATCGAGCCGGATTTGATGCCGATGGCCTGCGACTACGCCTGAACGCCGAGGCCCCCGGCGCGACGTTGGATGATCATACCAGATGGCGGCAACCGCTGATTACGGCAGCTAAGCGGCTGAGGTTCTTTGGCTGGATGTCACTGCTTTTGATCGCAGCCACAACCGGGGCTATTATTACGTTGGCAGCTAACGCCGCACTGGCGGCCAACAAGCAGGTGATTGATGTTTTGCGTCTGGTCGGTGCGCGCGATGGTTATATAGTTAATGCCTTTGTGCGCCGGTTTACGCTTCGGGCTATGACTGGATCTGCCGTTGGCATGATCTTGGCTAGTATTGCTATCTTGCTATTGCCAGCCGCTCAGACCGAAGGTGGTTTTCTAACGGACCTGGGTTTTACGGGGACACAGTGGTTGTGGCCTTTGTTGGTGCCATCGCTAGCGGCCACTGTGGCCTTTGCCGCAACGCGTTTTGCCGCGTCTAAAATACTAAGAGAGACACCGTAATGTATGCAATCCAATGGCTGCGATCCCTGATTTTTGTTGCCCAAATCTATGTCATGATGGCGGTCCTAGGGGTCCTCTTTTTCCCGTGGGCCTTGATCAGCCGACGCGGTGCTTTGGCAGGGTGTAAATCGTGGTGCTGGTGGGTTCGTTGGACAGCCAGCTGGATGGTTGGCTTAAAAACAGAGGTGCGCGGCAGCCCGCCGACGGGTGAAGTTGTGATTGCTGCCAAACACCAATCTTTCTTGGATATTATTTTGATTTTTGCCAGCGTTCCATCGGGCAAGTTCATTATGAAACGCGAGCTGTTGTGGGCCCCGTTTTTGGGCCAATATGGCCTGCGGCTCGGCTGTGTGCCAGTTAACCGTGGCAAGCGCAGTGCGGCGATTAAAAAGATGGTGGCGGATGTCGCCAAAGGCAAACAACACCCCGGCCAACTGATAATCTATCCGCAGGGTACACGGATCGCGCCCGGTGCGAAGGTGCCCTATAAGGTTGGGACCGGCGTGCTCTATGATGAGCTCAAGCAAGACTGTGTGCCGGTGGCCGCGAATGTGGGGCTCTATTGGCCGCGCAAGGGGATCATGCGCAAACCCGGCGTGGCGGTGGTCGAGTTTCTGCCAACGATCAAAGCCGGACTTGGCCGGAAAGAATTCATGGTGAAGCTGGAACAAGAAGTGGAAACAGCATCAGATGCGCTGATGCGCGAAGCGGGATTTGATCCAGATGCAGTGGATTGATGATCTTGCAAGTCTAGAGGCGCTCTATGGCCGCCCCGGCACGCCTGCGTTGCGAAAGGTAGCCACGCAACTAACGCCGCTCTACCGCAAATGGATCATGGCGTCGCGCTTTTGTGTGCTGACAACGGTGGGCCCGGATGGGACCGATGGCAGCCCGCGTGGCGATGACGGTCCAGTGGTGGCCGAGCTGGATGCACAAACCCTGGCGATGCCGGACTGGCGCGGCAATAACCGTTTGGATTCGTTGCGCAATATCGTGGCGGACGGGCGCGTGTCATTGATGTTTATGGTGCCCGGCTCTAACACGATTGTGCGTCTCAATGGACAGGCGAGACTGACGCAGGATCCCGACCTGCGCGCGCGATTTAAACACAAGGGGCGTCTGCCTGCGACTGTGATCGTGATCCGAATTGGCGAGATTTACACCCAATGCGCCCGCGCCCCGATGCGGGCGGGGCTCTGGTCGCGTGATGATAGTGGTGGGTTACCGACTGTCGGTGAAATTTTGGCAGAACAAACCGATGGCGAAGAAGGTGGTGTCGCTTATGACGCGGAATGGGGGCCAAGGGCTGCCAAAACGATGTGGTAGAGCGAAGCACAAAAATGCATAAATTTGATAAGGCCGGGCTTTTGACCCGGCCTTTTTGTTTTAAGCGTGGATTGCGCCGTCGCCGCAGGCGAGGGCGGCTTCGCGCACGGCCTCAGAATATGTTGGGTGGGCGTGGCAAGTCAGGGCCAGATCCTCGGCGGATGCGCCGAATTCCATGGCAACACAGATCTCGTGGATTAGATCACCCGCTGCGGGGCCGATGATGTGCGCGCCAAGGATACGATCGGTTTCCTTGTCTGCGATCAGTTTGACAAACCCTTCGCCCGCAAACACGGCCTTGGCACGGCCATTACCCATGAACGAAAACTTGCCAACCTTATAGGCACGGCCTTGTTCTTTCAGGGATTCTTCGGTTTCACCAACGCTGGAGACCTCGGGGTGGGTGTAGATAACACCGGGGATGACGTTGTAATTCACGTGACCATGCTTGCCCGCAATCTGTGCGGCGGCGGCCATGCCTTCGTCTTCGGCTTTGTGGGCCAGCATCGGGCCTTCGATGGCGTCGCCGATGGCATAGACGCCGGGAATGTTGGTCTGCCATTGCGCGTTGGTTTTGATCTGGCCGCGTTCGGTCATTTCGACACCAAGCTCTGCTAGCCCCAGCCCATCGGTGAAGGGTTTGCGACCGGTGGCGACCAGAACGGTATCGGCTTCAAGCATGCCTTCTTTGTCGTTTTTACGCAGCTTATAATGCACTTTGGCCTTTGTTTTACTGGCTTCAACCTTTTGAACAGCTGCGCCCATGACGAACTTCATGCCTTGTTTTTTCAGCATGCGTTGCACGGTTTTCTGAACCTCGCCGTCCATGCCGGGCGTGACGGCATCGAGGAATTCGACCACGGTCACTTCGGCCCCCAGACGCGCGTAAACTGAGCCCAGTTCGAGGCCGATTACGCCTGCGCCAATGACGACCATTTTCTTCGGGATCTTGTTCAGTTCCAGTGCGCCGGTTGAGGTCACAACAACCTTTTCATCAACTTCAACACCAGGCAAAGATGACGGCACGGATCCGGATGCGATGATGATGTTTTTGGCCTCGTGGACCTCATCACCGACTTTGACTTTGCCCGCTTCGGGGATGGAACCCCAGCCGTTGAGCCAGTCTATCTTGTTCTTTTTGAACAGAAATTCTATGCCCTTGGTGTTTTGATCAATGACGCCATCTTTGTAGCCGAGCATCTCTTTCCAATCGACCGAGGGGGATTTTCCCTTGAGGCCCATCTTGGTGAAATTATGCTCTGCCTCGTGCAACATGTGCGAGGCGTGCAACAGGGCCTTGGACGGAATGCAGCCAACGTTCAGGCAGGTGCCGCCAAGGGTTTCACGCCCTTCAACACAGGCGGTTTTCAGGCCCAGTTGGGCACAGCGGATTGCGGCGACATAGCCGCCCGGGCCTGCACCGATTACGATGACGTCATAGTTTGCCATTTAGGTCTCCTGTCGGGTCTGATTTGTGTACAGGCTGTACAGGCTGTACGCGGATTATGTACGCAATTGTTACCCGAGGTGTCGGGAATGTACAAATCGGTCTTTGGGGATGGGGCAGGGTCAGACCACTGCAGCAAGTAACATTAACGTGGTGGCCCCAAACCCGACGAGCCAGATTACCGAGCGCCAAGGGCGCAGGCCGAGGTAATAGGCCGGAATGTAAAGCACGCGTGCGGCGAGGTAAGCAAACGCTAAGAAAGCCGTGTAAGATGTGGACTGATCCGAAAGCGTGATCACCACACAAGCGATGGAAAAGAGAATGAGCCCTTCGAAGTGATTGTTCATCGCCCGGTAAAGACGCGCGGTTTTATCGCTGAGCTGATCCTCGAGACTGCCACCCAGTTTGGAGCGATCCCGCGCCGAGGTGGTTTTACCCGGCCCCAGTTCCAGATTGGCGGGGACAGACATCAGGAGGAACTGGATGACCTGCAAGAGCGCGGCGAGGGTGAGGGCGGTGAGTTCAGGGGTCACTCGTCGCTCTTTTCCATGGAAACATCGGTTGGGCCGGATAGCAACAGCTGCTCTACGTGCTCCAATCGAGCAACCTCTTCGGCAGCATTTATTTCCACACCCAATTGGGCAGTGATTTCGCCAATTGTTTCTAATGCATCTGGTGCCTCTGCAAGAAACGTTGTCGTGCCCAATATTATTGCGCCTACCGTCGCGAATATTTTTAATGAACCTGATTTTGAAATCTCTTTTGAATTCAGTTCACGCTCAAATGAATTAAGTAATTCCAGTAACTTTTCACGTTTATCTTCCTCCATTGAGATTTGTACAACGCTGCTGCGTAAACTCTGCAATTTTGGATGAATATTGATGAGCGTTGTATTGGAAATTTTCAAGACATCATCGGCGGGGATGTTGTTAACTTTTCCACGACTTCTAAGTGATGATTTAAAGCGCTCGGTAGCTAGTTGCTCGCGAATTACGCGTGCCGAACTCTTTAATATATAACCAATTTCTTTTAAATTCGTTTCCTCAACCGGTTGTACTGGCAGTGCAATTTCAAGAGAAAGTTCGTTTGCTGCTATTCGTAAGGCCAATATGAAATCCGAAAAAGCCTGAAGTTTAACTACGTCAACATTAGATCGTAGTTTTTCTCCGAAAAATTGTTCTCCGGCATCAAATATAGATAGCCATGCCTCCCGTGGCTCCTCTGATAAGATTTCTGAGCTTATGGAATCTAGAAATTTGTCTAACATATTTTACTCACGTTGGTGAATCTGAGATTACAGCTTGCCACAATTGCTTTGGTTCTACCTGCCATGAGGCGATGCTCTCGGATTTTTATTCACTTTATGCGGGAATGTGTTGGGATGTGAAGGTTTTAGGCGAATAAAGATTGTATCGGCAAAAGAAAAAGGTGGGCTGAAAGCCCACCCTACGGGATGTTCGGTAGGGTGGGTTTTCAACCCACCATTCCTTTACAGATCCATCAAGAGACGACGTGGGTCCTCGAGCGCGTCCTTGACGCGGACAAGGAAGGTCACGGCACCTTTGCCGTCGACGATGCGGTGGTCGTAGCTGAGGGCCAGATACATCATCGGGCGGGCGACAATCTCGCCGTTCACCACCATTGGGCGTTGCTGGATCTTGTGCATGCCCAGGATGCCCGACTGTGGCGGGTTCAGGATGGGCGAGGACATCAATGATCCGTAGACGCCACCGTTTGAGATAGTGAAGGTGCCGCCCTGCATTTCCGCCATCGAGAGCTTGCCGTCACGGGCGCGGGCGCCTTTTTCGGCGATGGCCTTTTCGATGTCAGCGAATGACATCTGATCGGTGTCGCGGATCACCGGAACAACCAGACCTGTGGGTGTGCCAGCGGCGATGCCCATGTGGACGAAGTTTTTATAGACGATGTCGGTGCCGTCTATTTCGGCGTTAACCTCGGGCACTTCTTTCAGGGCATGACAGCAGGCCTTGGTAAAGAACGACATAAAGCCAAGTTTGACGCCGTGTTTCTTGAGGAAGGCATCTTTGTATTCACTGCGCAGCGCCATCACCTCGGTCATGTCGACCTCGTTATAGGTGGTGAGCATGGCGGCGGTGTTTTGGCTTTCCTTAAGACGCCGCGCGATGGTTTGGCGGAGCTTGGTCATGCGCACGCGTTCTTCGCGGTTGGCATCACCGGCAGCAGATGGGGCACGTGGCGCGGCGGCCGCTGGGGCTGGTGCCGGCGCAGCAGCGGGGGCTGCAGTTGCACCCGCAGCGGCGGCGCGGGCGACATCGTCTTTCATGATACGACCATCGCGCCCGGTGCCTTGCACCTGATCGGGGCTGAGGCCGCCTTCGGCCATGGCGACATTTGCGGATGGCGCATTTTCGATGTCTTTGCTGGTGCTGGCAGCAGCTGGCGCTGCTGTGGCCGCGGCAGCTGCAGCGGGGGCTGCGGCACCACCCGAGGAGGATAGTGTGGCCAGTTTGCCATTGGCCTGAACCGTTGCGCCCTCAGCCGCGACAATCTCAGACAGGACACCAGCGGCAGGGGCAGGTACCTCAACTGAGACCTTGTCGGTTTCCAGCTCGCAGAGCATTTCATCGGCTGCGACGGCATCGCCGACCTTTTTGAACCATGTGGCAACGGTCGCCTCGGTCACAGACTCGCCCAGTGTGGGGACCATGACATCGACGCTGTCACCCCCGCCTGAAGCGGCGGGTGCGGCAGCAGCTGGAGCCGCGGCAGCAGGGGCCGGGGCGGCACCTTCGCCTTCGTTGATCATCGCCAGCAGGGCATCAACACCAACGGTTGCGCCTTCGGCGGCGACAATCTCGCCCATGGTGCCAGAGGCGGGGGCGGGCACTTCGACGGTGACCTTGTCGGTTTCCAGCTCGCAGAGCATTTCATCGGTTGCAACGGCGTCGCCGGGTTTCTTAAACCATGTGGCGACGGTCGCCTCGGTTACGGATTCGCCCAGGGTGGGTACGCGGACTTCTACTGGCATCTCTTATTTCCCTTTGCTGGTCAGCGCGGCGTCGACCAGCGCTTCTTGTTGTGCTTTGTGTTGTGCAGCCAGGCCCGTGGCGGGCGAGGCAGAGGCGGCGCGGCCGGCATATTCGGCGCGGGTGTTTTTGGCTTTGATCCGTTGCAGGACCCATTCGATGTTGGGTTCAATAAAGGACCATGCGCCTTGGTTTTTCGGCTCTTCCTGACACCAGACAAACTCGGCGCCTTTGAAGCGGCTGAGTTCGTTGACCATGGAGATGGCGGGGAACGGATAGAACTGTTCCAGACGCATCAGGTAGACATCATCAAGGCCGCGTTTGTCGCGTTCTTCCAGCAGATCAAAGTAGACCTTGCCCGAGCACATGACGACGCGTTTGATTTTGTCATCCTTGACCAGTTCAGTGTCGGAGTGGCCCTTTTGGGCGTCATCCCACAGCACGCGGTGGAAGCTGGAGCCCGTGGTGAAGTCTTCGGCGTCTGAGACGCAAAGCTTGTGACGCAGCAGTGATTTGGGCGTCATCATGATCAGCGGCTTGCGGAAGGTGCGGTGCATCTGGCGGCGCAGAATGTGGAAGTAGTTCGCCGGTGACGTACAGTTTGCCACGATCCAGTTGTCGCCGCCGCACATTTGCAGGAACCGTTCCAAACGTGCCGAGGAGTGTTCTGGGCCTTGGCCTTCGAACCCGTGCGGCAGCAGGCAGACAAGGCCTGACATGCGCAGCCATTTGCTTTCGCCTGAGCTGATGAACTGGTCAAACATGATCTGCGCGCCGTTGGCGAAGTCGCCAAACTGCGCCTCCCACAGGGTCAGCGCGTTGGGTTCGGCCAGCGTGTAGCCGTACTCAAAGCCCAGCACCGCATATTCCGAGAGCATCGAGTCGATGACCTCGTACTGCGCTTGACCCTCGCGGATGTTGTTTAGGGGATAATAACGCTCTTCGGTTTCCTGGTTGATCAGACCGGAATGACGTTGGCTGAACGTACCGCGGGTACAGTCCTGGCCGGACAGACGAACCGGGTAACCTTCGAGCTGGAGCGATCCAAAGGCCATGGCTTCGGCTGTGGACCAGTCAAAACCAGTGCCGCTTTCGAACATTTTGGCTTTGGTATCGAGCAGGCGTGCAACGGTCTTGTGCAGCGGGAAGCCTTCGGGTGCCGAGGAGAGGGATTTCCCAATCTCGGCCATGGTTTCGGGCTTCATTGCTGTTTCGCCGCGCTGGTAATCCTCGTCCTTTTTATCGAGATGTGACCACTTACCATCGAGCCAGTCGGCCTTGTTGGGGCGGTATTCTTTTCCGATCTCAAACTCATCCGCCAGATGCGCCTGAAAGGCGGTTTTCATGTCTTCGATCTCGCCTTCGGGCATCAAACCGTCTTTGACAAGGCGATCACTATAAAGGCTAAGAGTGGTCTTTTGCTTTTTGATCTTCTTGTACATGATCGGGTTGGTGAACATGGGCTCGTCGCCCTCGTTATGGCCAAACCGACGGTAGCAGATGATATCGAGAACCACGTCTTTGTGGAACTTCTGGCGGAATTCGGTGGCCACTCTGGCCGCGTGAACCACCGCCTCTGGATCGTCGCCGTTGACGTGGAAAATCGGCGCTTCCACCATCAACGCGATATCCGTTGGGTAGGGGCTGGAACGGCTGAAATGCGGCGCGGTGGTGAAACCGATCTGGTTGTTCACCACGATATGCATGGTGCCGCCGGTTTTGTGACCCTTGAGACCCGACAGACCAAAACATTCAGCCACAACACCTTGACCGGCAAAAGCTGCATCACCGTGCAGCAGGATCGGCAGAACTTTGATCCGGTCTGTGTCGCCCATTTGGTCCTGTTTGGCGCGGGCTTTGCCGATCACCACAGGGTTCACCGCCTCTAGGTGGCTGGGATTGGCGGTCAGGGACAGGTGGACCTTGTTACCATCAAATTCGCGGTCAGAGGACGCACCAAGGTGATATTTAACATCACCTGAGCCATCGACATCTTCGGGCTTAAAGCTGCCACCCTGAAATTCGTTGAAAATGGCGCGGTAGGGTTTGCCCATGACGTTGGCCAGCACCGACAGACGACCCCGGTGGGGCATGCCGATGATGATGTCTTGCACGCCGAGCGAGCCACCACGTTTGATGATTTGCTCCATCGCCGGGATCAGGCTTTCGCCGCCATCCAGGCCGAAACGTTTGGTGCCCATATATTTGACGTGCAGGTATTTCTCAAAACCCTCGGCCTCAACCATCTTGTTGAGGATCGCCTTGCGGCCTTGGTGGGTGAAACGGATTTCTTTGTCAAAACCTTCGATCCGCTCCTTGAGCCAGTTGGCCTGTTCTGGATCGGAAATATGCATGTATTGCAGGGCAAATGTGCCGCAATAGGTGCGGCGTACAATCCCAAGGATCTCACGCATGGAGGCCATTTCAAGCCCCAATACATTGTCGATAAAGATCGGGCGATCCATGTCTTCGCGAGCGAAGCCGTAGGATTTGGGGTCCAACTCGGGGCGGAAGGGTTTTTCAAACAGATCCAGTGGGTCGAGATTGGCGATCAGGTGACCACGGATCCGGTAGGCGCGGATCAGCATCAGCGCCCGGACGCTATCCAGTACGGCGCGTTTGATGGCGTCATCGGAAACGTCTACACCTGCGGCTTCGGCCTTGGCTTTAATCTTCTTGCCAGCATCCTTCGCCTCGGGGGCGGCAGGGTATTCGCCGTTCAGCGCGCCGGTGATGTCATCCATCGGCTCTGGCGGCCAGTCGGCGCGACCCCAAGACGGGCCCGCAGCCTCGGCCGTAACTGAGCCCTGATCATCGCCAAGCTGTGCAAAAAAAGCTTGCCAGGCCTCGTCTACCGCATTGGGGTCATTGGCGTATCGGGCATAAAGCTGCTCCAGATACTCTGCGTTGTGCCCCTGCATGAAGGAAGAGGCATGAAACTGGTCGTTGGAGGATTGGTCGGTCATGGTCGTTTCCTTCTATGCCGTTTCGTGTGGTGCCGAAGCAATGATGCGTACGGAATCATATTTATGTTTGTCATGGGTGAATGCGGTTTTGAGCAGATACATTGCACGCGCCAGAAATCCGCTTCGTTTTGGTAGATTGAACAGCTCTGCTATTCCGTCCTGTTCTTTGAACCAGCCCGAGCCGAACTGGCGGGAATAACCAGCGTATTCGATGCGAGGGGCATCAAAACCGTTTGTGCTGGCGATGGCGGCCAGACTTTTGTGGGTGAAAAAGTTCAGATGACGCGGAACATCCAGCCAAAGCCAGGCTGCGCCATAAAAAGCCCTGCCGGCGCATTCGTTGTTGGGAACTTCTACCACCAGCATGCCACCGGGCCGCAGAAGTTTGCGGCAATTCTGGATGGCAAGGGCGGGGTCCAGGCAATGCTCAAGAACGTGATGCATAAAGATGCAGTCAAATTGACCGGGCTTAAGTGAATTTGGCAGGTTTTCAGCGGTGCCTTCTAACACATTCAGGCCCCGTCTGGATGTTTCGGCAATCGCGTTTACATCGGGTTCAACGCCAATACAGTTATGACCCAGAGATTGCACACGCTCTAGCTTGCCACCACCACCACATCCGATTTCAAGGAAATCGCGCGGAGAGGGGCCGAGCAAGTTTTGCCACCAGTCGATGTCAGTGTGGGCGCTGTGGTCGAATTTGCAAGACAGCCGGTGGATGATCTTGCTGCCCAACGACTGTTTCGGGTTTGCCGAGTGTTCGGCTGTTTGGCCATGAGTGTAGTAGTTGTCGACATTATAAAAGTCAGGGATATCTTCCAGCGCAGGCCGGGGCAGTAACTGGCCAAAGGCGTGGCTTTGATCCCAGTAAACCTGAAACGGGCGTTGCGCGACGGGACCGACCCGCCAGTCACCGGGAAAATCCGCCCACAGGGAGACGCCTGCAGAGGATCGATCAACCGAGGAGAAGGACGCGGTTTGCATGTGTTACCTTTCTGATTTGCTACGTTCGGGGAACGTGGCGCATTTACGAAAGCATGTTGTGGTCACTTCTGCCTGACTCATTATGAACTCGTTGCCGTATCACTGTAAGCATAAGCCGGGCAGGGACCCGGCTTATGGAATGTTATATTTGCGATCACCCAATCGCCTCAAGCATCGCTTCGCCAAGGCCAGCAGGGCTGTCTGCGACGACGATGCCTGCGGCGCGCATGGCTTCGATCTTGTCATCAGCGCCACCTTTGCCACCGGCAACGATTGCACCAGCGTGGCCCATGCGACGGCCCGGAGGGGCGGTGCGGCCAGCGATGAAGCCCGCGACGGGTTTTGAGCGACCTTTCTTGGCCTCATCAATCAGGAACTGTGCGGCTTCTTCCTCGGCTGAGCCGCCGATTTCGCCGATCATGATGATGCTTTGGGTTTCATCATCCGCGAGGAACCATTCCAGCACGTCGATATGCTCGGTGCCTTTGATCGGGTCACCGCCGATGCCTACGCAAGTTGATTGTCCCAAACCCACATCCGATGTCTGTTTCACCGCCTCGTAAGTTAAGGTGCCGGAACGCGATACAACACCCACGCTCCCGCGTTTGTGAATGTGGCCGGGCATGATGCCGATTTTGCAGGCGTCTGGCGTGATGATGCCGGGGCAGTTGGGGCCGATCAGGATGGATTTGCTATCCTCCAACGCGCGTTTGACACGTTGCATGTCGAGCACTGGAATGCCTTCGGTGATGGCAATGATCAGCTCCATCTCGGCGTCAATCGCCTCGAGAATTGAATCCGCGGCGAATGGGGGCGGAACATAGATGACCGATGCGTTGGCGGAGGTGGTGTGTTTCGCCTCGTGCACGCTGTCAAAGACCGGGAGGTCCAGATGCGTTTGCCCACCCTTTCCGGGGGTGACCCCACCAACCATTTGCGTGCCATATGCGATGGCCTGTTCCGAGTGAAAGGTCCCCTGCGAGCCGGTCAGGCCCTGACAGATGACTTTGGTGTTTTTGTCTACGAGGACTGCCATGTGGCGTTCTCCTTTGAAAAATTGTGTCGGGCAACAAAGCCCTTGGATGATCGGGTCAAGATGTGACGCCGACCTGAAATGTGCCTTCCTCGACTGTGCCGTCTTTGCCACCGACGAATGTCAGAGGCCCGTTGGGATAATCGGGGAATTGCGTGAGAATGGTGTCTGGAACCTGTTGCGCGCTGCCAAAACGGGACTGCAAGTCCTGAAGTACATCAACGCCAGCCGAAGGACGCGCCCGCATAGTGCAGGCTTGCCGCCCGCCGGGGGCTGTGCCGCGGTCAAACATGACCGCGCCACCTGTAGGATCTGCAGCGTTGTTGATGCAGACTTGGCGAAAGGCATTCATCGCCTGATCCATCGAGACCTCTGGCAAGGCGCGGATGCTATCGGCTTTGATCGATGACTTTCCTGCGCAGGCGCCAACGGCGGCAATGATGCTCAGGCCAAGAAGTGTTTTGGTCAGATGCAACGTTTTAACCCTTCACCGCTTTCACGATCTTTTCGGCGCCGTCTTTGAGGTCGTCGGCGGCGATGACGTCAACGTCGGAGTTGTTGATGATCGCTTTGCCTTCTTCCACTTTGGTGCCTTCCAGACGGACAACGAGGGGGACTTGCAGGCCCACTTCTTTGACTGCAGCGACGACGCCTTCGGCAATCACATCGCAGCGCATGATGCCGCCGAAGATGTTCACAAGGATGCCTTTGACCTGCGGGTCAGAGGTGATGATCTTGAACGCCTCGGTCACCTTTTCTTTGGTCGCACCGCCGCCCACATCAAGGAAGTTAGCAGGTTCTGCGCCATAGAGTTTGATGATGTCCATAGTAGCCATCGCCAGACCAGCACCGTTGACCATGCAGCCGATCTCGCCGTCCAGAGCGATATAGTTGAGGTCGTATTTCGAGGCCTCGAGCTCTTTAGGGTCTTCTTCGGTCACGTCGCGCAGTTCTGCGATGTCGCGGTGGCGGTAGACGGCGTTGCTGTCAAAACCCATCTTGGCATCAAGGCATTTGAGGTCACCTTTGTCGGACAAGATCAGCGGGTTGATCTCGAGCATCTCCATGTCTTTTTCCAAGAACATTTTGTAGAGCGTGCCCATCAGGTTAACACATTGTTTGATCTGTGCACCCTCAAGGCCCAGCATGAACGCAATGCGGCGGCCGTGGAATGCCTGATATCCGGTTGCCGGATCAACCGAGAAGCTGAGGATTTTCTCAGGAGTGCTCTCGGCGACTTCTTCAATGTCCATGCCGCCTTCGGTCGAGGCAACAAAGCTGACGCGCGAGGAACCGCGATCAACCAGCAGGGCGAGGTAAAACTCTTTTGAAATACCGGCGCCATCTTCGATATAGACGCGGTTGACTTGTTTGCCGGCGGGGCCGGTTTGTTTTGTGACCAGCGTACGGCCTAGCATTTTCTTGGCTTCGTCGGCGGCTTCTTCAACCGATTTGGCAAGGCGAACCCCGCCTTCTTCGCCGGCGCCAGCTTCCTTAAAGGTGCCCTTGCCGCGACCACCTGCGTGGATCTGCGCCTTGACCACCCAAAGAGGGCCATCCATTTCGCCGGCTGCTGTTTTGGCTTCTTCGGCCCGTAGAACGACGCGCCCGTCAGAAACTGGTGCGCCATAAGAGCGAAGCAAAGCCTTCGCCTGATACTCGTGGATATTCATCAACCTATCCCGTGTTGCTGCGATGTATTTCGATATACTTGCAGGATTGTTCGGGGAATAAAGGGTTTTTTTATTATTTTTACCAATTTCAGGATAAAGATCAATTTTGTGATCACACGAAAATGCCTGTGATCACATTGGGTGGCGGGGGGAGAGAATCATCACAGGCAACGCATGTGATTGATGCAGGTTTTCCCGAAATCTTGGGGTTGCAGCGTTATTGGCGGCGGTTGGTAGATATCGACCGGTAGATTAACGATCCAAAGAGGCATCCTGAATCATCCACTCACACAGTTGAGGGAAACCCATACCGCAATGGGCGGCATGCAATCCGGAATATGAATTTCTGCGAAATCCGGGCTGAGAATTCAGCTCAAGAATGTAGAGCCCGTCAGCACCGCGGCTTTCATCCCAGCGAAAATCGGTTCGGGTCAGGCCGCGGCACCCCAAGGCTTTGTGCCCTGCGAGGGCAAGCTCCAGCAGGCGTTCTTCAATCTTGTCTGGAAGCTGTGCAGGTACGGTGTGATTTTCGGCCGCATGATGGTATTTGGTGATGTAATCATTCATCCCTTCAATTTCGAACTGACTAACGGCTAACGCCCGATCCCCCAAAACACTGGCGGTTAATTCGCGGCCGGGAATGTATTCTTCAACCATAAATATATCTCTGCCTTGCTCTTCTATGATAGGGGGAGGGGCGGTGAGATCGTCAATCAGGTAAAGGCCGCCAAGACTGGAGCCATCATTGTTGGGTTTGACGACATAGGGCGTGCCCATCTGATGCCGGGCTTCGATATCGGCACGATGCACCAATCCGCCCTTTGGGACCGGTAGCCCGACCTGACGTAACACGGCCTTGCTTTTGTCCTTGTCCATGGCAAGAGCTGTCGCAAGTGTGCCGGAATGCGTATAGGCGATGCGCAACAGTTCAAGCACGCCTTGCAGTTCACCTGTCTCGCCCGGGGCACCCAACAAAGCACAAAAAGCTACATCAGGTTTGTAAGCAACAAGATCATTTACAAAATCAGCACCGACGTCGAAGGATCGACATTGATGGCCCAGTTCTTTTATGGCCCGTTCTGCTTCGGCCCCGGAACAAAATGACAAATCTCTTTCAAGGGAACGTCCGCCCGTCATAACTGCAATGCGCATATTTACCGAGTTTTTAGAAATAAATTACATCTATAGATTGTAGCGAGAGTTTTTAAATTGGCAACTGTTTTACCAGCTTTGTCTTGGACGGTGTGTTGTGAGACCGGGCATGCCAAAGGTGTTGTACAAAAAGAAAAGGCGCGCCAGACGGCACGCCTTTAACAAAAACGTATTGTAAGATTACGCTTTGGCGAGTGATCCGTCGATGGCGATGCAAGCATCAACCAGGCCTTTGACGGCGTTCACTGATGTGTCGAACATGGTTTGCTCTTCTTTGTTGAGCTTGATGTTCACGATCCGCTCGATACCACCGGCACCAATGACAGTTGGCACACCGACATACATGTCTTTGACGCCCAGATCGCCGTCACAATATGCGGCACAGGGCAGAACGCGCTTTTGATCCTTGAGGTAGGCTTCGGCCATCTCAATCGCAGATGCGGCAGGCGCATAGAAGGCAGAGCCGGTTTTCAGCAGGCCAACGATTTCGGCACCGCCATCACGGGTGCGCTGGATCATTGCATCCATTTTTTCCTGTGTGGTCCAGCCCATGTCGATCAGATCAGGCAATGGGATACCTGCAACGGTGGAATAGCGCAGCGAAGGCACCATTGTGTCGCCGTGACCACCCAGAACGAAAGCGGTAACGTCACGCATTGAGACATTGAATTCTTCGGCCAGGAAATGGCGGAAACGACCGCTGTCGAGAATACCCGCCATGCCGCAGACTTTGTTTGCAGGCAGGCCTGAGAATTTCTGCAGGGCCCAAACCATCGCGTCCAGCGGGTTGGTGATGCAGATAACGAAAGCGTTTGGCGCGTGGGCAGCGATGCCTTCGCCAACGGATTTCATGACTTTGAGATTGATGCCCAGCAAGTCATCGCGGCTCATGCCCGGCTTGCGGGCGACACCGGCGGTGACGATGCAAACATCGGCGCCTGCGATGTCAGCATAGTTGCTGGTACCGGACATCGCGGCGTCGATTTTTTCGACCGGGCCGGATTCGGCGATATCAAGTGCCTTGCCCTGTGGCAGGCCGTCGGCGATGTCGAACAGAACGACGTCACCAAGTTCTTTGATTGCAGCGAGGTGGGCAAGCGTACCACCGATATTGCCAGCACCGATGAGGGCAATTTTGGGTCGGGCCATGGGAAAAATCTCCGGAATGGTTAGAATTTCGCTGTTTTGGGTAGTCGGAAAACCACCTGCGTGCAAGGGTGCTGCGCCGCAGCGAAGATGTGGTGTGTTCGGAGAAGAGGAGATGTCGGGCGCTAACGGTGCTGAAAAACAGTAGAGATTTTATCGTGGTGCGGTATCAGAAAGAATTCCCGAATGTGCGGAAAAGAGATACCGTGCCGCCAGTTTATGGGCCTCATTTGCGGGTGACTATCGTCATTAGCGAATCTGAAACGAGTCGCTCGTGACAGGGGTTACAATTCATTTCCTGTGGCGGGCAGGGCCTCGGCCAGAGTTTCAAAGGCCTGACCGCTGGCCATCAGGCAAGTTACCCCGTGGGCGTTGGTCGCGGTAATCGTCCAGGTGCCGGATTCGAGTGAGGCAAAAACCTCTATCATGGTGTTGTTGGCACCGAGTCCTACGGATTGGCGTGTTTCACCGTATTTGCTGGCCAGTTTTTCCAAAACCAGATCGCGTTTCGCGCAGTTTTGTTGTGCGGTGGCCGTGAGCGCCCAGGCGCATGTCACGGCGGCACTGAAGAGAATCAATCGGGGTGTCATTGTTATACCCTTTTCTGAAGCTTGCGTTGCAGACATTCAAAGCGTGCCGGGCAAGGTCTCAAAACCGGGTTAACCCTAAGAACGTTGGGTCGGATTGAGCGCATATTCTGCGCTGCGGCATATAGGGCTTGAATTAATCAGGCAAAAAATGCCATTCCTGCGCAAGAAAATTTCTGATGCGACATGGAGAGGACAGCCAGATGGATAGCAGCACCCACCCGTTTCGCTCGGTTTTGTATATCCCCGGATCGAAAGAACGGGCCTTGGATAAGGCGCGCAGCCTGCCCGCAGATGCAATCATTTTTGACCTAGAGGATGCTGTGGCACCAGATGCCAAGGCCAGCGCACGCGCAACATTGGCCGAGGCCCTGAAAACCGGTGGCTATGGCAAACGCGGCAAGATCGTGCGGATCAACGCGCTGACCACCGAATGGGGTTGGCAGGATGTGCGTGCGCTCAAGGATGCGGGTGCGGACGCGATCTTGCTCCCGAAAGTGAATTCTGTCTCAGATGTGGATGTGTTGGCCGATCTGGTTGGGCCGAACATGCCGATCTGGACGATGATGGAAACGCCGGTCTCTGTGTTCAACGCGCGCGAGATTGCATCACATCGTCAGGTCGAAGGTCTGGTCACAGGCACCAATGATCTGACTAAAGATCTGGCCGCGCGGTCGCGTGCGGACCGGCTGCCGTTGATGTTGGCGTTGCAATCCATTGTGATGGCGGCGCGCGCGGCGCGGATTGTTGCGGTCGATGGGGTCTATAACCGATTTCGGGATGGCGATGGGCTTAAGGCGGAATGTGAGCAGGGGCGCGATCTGGGTTTTGATGGCAAGACGCTGATCCATCCGGCACAGATCGAGATTACAAACACTGCCTTTGCGCCAACCAATTCCGAGATCGAACTGGCCGAACGTCAGATCGCCGCCTATGAAGAAAGCCAAGCCTCGGGGCAGGGGATTGCCGTGGTTGATGGGCAAATTGTGGAAAATCTGCACGTGGTGGCAGCAAAACGTATTTTGGCCAAGGCACAAGCCGTGGCTGACATGGCAGCGGAGTAAAGCGAATGCTTTTAATTATTCTAGGCTTGCTCTTGTGGAGCGGCGCGCATTTGTTCAAACGATTTGCACCTGATCGGCGTGAGGCCGCGGGCGATGGCGCGCGTGGGATTTTTACTGCAATCATCGTCATTGGGATTGTCCTGATGACGGTGGGCTATCGTATGGCAGATGGGGCTGTTTTCTGGGGCCGGGGCCCGGCGCTGGTCGGGATCAACAACCTGTTGATGCTGCTGTCGATCTATATGTTTGCCGCCTCAGGCATGAAAACCGCAATTGCGCGTAAACTGCGCCATCCGATGTTGGCAGGAGTGCGGATCTGGGCGTTGGCACATCTTATTGTGAATGGGGACACACCGTCATTTGTTTTGTTTGGCGGCATGTTGATCTGGGGATTGGCCGAGGTGATTGTCATCAACCGGGCCGAGCCGGATTGGACACCACCGCCAGCGGGACCTGCGCGCAAGGAGATCATGGCGCTGGTGGGAACGTTGCTGGTTTACGGGGCAATCGCCGGAGTGCACACTTTCCTTGGATATCCAACATTTGGGTGAGCCATCATGAAAATTTATCGTTTTCTAAGTGCTGATGATACATCGACTTTTTGTCACAAGGTGACGGATGCCCTGAATAAGGGTTGGGAGCTTTATGGCTCTCCGACCTACGCATTTGATCACGCGAATGGGGTGATGCGCTGCGGGCAATCCGTGGTGAAAGAGGCCGAAGGGGAGTACACCCCTGAGACGAAATTGGGAGAGCAGTAAGATGGCAAAGACAAATCCGGGCCGATTTTTTGAGGATTACACCGTTGGTGAAACAATTCATCATGCTGTGCCGCGCACGGTTTCCGGTGGCGAACGCGCGCTCTATCATGCGCTCTATCCCGCGCGTCATGCGCTTTATTCCTCGGACGAATTTGCGCGCCAATCTGGCCTATCTGCGAGTCCTCTGGATGATATCGCGGCCTTTCACGTAGTGTTTGGTAAAACTGTGCCTGATATTTCGCTCAATGCTCTGGCAAACTTGGGATATGCCGAGGGGCGCTGGCTTAAACCAGTGTGGCCTGGCGATACGATCCGGTCCACCTCAGAGGTGATTGGGGTAAAGCAGAATTCAAACGGGAAATCGGGTGTGGTTTGGGTTCGCACGCGGGGCATGAACCAGCACGACGAGGTGGTGTTGGAATATGTGCGCTGGGCCATGGTGCGCAAACGTGATGTTGATGCCCCCGCGCCGGAAACGGTAATCCCTGAGCTGTCCAAAATCGTGGCTGCCGAAGATCTGGTAGTGCCTGAAGGGTTGGATTTCACCAACTATGATTTCACGCTTGCTGGTGAGCCGCACCGCTGGGGCGATTACGCGGTTGGCGAAGTCATCGACCACGTTGATGGTGTCACCGTCGAAGAGGCCGAACATATGATGGCTACGCGCTTGTGGCAAAACACTGCCAAGGTGCATTTTGATGCGACATTGCGCGAAGATGGTCAGCGTTTGATTTACGGTGGGCATGTGATTTCGATGGCGCGGACCTTGAGCTTTAACGGCTTGGCCAACGCGCAGATCGTGGCGGGCCTGAATGGCGGCACACATGCCAACCCATGTTATAGTGGCGATACCATCAAGGTCTGGTCCGAAGTTCTGGATAAGGCCGAAACATCTGCACCGGGTGTTGGTGCGCTGCGGCTGAGGTTGGTTGCGACCAAAGGTGGAGAGCCATTCACATTGAAGGGCGAAGATGGGAAATATTTGCCCCAAGTGATGTTGGATCTCGACTATTGGGCGTTGATGCCGATGTAAGCCAATTTGTTGCCTTAAATTCGCCTTTTACCTGCGGTCATTGGTGAGTTGAGGGGTGCAGAAGTCCTCCTATTTAGGGTTGTGTTTAGAGGGGTCAAGCGTGATGAGTGAGATCGCGAAATCGCCGAAGTCATACGGCGTTGCGGTAGCGTTGTGCGGTATATTCGGCGTTATCGGAATTCATCATTTTTATCTGAAAGACTATGTACATGGCTTGGCTGATCTTGGCCTGCTTGTTTTGTGCGTAGTGTTTGCAATGAATAACAATGTGGGCTTGTTCTTTTTGGCATTGGGCTTGGATGCACTTCATACGATCATCGTTTTCTATCTGTTGATCGTTGAAAAATGGCGGGACGGTGATGGCCTTCCTGTGTTGATAAAATAATGATGTGAAAGGATATGAGATGACATCAATTGAAGCCGGTCCGGTCAGTGAAAAGAAATTCGTGCCCGCAGTACTACTATGCTTTTTCTTGGGGAGTTTTGGTGTGCACCGATTTTACCTCGGGAAGATTGGCACTGGTTTGTTGATGCTGATCACACTTGGTGGGTTAGGCATTTGGACACTTATTGATTTTGTTCGTCTTGTCATTGGCTCAATGGGCGATAAGAATCATCTTCCTTTGCAGCGCTAAGCGACCCCAAATTACCTTCAAAGCCATGTCCCGAGAGTGGGCATGGCTTTTTATGTAACTGGTACTGTGCAGATATTGCCCATCCCTTTATATTTTGTGATCACGTGAAATTTCGTGTGATCACAAAATGTAGAAAATACGGCCATTTGCACCTCAAAAGCGTTAAATTGGGTTTGAAAGGGTGACACTTGCGTTAAAAGATTCCACAAAAGGGCAGCTCTGCATGGGATGTTTGCCCGTGTGCCAACCAGAGGGAACGTTTTAATGGCTGATGTGAACCGGGGCAATCGCCCGCTTTCACCGCATTTAATGATTTATCGTCCACAATTGACCTCTATGTCTTCGATCATGGTTAGGATGTCCGGTCTGGCGCTATTGGCGCTGGCGCCATTGGTGGTCGGCTGGTTGTTGGCGGCGGCAACATCCGAGGATTGCTTTGCTGCGATTGACGGATTTCTACGCAGCTGGTTTGGCAAGCTGATCATGTTCGGTGGCATCTGGGCGCTATGGTATCACACGCTGGGACGCCTGCGTCACGTGATCTGGGACTTTGGTTATTGTCTGGATGTTGAGACTTCGGAGAAAATGGGTCTTGGCATGTTTATCGGCGCCACGGTCCTGACTGTTCTGACTGTGTTAGTGGTTTAAGGAGAAAGCTCATGCAATATCTGACGGATCGCAAACGCGCACAGGGGTTGGGGGCGGGAAGCTCGGGCACCCAAGGGCATTGGCAGATGATGGTGCGATCGATGATCATGGTGGTGTTGGTCCCATTGTTCATCTGTGCATTGGGTCACGGAATTGGCGGCTCTTTCGCCGAGGTACAAGAGTATTTCAGCCGACCCTTCCCAGCGATTGTGCTGTCGCTTGGTTTGATCGTGGGTCTCATTCACCTGATGTATGAAGCGCAGGAAGCGATCGAGGACTACGTCCACGGCGTTGCCGAGAAGCTGGCGCTCGTTGCTTTGCGCGCCTTTTGTTACACGCTGATTGCGGCGGGGCTTTTTGCCATCGCCAAAATGGCCCTTTAATTTACGACCGGAGACTTCACAAATGGCTGCTTACGAATACGAGACGCATGATTATGACGTCGTGGTCGTCGGTGCGGGGGGTGCAGGATTGCGCGCCACGCTTGGGATGGCGGAGCAGGGGTTGCGTACAGCCTGTGTGACCAAGGTGTTCCCGACCCGCTCGCACACGGTTGCGGCGCAAGGCGGCATTGCTGCAAGTTTGGGCAATATGGGTCCCGACAGCTGGCAATGGCATATGTATGACACGGTCAAAGGCTCTGACTGGTTGGGTGATACCGACGCGATGGAATATCTGACGCGCGAAGCCCCCAAGGCGGTTTATGAGCTGGAACATTACGGCGTTCCGTTCTCGCGTACCGAAGAAGGCAAAATTTACCAGCGCCCATTCGGGGGACACACCACCGAGTTTGGTGAAGGCCCAGCGGTACAGCGGACCTGTGCGGCCGCTGACCGGACGGGTCACGCGATTTTGCACACGCTGTATGGTCAGTCGCTGAAGAACAATGCCGAGTTTTACATCGAATACTTTGCCATTGATCTGATCATGTCAGACGATGGTGTTTGCACCGGTGTTGTCTGCTGGAAGCTGGACGATGGCACGATGCATGTCTTCAACGCCAAGACGGTCGTGCTGGCCACTGGCGGCTATGGCCGGGCGTATTTCAGCGCGACATCGGCACATACTTGCACCGGCGATGGCGGTGGCATGGTGGCCCGCGCTGGCCTGCCGCTGCAGGATATGGAGTTCGTGCAGTTTCACCCAACGGGCATTTATGGCTCTGGTTGTTTGATCACTGAGGGTGCACGCGGCGAAGGTGGGTATCTGACCAACTCTGAGGGTGAACGGTTCATGGAGCGTTATGCGCCCCAGTACAAAGACCTTGCCCCGCGTGACTATGTCAGTCGGTCGATGACTATGGAAATCCGCGAAGGGCGCGGCGTGGGGGCAGAGGGTGATCACATCCACCTCAACCTGTCTCATCTGCCACCAGAAGCCCTGAACCTGCGCTTGCCCGGTATTTCGGAAAGCGCGCGCATTTTTGCGGGCGTTGACGTGACCAAAGAACCAATTCCGGTTCTGCCGACTGTGCACTACAACATGGGCGGTATTCCGACCAACTATTGGGGTGAGGTTCTGAACCCCACCAAAAAAGACCCCAAAGCTGTCGTGCCGGGCCTGATGGCTGTGGGCGAGGCGGGTTGTGCCTCGGTTCATGGTGCAAACCGATTGGGGTCTAATTCGCTGATTGACCTTGTGGTCTTTGGTCGTGCGGCAGCCATTCGTGCGGGTAAAGTTGTAGATGCTGATAGTGCGGTGCCAGCAACGAATACAGTCCAAGTTGACAAGGCGTTTGATCGTTTTGATGGCCTGCGCAATGCCAAAGGTAATGTGACAACGGCAGATCTACGTCTGGAAATGCAACGCACCATGCAAGCGGATGCGGCAGTATTCCGGACCTCGAAAACTCTGGCTGAGGGTGTTGAGAAGATGGATGCCATCGCCGGTAAACTGGATGATTTGCAGGTTACTGACCGCTCCTTGGTTTGGAACAGTGACCTGATGGAAACACTGGAGCTGACCAACCTGATGCCCAACGCGCTGGCAACGATTGCTGGGGCCGAAGCACGCAAAGAGAGCCGTGGTGCCCACGCCCATGAAGATTTCAGCACGCGGGATGATGAAAACTGGCGCGTCCATACCATCGCGCGGGTCGAGGGGAATAAAACCACTCTCAGCTACCGCCCGATTGTTGTGGATCCACTGACCACCGAGGAAGAAGGTGGCATCAGCTTGAAGAAGATCGCCCCAAAAGAGCGGACATTCTGATGTTGAGGTTGGTTTCAATTGCTGCGTTTGGCCTTTTGACGGCCTGTGCTGCCGCAAACGACGCTGTGGATAACGTCGCACAGGATCAGGCAAAAACGGTTGTGAATGGTGTGGTCTCAGACAAGTTTCCTGGCGTAAACGCTGCTCCGGTGACGGATTGCGTCATTGAGGCGGCCTCGGCCAGTGAAATCATTTCAATCGCTGGTGCGTCCGTCACCGGTGTAACCCAATCAACGGTAGAGACAGTGCTGGAAATCGCCAGTCGCCCAGACGCCGTAAACTGTATTGCCGAAAACAGCATTTCGCTGTTTGGCGGCTGACCGGAGGAGACGGCAATGGTTCAACTCACACTCCCTAAAAATTCCCGTATGGTCGCGGGCAAGACGTGGCCCAAACCCGAAGGCGTCTCAAACGCGCGCAAATTTCAGATCTATCGCTGGAATCCGGACGATGGTCAGAACCCGCGGGTCGATACCTATTTTGTCGATATGGACAATTGCGGGCCGATGATTCTGGACGCGCTGATCAAGATCAAGAACGAGATTGATCCGACGCTGACTTTCCGCCGGTCGTGCCGCGAGGGGATCTGTGGATCTTGCGCGATGAACATCGATGGGATCAACACACTGGCCTGTATTTACGGTATGGACGAGGTGCGTGGCGATACGGTCAAGATTTATCCGCTACCGCACATGCCTGTGGTCAAGGATCTGATCCCGGATCTGACGCATTTCTATGCGCAGCATGCCAGCATCATGCCGTGGTTGGAAACCAAGACCAATCGCCCGGCCAAGGAATGGAAGCAATCCATTGAGGACCGCGAGAAGCTGGATGGCCTGTATGAATGTGTGATGTGCGCAAGTTGCTCAACATCCTGCCCTAGCTACTGGTGGAATGGCGACAAATATCTTGGGCCTGCCGCGCTGTTGCATGCGTATCGCTGGATCATCGACAGTCGCGATGAGGCGACAGGAGAGCGCTTGGATTATCTGGAAGACCCGTTCAAGCTTTACCGTTGTCACACCATCATGAACTGCTCCAAGACTTGCCCGAAGGGTTTGAACCCCGCCAAGTCGATTGCGCAGATCAAAAAGATGATGGTCGATCGGGCGGTCTGAGGCAGGTTTTGAATTTGATCAAAATTCTGACGTAGGGTTTCGGTTTCTGCCCTGTTCGTTCACACCTACCTTCCGTGCAAGGAGGATCGGGCATGGATGAAGTCATTATTGTTGGTGGTGGATTGGCTGGATTGGCGGCCGCGCATGAGGCAACCAAGCGCGGACGCCGCGTTGTATTGATTGATCAGGAAGGGCCGCAGTCCCTAGGTGGGCAGGCGTTCTGGTCATTGGGCGGCTTGTTCATGATCGACACACCTGAGCAGCGCCGGATGGGTATCCGTGACAGTCGCGAGCTGGCCGAGGTCGATTGGATGGGCAGTGCCCAGTTTGACCGCCCCGAAGATGAAAACCCCCGCAAATGCGCGCAGGCTTATCTGGATTTTGCCGCTGGCCCGATGCGCAGCTATCTGTATGATATCGGTCTGCGCTGGTTCCCGATTGTGGGCTGGGCTGAACGTGGCGGCAGCTATGCCAATGGGCATGGCAATTCAGTGCCCCGGTTCCATGTCACCTGGGGTACGGGCACAGGTGTGGTTGCGCCGTTTGTGAAACTGGCAAAAGAAGCTGAAGCCGCAGGATTGTTGCGGTTCGCACATCGCCACAAGGTGACCAGCCTTGAGGTCACGAATGGACGGGCAAGCGGTGTGAAAGGCGATATTCTGGCTGATGACGATGCTGTGCGCGGGGCCTCCACCAATCGTGAGGTTGTGGGACAGTTTGAGTTTTCTGGTGAAAGCGTAATCGTCACCTCAGGCGGCATTGGTGGCGACCACGACAAAGTGCGCGCGCTCTGGCCGACCGATCGATTGGGGCCTGCGCCGAAGAAGATGGTCGCGGGTGTTCCGGATTATGTCGACGGTCAGATGCAGCAGGCGGCCAAAGAGGCCGGGGCCGGTGCGATTAACGAAGACCGCATGTGGCATTACACCGAAGGTCTGGAAAACTGGGACCCGATCTGGCCCAAACACGGCATTCGCATTCTGCCGGGTCCGTCGTCGATGTGGTTTGATGCCAATGGCGACCGGATGGAGGCCCCATGTTTACCGGGGTTTGATACGCTTGGGACGCTCAAGCGTATTCTGTCTACTGGGCATGAGCACAGCTGGTTTGTTCTGACGCAGAAGATCATTGAAAAAGAGTTCGCCTTGTCTGGTAGCGAGCAAAACCCGGACCTGACCAACGCCACTTGGGCCGGCGTTTTGAAGGAACGGCTGGGCAAGGGCGCGACCCGTGCGGTTGAGGCCTTCAAAGAACATGGCGCGGACTTTGTTGTGGCTGATGACTTTGATACGCTGGTCGAGGGGATGAACAAGATCACCCCGGATGTGCCGGTGGACGGTGCCAAATTGCGGGTGCAGATCGAGGCGCGGGATTCCCAGCTGGAGAATGAGTTTGCCAAGGACGCGCAGATCATCGCGATCCGGCAGGCACGGGCTTACCGCGGCGATAAGCTGATCCGAACGGCTAAGCCGCATGCCATACTAGATCGGAAAAACGGGCCTCTGATTGCCGTGCGCCTGAATATTTTGACACGTAAATCATTGGGTGGGTTGCACACCAATGTTCAGGGTCAGGTGCTGCGCCCGGATGGCACGGTGTTTGAGGGATTGTATGCTGCGGGAGAGGTCGCAGGCTTTGGCGGTGGTGGTTATCACGGCTACAACGCGCTTGAAGGGTCCTTCCTAGGGGGCTGCATCTTCTCTGGCCGCGCTGCTGGGCAAGAGGCTTAACTGTTTTTGTCGAACATGATGACGGCGACGCCAGCAATGACAATGGCACCGCCGATCATGACATGCAGGCTGAGGCTTTCGCCAAGGAAGATCACCGCGCCAGCGACGGAAAACAGTGGCAGCAGTAACAGAAATGGTGCGACCTGTCCTACCGGGTTGCGCCGCACCAGCGTATACCAGATGCCATAGCCCAGCGCGGTCATGATCAGCCCCATGTAAAACGCAGCGCCCCAGACCACCCAAGTGGCGCTGGTGACGGCGGCGATGTGATCCGTTTCAAAGATCAACGACATGATCAGCAATTGCGGGGCTGCCATGACCGCAATCCATGCGGTGACTGTGAGCCCGTCGATGTCACGCAGGGCACGGATCATCACCTGCCCCACGGCCCAGACTGCCGCCCCTCCGACTACCATCAGGACTGAGCCCCATGCCGCAGCGATTTTTGGTGCGCCGCTGATCTGCCAGACCCCGAAAAAGGCTAACCCGATGCCGAGCCATTTGAGCCAGCTGGTTTTTTCCTTGAGAGCAATGACGCCGAAGAGGGTTAAAAAGGGTACCTCAAGCTGTACGATTAACGCGGCTGCCGAGGCATCAAGGTTTTTCAGACCGGTGTAGGTCAGGCTGTATTGCACTGCAGCGGAGATGAAGGCAATCAATGCCAGCATTTTCAGATGCGCGATTGGCGGGCGCACAAACCAGACCAGTGCCAGGGCTGTGATTGAAAACCGCATTGCCATTAGTAGGATCGGGGGGAAATGTGTGATTGCAGCCTTGGCAAAAACCATGCCCATGCCCCAGGTTAGAGCCACGCAAACACCAAGGAGCGCATCGCGCAGGCTAAGTTTAGGGACAGTTGTCATGCTCCCAAAGGGCCACGGTCTTGTGGGCTAATCTGTTCTGTTCCCGACAAAATTGGCGATTTGCGCAAAAACTGCTGAACTTCGACGTAAGCCCTGCAATCGGGTTGGGCATGAAGGGGTATCAAAAGCAGTAAGAAGGTAATTCCCGATGCACAAATCCCCCGGATACAGATTTTTCATATTGGCGGTGCTGGTCGTACTCATGACCATCCCGGTGTTCTTTGTCGGTAGCATCATTGATGCTCGTGCCGACTATAACCGGCAGACGCGCAGCGAGATTGGCTATGAATGGGGCGGGCGACAACAATTGAGCGGCCCGGTTCTGGTGATTCCGGTGCAAAAAACGATCCGCGTGCGCGACAAGATCGAAATCTTGGATCCGGTCACGGGACAACAGATGACGGATGATAATGATAAACCGCTCTTTCGTTACAAGGATGTCGAACGCACCTATCAACAGGATCCGGTTTTTATCTACCCGGACGATCTGAAGGTTGATGTTGAAAGCCAGACACAAGAGCGTCGCCGGGGAATTTTCACCGTACCGGTCTATAGCGCGCAGGCCGATATGCAATTTGACTTTCCATATGAGAAAGCAACCGAGGTGTTAAAGGGCAAAGAGGTTCTGATCTGGGATAAGGCTGAAGTGCGGTTTCATGTGTCTTCAAACCGGGCGCTGAGGGGCGCAACAGAGCTCTTGGCAGATGACGCGGCCCTGCCTCTGGAACCTTTTGCAAGCAGTAGCCATGGCAAAGGTGGGGTCATGGCTTTGACCGGTGATCCACGAGAGCATGAAGCGTTTAAGTTAACGCTGGGCTTGAACGGGACAGAGGCTTTGGATTTCACGCCAGTGGGTCGTACAAGTGAAATAAAAGTCACCAGCGATTGGGCACACCCCGAATTCAGAGGCAGCTTTCTACCAGATGGGCATGAGGTCTCTGAGGCGGGATTTACTGCCAATTGGACCATCCCGCATCTGGCGCGTAGCTTGCCACAGGTGTCGCGCGAAGACACCGACGAGGCCGCCCGTAGCGGCAGTGGCTTTGGTGTTGGATTTTACCAGCCGAATGATTTTTACCAAAAAGCTTACCGCGCGGCACGCTACGGTATGTTGTTCATTGGCCTGACGTTTCTGACGATCTTTCTGGTCGAAGGGGCCGCCACCCGTCCGACACACCCGGTGCAGTACATTCTGGTGGGTCTGTCGCAGTCGGCCTTCTTTCTGCTCATGCTGGCCCTGTCTGAACAGATCGGATTTGCCATGGCTTATCTGTTGTCGGCAGGGGCGACGGTGGGATTGATCACGTGCTTTGGGGCAGTGGCATTGCGGTTGGGCAAGCGGGCGCTGGTGCTTGGGTTGGCGCAGGCGGTGCTTTATGCGGTGATGTATCTGATCCTGCGCAGTGCGGATTATGCGTTACTGGCGGGCTCAATTCTGCTGTTCGCTGCCATCGCGGGCACGATGTTTGCTACCCGGAATGAGGATTGGTACGGCGATCCAGAAAAACAAACCAAAAGCGGTTGGTGGCGCAAAAAAGATCTGACGCGGCCTGTGGTGCAACATCCAACACCGCAAACGTCGACTGAATAAGGGTTGGTATAAACCGGGGCCATCTGCGTGACGCGGGTGGCCCTTTTCGTTTCAGTTACAAACCGTCAAAATCACACAGGGTGTGAACTGACATGCCCATGTCTTCCAGCCGTTGGCGACCACCTAGCTCGGGTAGGTCAACCACAAAGGCGCAGCCGGTGATTTCCCCGCCAAGGCGTTCGATCAGTTTGATGCCAGCGGTTGCGGTGCCGCCCGTGGCCAGCAGATCATCCACCACCAGAACCCGTTCGCCGGGTTGGATTGCGTCGGTGTGAATTTCGACCACAGCCTTGCCGTATTCCAGCGTGTAAGCCTCGGACAGGACATCACCGGGCAGTTTGCCCTGTTTGCGCACGGGGACAAAGCCAACCGACAGCTGGTGCGCCACCGCGCCACCCAGAATAAACCCTCGCGCCTCTAGCCCAACAACCTTGTCAATCCGTTGACCAACAAAAGGGTGAACCAATTGATCCACCGCCATGCGAAACCCACGCGGGTCTGAGAATAGCGTCGTCACATCGCGAAAGATGATGCCTTCGTGCGGGAAATCTGGAATGTTCCGGATATAATCGCTGACGGTTTTTGTGTTTGGCATGATCGTACTCGCTTTGAAAAATCGTACCTGATGTGGCGGAAAACGAGGTTGTTTTCAAGGAAATTAACTTGTCCGCCGCAGGGTTGCCGTCATCAGACCCATGGCTATCAAGGCCACGCCGCCGCTGCGGGTGAGCCATGTTAGTACCGAAGGACGACGGATGGTTTGGCGCAGTTTGTCGGCCAGTAGGGCATACGACAGCGTGTTAATAGCAGCTAATGTGACGAAGGTCGCAATCAAGATGGCAAACTGTGGCAGCAGGGGCGAATTCACCGTTATGAACTGCGGTACGAAAGCGATAAAAAATGCGATGGATTTAGGGTTCAGTGCGGTCACGGCAGCGGTGTGCCAGAACACGCTGCGACCGGTGATTTCGCGATCGGACACGTTGGCCTCCAATCCCTTGCTTGGGGCGCTGCGCAATAGTTTGATGCCGAGGTAGACCAGATAGATCGCGCCGGCCCATTTGAGCGCGGTGAACAATGTGGCTGAAGCGAGCACCAGCGCACCGAGCCCCATCAAGGAGGCTGCCATAGCCACCAGATCCCCAAAGGCCACACCTGTTGCGCTGGCCACTGCGACCGTCCGCCCCTTGCTGAGCGCGTAGCTGAGTACAAGCAAAACCGTTGGACCGGGGATCAAAAGAAGTGCAGTTGAGGCGGCAACAAAGGCGAGCCAGAGTTCAAGGGGCATGGCCGAATCCTTCACATTGAGAATTGCGAAAAAGGAATCACAAAACCTACCTAGGTTAAAGCCCTAATCAGGTGCTGAAATTTGGAATGCAGCAGAGCTCAATATTCCTTTGGGTTGAGGAGATTAGTGTGAAATCTCCCGAGAGATTCGCCTTTTTTGCGGTTTTATGTTATTTTTATCTCTTATTATTTTATTCAGAAACCATTTTAGGAGAATTTTTATGAGACCCTTTTTTGCTGGCTTATTGGCTATATTTTTGAGCTTTGCGTCACTAACACATGCGCAATCTTGCCCTGATGATTATGAGAATTGTGGATTTGGGCTATGTTGTCCAAAACCGGTGCAGCTATGAATGTCGTTGATCTTTGGAATGCAGCTCGGTCGCGCTCACATTACCTGATTTATTTAGGCTCGGCCGTGGCTTTAGTCGCCTTAATCACTCCTGTGCTACTTGATGCAGACGAGGCTGACTTGCGATATGATCGGCAAAGTATCGTTGGAAACCGTGTAAACTTGCCTACACCAGGTGACGCGTACATTTATGATCACAACGAAGCACGGATTTTACCGCGTAAGCTTTGCAAATTTGAAGTGAGTGATACAGAAAATCCAATCGCTACTGTATCCTTCAAGGGAATAAATGATTGGGGGCGAGGGGTTAATGGCGCCATGTCTCAAGTTGGGCAGCTTGTAGGTGAGAAGATCTTGGCTGGCATGCAGGTTAATGGTGCCGTGAATGAATGGGCTTTCACTAAGCAGTTTAGAACAAGCAGCGATGGGGCAAAATTCAATCCTGAGTGTGTTGGCAAGGTGCTTGAGCTGATGCGGAGTTCAGATCAATCCGTGCTTATTGTCGATACCGTATATTATCACAACGAAAATCCAGAAGACGTGAAAATGGTGCAACTCTCTAAGTCAAATATTGTACCTGCCGATTGCGGACTAGCCTGTAGTAATTCAGTTGAATTGAATAAATTATTGGATGTCGGATGGATTACCCGTCAGAAGGCAAAATGGGATTTAGTTCGTATCCAATGAGATCAAATACCTGTGCACGTAAGCTGCACCATAGATTTGGTGAATACTGGACAGTGTTTATATAACCCTTCCGGCAACGGCATCCAGTTTAGTCAAAACATCTGGGTCGCGTTTGTCGGGGGCCGTTAGTATCGCAAACTCCAGCGCGCGGTCGCAGCCGTGGGGGCAGGGCGCGCGCTCGGTGCCTAGCAGCGCAGGCAGACGGCTGATCATGGAACGGGCTTTGTCGGCGTTGCCGGTCAGCGTAGCGATGATCTGGGCGACATCCACCTCGCCATGGTCGGGGTGCCAGCTGTCGTAGTCGGTGACCATGGCCACGCTGGCATAGCATAGCTCGGCCTCGCGGGCGAGTTTGGCCTCGGGCATGTTGGTCATGCCGATGACATCACAGCCCCAGCTTTCGCGGTACATCTTGGATTCAGCAAGGGTGGAAAACTGCGGGCCTTCCATGGCCAGATAGGTGCCGCCATGATGCACGGTGATGCCTGCGGCTTTGGCGGCAACTTCACAGGCATCACTCAGCCGGGGGCATGTCGGATGGGCGACGCTGACATGGGCGACGCAGCCGGGGCCAAAGAAGGATTTTTCGCGGGCAAAAGTGCGGTCGATGAACTGATCGACGATGACAAAATCGCCGGGGGCCATTTCTTCGCGGAAGGATCCGCAGGCGCTGACGCTGATCACGTCGGTGACACCAAGGCGCTTTAAGGCGTCGATATTGGCGCGGTAAGGAACAGAAGTGGGGCTGTGGATATGCCCGCGCCCGTGGCGGGGCAGGAAGACCATTTTTACGCCGTCCAGCGTGCCGGTCAAAAGCTGATCAGAGGGGGCGCCCCATGGGGTGTCTACCGTGACCCATTCCGGATTTTGCAACCCGTCGATGTCATAAACGCCAGAACCACCGATGACCCCGATAACTGTATTACCCATGTGTTTATTTCCTCTGCCTTGACGCCTGTATCATGTCTACGCGGCGGCTGCAGAATTGGAAATGGCAATCTGATGGGATTGCCTTTGGTCGTGCTTAATTCAGACGGACAAGGCGTTTGAGGCCGAAAAGCGGTGTCACAAAAGTGCCCTCGCGGTAATCGCGGATGGCATAACCATAACCACGCAGGCGGTGCTTCCACTCGCGGTCTGACACCGCCAGCTCGCGCTCGCGCTGTACCAGTTCAAAAACGTCTTTGTCCATATAATCGGTCGTTTGCATGTTCTTGGTCCCTAAAGGATGGTCTTCTTCATCCTGCCAAGCTGAACCGACCTTGTGGCGATATTAGAGACAGTCTGTGGTCAAATCTGGGCTTGTTTATGATCTGGGGACAGTTGGGATGGAGGGAATGTGGCGATCATAGAGGAACGCAAATAATTCTAGTTTGACGTTCAGTAGGAAATTCCGATAAACGCCTTGTGGTGGTTAGTGCATGTACATTTACAATTTATGATAAGTGAGTGAACATTTGTGAACCGACAATTATTGAAGCGATTCCACATAAGTTTAGGTTGTAAATGAAGCTAATAGCACTCGAACTAGAAAATTACCGAGCATATCAAGATAGGACTCGAGTTGAGTTCTCAGATCTTACAACGCTCATCGGAAAAAATGATATTGGTAAGTCTACTATCATCGAAGCACTGGAAGTTTTTTTCAATAATGAAATTGTTAAAATTGATAACTCCGATGCATGTGTCAGATCCAAAAGCAATACTGTCACCATCTCTTGCGAGTTTTCAGATTTCCCCGAGGCGATTGACCTTGACGCAGGGGCGTCGACCTCCCTTGCAGACGAGTACCTTTTAACTACGGTCGGCACGCTAAAGATAGAAAAGGTATTTGATTGCTCCAAAACGAAGCCAGCTGAAAGAGTCTATGTTGTCTGCGAACATCCCACAGCTAAAGGCTTCTCCGACCTGCTTGATCTAAAGGAAAAGGATCTGCAGGCAAAGGTAAAGGAGATGAAACTTGATGTGCCATTGAAGGAAACCCCGGAATGCGTCGGGCAATCTGGGAAAATGTTGCGGACTTGGAGTGTACAACCCGGCGATTGGAGCTTGGAAAAGGTAAGGAAGATGGAAAGAGGGTTTGGGATAAACTAGAAAGCTATCTGCCTATCTTCGCGTTATTTCAAAGTGACCGAGCCAGTAAAGACAGCGATGACGAAGTGCAAAACCCGTTAAAAGGAGCAATCAAAGCAGCAATTGCCGAAGCCGCCATTCAAATTCGACAAATTGAGGCGTTAGTCAAAGAAAAATCCGAAGAGATTGCAAGGCTAATTCACGCAGCGCTTATGGAAATCGACCCCAAATTAGCTGGGTCTCTAAGTCCTATCTACAAACCACCACTGAGTTCTAAGTGGGCCGGACTTTTTTCAATTGGGATGGAAACGAACAACGGCATTGCTCTTAACAAGCGAGGAAGCGGCGTGCGCCGAATGATCTTGGTAAGTTTCTTCAAGGCGGAAGCTGAGAGGCGGCTGAACAATTCTGACAAGTCCAACATCATTTACGCAATTGAAGAGCCCGAAACATCACAGCACCCAGACAATCAGCGGGTATTGTTGAATGCTTTTCTCGATTTGTCGGCACTGCCTGGTTGCCAAGTGTTACTCACGACACATAGCCCGGGACTGGCTGCTGACTTACCAGCCGATAGCATTCGATTCATTTCTTCAAATACGCAGGATGATACGCCTACGATCAGCAAAGGAGTAGATGTGTTTGAAGAAGTAGCTTCAGTATTGGGTCTAGTTCCAGACAACAGAGTCAAAGCGTTGGTTTGCGTTGAGGGATACACGGACGTTGCAGTATTTAAGAAACTTAGCGGCATTATGCATGAGAAGAGTAATGCGTTTCCTGATCTCC
Source organism: Roseovarius sp. EL26 (assembly GCF_900327775.1). Classification (NCBI taxonomy): domain Bacteria; kingdom Pseudomonadati; phylum Pseudomonadota; class Alphaproteobacteria; order Rhodobacterales; family Roseobacteraceae; genus Roseovarius; species Roseovarius sp. EL26. Next base: position 300,807 of record NZ_OUMZ01000005.1, read on the forward strand.
AAAATGACCCAAGGTTCGCTTTTATCGTACTTGGCGGCAGTAGCCTCAAGCACTGGGTAAATAACAACTACTTAAGACCATTGAATCTGCCTGAGGCACATGTTTACGATGCCGATGTGCCAGCATATCAAACTTCAGTTGACGCTGTGAATGCCCGCGGCGATGGTTCTTGGGCTGCCTTGACAGAGAAGCATGAAATTGAATGCTATCTACATCCAGGTGCTATTCAAGATGCTTTTGGTTTCACTTGCGATGTCGTGGACATGCCGGGAGAAAATGCGCCAAGTGTTCCGAGATCGTTTGCATTGCGTTGGCATGAGATGGCGGGATTTGATGGAGTGCCCAAAGATTCGAAGGCTAAAGAGAAGCTCATGCAGGCGTTTGACTATAGGACTTATGAGCGTTTGGAGGAACGAGGAGCAGTCGGCGAAGTCGAAGGTTGGATGGTAAAACTGGCAAGAATGGTAAACTGACGCTACAGCTTTTCCTGATCGTATCTATAAGTCACACCTTCGCAACCTCAGCTAAAGTTTACGTTGTCGAGCCGCACAGCGTCGGGCCGGGGTGCGGCGAGGTGAGGGGGCAATCTTGTGGTTTATGGTGGCCAAGTCCGCGGGGCCTCTCGGACTTGCGCTTGGGGGGGCCAAATCGCCGTGCCCGGGGGCGGCCCGGCGATGCGCGGCGGCCTGATGGCCTTGATTCCGCGCGGGTGTGATGCAGGGCTGTTAGTCTAAGTTTGGTGTACGGTCAGGCCAAGCGGTTCGGGCTTAAAGCCCGGCTTCGGCCTCGATGGCTTTGCGGGATTTACGAGCCCGCTCAGTCGCTGATTTCAGCTGTCCGCAGGCGGCCATGATGTCTTCCCCTCGTGGGGTGCGGACGGGGCTGGCGTAGCCGGCGTTGTAGACGATATCCGAGAACTTCTTGATCCGGTCCTTGGTGCTGCGTTCATACGGGGAGCCGGGCCATTCGTTGAACGGGATCAGGTTGATCTTGGCGGGGATGCCTTTGATCAGTTGCACCAGTTGGCGGGCATCCTCATCACTGTCATTCACGTCCTTGAGCATGACATATTCAAAGGTAATACGCTCTGAGTTCGACAGCTTTGGGTAGGCGCGCAGGGCGTCTAGCAGGGCGGCGATGTTCCAGCGCTTGTTGATTGGAACCAGCTTGTCGCGCACCTCGTCCGTGGTGGCATGAAAGCTGACCGCCAGCATACAGCCAATTTCATCGGCGGTTTTGGCGATCTCTGGCACAACGCCGCTGGTCGACAAGGTGATGCGGCGGCGTGACAGGCTGATGCCTTCGCCGTCCATCGCGATGTTCATCGCGTCGCGGACGTTGTCGAAATTATAAAGCGGCTCGCCCATGCCCATAAGGACAATGTTGGACAGGCGGCGTGGCCCGTTATCTGCGGTTGACTGACCCGGCTCTGGCCATTCATCCAGATCATCGCGGGCCATCATCACCTGACCGATGATTTCACCGGCTGTCAGGTTGCGGACCAGTTTTTGCGTGCCTGTGTGGCAGAAAGAACATGTCAGGGTGCAGCCCACTTGCGAGCTGATGCACAGCGTGCCGCGATCTGTTTCAGGGATATAGACCACCTCGACCTCATGACCGCCAGCGATGCGCACCAGATATTTGCGCGTGCCATCCGTGCTGATCTGACGGCTGACCACTTCGGGGATTTCGACGACAAATTTCTCAGCCAGCTCTGCGCGGTAGGCTTTGCTGAGGTTTGTCATCTCGGCAAAATCACGTACGCCCCACTGATAAATCCACTGCCAGATCTGGTTGACCCGCATCTTGGCTTGTTTTTCAGGGGTGCCATTTTCGATCAACACCTCGCGCAGGCGCGCGCGCGTCAAACCAACAAGGTTCATCGGCCCATCAGGCAGTTTGCGGGGGATGGTCAGAACATCCTGAGTGATCGGAGCTGTGTTGGTCATTTTGCACGTCTTTTTAGTCAGATGTGCCTCCATATAGTATTCTTTCGCTGAATCCAAAGAATTCTGTGAAAAATCGATTTGAGGATTGGATTCAAAGCTCTGGCTGGAATTAAGGGTTCTTTAGCCTCAATCGGCAAAGCTGTTCTTGTCCACAGATGGAGAATCAGATGGGGCGAGACAAAGCGAAATGGACTGGCATATCTGCAGGGCATGAGACGCCGTTGGATTATGCGGTATCGAAACGGGATAAAGATGTGATCGATATGGTTGATCAGGCGGTTCGTCACAAACAAGTGCGGCTGGCCTATCAGTCGATCGTTCCGGTTGGTCGGCATGATCGACCTGCGTTTTATGAGGGGTTGATCAGAGTTCTGGACGCAACCGGGCGGGTCATTCCCGCGGCCGAATTTATCAACGAGATCGAAACCACCGAAACCGGTCGTATGATCGATTGCCTGGCGTTGGAAAAAGGCATTCAGACACTGACACAATATCCGGGCTTGCGATTGTCGGTGAATATGTCGGCACGCTCAATTGGCTATCCACGCTGGATGAAGGTCCTGAGGCAGGGTCTGAAAAAGGACCCATCTTTGGCAGAACGATTGATTTTAGAGATCACAGAGCGTTCCGCGATGTTGGTGCCGGAACTGGTCATCAATTTTATGCAGGATTTGCAACAACAGGGGGTCAGCTTTGCACTGGATGATTTCGGGGCCGGTTTTACGTCATTTCGTTATCTCAAGAACTTCTATTTTGATGTGTTGAAGATTGAGGGGCAGTTCATTCGGGGGATCGCTGAAGACCCCGATAATCAAGTGCTGGCCGCAGCATTGATCGCTATCGGGCGGCAGTTTGATATGGTCACGGTTGCCGAAAATGTCGAAACGGCGGCCGATGTTGCGTATCTGGAGACGATTGGTGTGGATTGTTTGCAAGGATATTACTTTGGCGCCCCAACCATCCAGCCACCATGGGTACAGTCGACAGAGAAGAAAGCGAAAGGCTGACGTGCGACATCGGACCAGTTGCCGCATTGCGGCAACTAGGCTATGCCTTCGGTGATGGCAGAGTCTTTTGGCCGTGCGGGTGTCGCAAATCCAGGGGATTCTGAGGAATAAACCTTGGTGGAGGACTCTATGACAAACGTTGTTATTGCATCGGCAGCCCGGACGGCTGTTGGTTCATTCGGTGGCTCTTTTGCCAATACGGCCGCGCATGATTTGGGCGCGACGGTATTGGAAGCGATCGTTGAACGCGCTGGTGTCGAAAAAGGCGAAGTTTCAGAAACGATTTTGGGTCAGGTATTGACCGCCGGTCAGGGGCAAAACCCGGCCCGTCAGGCGCATATCAATGCGGGCTTGCCTGTCGAAAGTTCGGCTTGGGGGCTCAACCAAGTGTGTGGTTCTGGCCTGCGCGCTGTCGCGCTGGGTGCGCAGCACATCCAATTGGGTGATGCGAGCGTTGTCGCCGCCGGTGGTCAGGAAAACATGACCCTGTCCCCCCATGTTGCGCATCTGCGTGCCGGGCACAAAATGGGCGACATGAAATACATCGATTCGATGATCCGCGATGGGCTGTGGGATGCCTTCAACGGGTACCACATGGGCCAAACTGCAGAAAACGTTGCCGACCAGTGGCAGATCACTCGTGATATGCAGGATGCATTTGCGGTTGCGAGCCAAAATAAAGCGGAAGCTGCTCAAAAGGCAGGGAAATTTGCCGACGAAATCACACCGTTTACTGTGAAAACGCGTAAAGGTGATATCATTGTCGATCAGGATGAATACATCCGCCACGGTGCAAATCTGGAAGCTATGCAAAAGATGCGCCCTGCCTTTGCCAAAGAAGGCTCTGTGACGGCTGCGAACGCGTCGGGTCTCAATGATGGTGCGGCGGCTGTGTTGCTGATGTCGGCTGATAATGCCGCGCAACGTGGCATCAAGCCATTGGCGCGTATTGCCTCTTATGCGACAGCGGGTCTTGACCCATCGATCATGGGTGTTGGCCCTATTCACGCGAGTCGCAAAGCACTGGAAAAAGCAGGTTGGTCGGTAGACGATCTGGATCTGGTTGAAGCGAACGAAGCCTTTGCTGCACAAGCCTGCGCCGTGAACAAGGACATGGGTTGGAACCCGGATATCGTTAACGTCAACGGCGGGGCGATTGCTATTGGTCACCCGATCGGTGCCTCGGGCTGTCGTGTCTTGAACACGCTGTTGTTCGAAATGCAGCGCCGTGACGCGAAGAAGGGTCTTGCAACTCTGTGCATCGGTGGCGGTATGGGCGTCGCGATGTGTCTTGAACGCCCCTGATTTATTGCGCGCGAATCGCACTTGATTGGGGCGTCTGAATAGGCGCCCCTTTTTCGTAAAGGAAACTAACTGAGCGAAAATTCGCGAAAATCTGCTGCGGTGCGGCAAATTGCATGCGTAATATTATTGCTCATTTGGTTGTTGAATAGTAATAGAGTTACCAACGCATTTTGCCATATTGGAGGATTTCATGGCTCGAACAGCACTTGTTACCGGCGGTTCCCGCGGGATTGGCGCAGCAATTTCCAAAGCGCTGAAAGCCGAAGGCTATAACGTTGCCGCGACCTATGCCGGCAATGACGAAGCCGCTGCTAATTTCACAGCAGAAACCGGCATCAGCACCTACAAATGGAACGTAGCTGACTATGATGAAAGCGCAGCAGGGATCGCCAAGGTCGAAGCAGAAGTTGGCCCTATCGATATCGTCGTTGCGAACGCTGGCATCACCCGTGATGCGCCATTCCACAAAATGACACCTGAGCAATGGCATCAGGTCATCGATACGAACCTGACAGGTGTTTTCAACACTGTTCATCCTGTCTGGCCCGGCATGCGCGAGCGCAAATTTGGCCGCGTCATTGTGATCAGCTCGATCAATGGTCAAAAAGGCCAATTCGCGCAGGTGAACTATGCCGCGACCAAAGCGGGGGATCTGGGTATTGTGAAATCTCTGGCACAAGAGGGCGCGCGCGCGGGCATCACGGCTAACGCGATCTGCCCGGGCTACATCGCTACTGAAATGGTTATGGCCGTGCCTGAGAAAGTACGCGACAGCATCATCAGCCAAATCCCGGCTGGCCGTCTAGGCGAGCCTGAAGAGATTGCGCGTTGCGTTGCCTTCCTGGCTTCAGAAGATTCGCAATTTATCAACGGTTCAACCATCTCGGCGAACGGTGCGCAATTCTTCGTATAATTCGTACGAGAAGAAAATAAAGAGGCCAGTCAATTGACCGGCCTCTTTATTGTGAAGATTAAGCGTCGACCGAAAGTCGTTCGATTTCTTCTTTCAATCGCAGCTTTTGTTTCTTGAGCTCTGAAATTTCCAGATCATTTGTTCCGGGGGCGCGTTGCGCGTCTTCAACCTGTTCTGAGAGGACGTGGTGTTTCTTTTTCAATTCCTGAACATGTGAACTCAAGCTCATCAGCGATCTCCTGTCAAAATTTTATAACAAACCAAGTGCACCACAAATTTATCCATCTGTCACGCTGCGGGCGCAGCATCGGCGCAAAAATGTTGTGCGGATTTTAAACTTTAACTTCACCCAAAGGCATTGGTTGGCCTTCGCGCAGCACGCAAGATGTTGCTTTGCTGTGGTTTTCGCGGTCACCATCATGGTGGCTACCGTCATGTAAAACCCAACCATCGCGCAAGCAGAAGGCCGCGCGCCCGCCTTTGCGCCCCTGCACTAAAACAAGCCGTGCGGGTTTCCCAGGACGGGGAATCAACGGTAATACCGTCACCCCGCCAAGGTGCTTTGCCATCTGGGTCAGCAGTTCGGGCAGGCGATCTGCCCGTTGGATGAAGGTGACCGTACCTTTGGGCTTGGTCCGTTTGGCGGCCTGTTCGACCCAAGTTGCCAGCGGCGTATCCTCACCCATAGCGGTTTCGCGCCCGGTGTCAGGGGCCTTGGTGCTATTTGCGCGCAGAAAATAAGGCGGATTGGCTAACACATGGTCAAATTGCTGCTGTTTGAGGCCCTTGGGCGGTTGCGCCAGATCTCCAGTCTCGAGCTGTAGTTCCAGATTGTTCTCCGTGGCATTGCGTTGTGCCAGCGCCGCATATCTGGGTTGTAGCTCCAGACCAGAAAGTGCTGTGCCTTGCACTCTGTGCCCGAGGCAGAGGATTGCGACGCCAGCACCACAGCCCAATTCCAGCACGCTATCGCCGACGCGCGCGGGTACGCTGGCGGCCAAAAGAACTGCATCCATGCCAGACCGGTATCCCTGCCGGGGTTGATAAAATTTAAGTCGACCGCCCAAAAAGTCGTTCTGACTTATTTCAGCTTGGGACCAGAGGTCAGCCATCGGTTGCAATTCCATTGTCAATCATAGCCTGAAGGGCCCGCTCGTAGTCACGAGGGGCAACCATCAACCGGCGCGGAAAGACACCAATTGAACCTTCTAGGATGCTCATATTTACGTCGATTTCAAAGCAGTCTATACCCTCGCCTTGAAGCAGTGCCTTGGCAAAGGCAATCGACGTAGAATCATTTGTGCGCAGAAGCTGTTTCATGAGGATGACTAAAAGGCACCGGTTCAAAAATGTCGAGCCGCGTGACAGGTGTGTGATGGAACTTGAGCAGGCCATAGCGAAGAAGCCGCATGAAGAGCTGGCGCGACATCTGTCGGGCAAGATGGATGCGGTTAACCAACTGATCCAGACGCGTATGGCGTCCCGCCACGCCCCTCGTATCCCTGAGGTTACGGCGCATCTGGTTGGGGCAGGTGGCAAACGTTTACGGCCATTGATGACACTCGCCGCGGCCGACCTGTGTGGATACACAGGGGAATATGATGTGCATTTAGCCGCCACGGTTGAATTCATCCACACCGCGACATTGCTGCATGATGATGTGGTCGATGAAAGCGCAAAACGTCGCGGACGCCCGACTGCTAATCTGTTGTGGGATAACAAGTCTAGCGTCCTGGTGGGCGACTATTTGTTTTCACGCTCTTTCCAGTTGATGGTTGAAACGGGATCACTGCGGGTTCTGGATATTTTGGCCAATGCTTCGGCCACAATCGCCGAGGGTGAAGTCCTGCAGCTGACTGCGGCGCAAGACCTGCGCACGGACGAATCAATTTACCTACAGGTTGTGCGGGGCAAGACCGCAGCGTTGTTTTCAGCCGCCACTGAAGTGGGCGGTGTAATTGCTGAGGCCCCAGAGGACCAGATCAAGGCGCTGTATGACTATGGTGATGCTTTGGGTATTGCCTTTCAGATTGTTGATGATCTGTTGGATTATCAAGGTCAAAGCCAGAAAACGGGCAAGAATGTTGGGGACGATTTTCGGGAACGGAAGTTGACCTTACCATTGATCAAGGCCGTGGCAGATGCCTCTGATACAGAGCGTGCCTTTTGGCAGCGCACGATTGAAAAAGGTGACCAACGGGATGGCGATTTGGAGCATGCGCTTGTATTGCTGCGCAAACACGATGCGTTGGAGCGTACACGCAAAGATGCCTTGAGCTGGACGGCGGAGGCAAAAACTGCGATGGCGGCTCTACCAGAGAATCCAGTTCGCGATATGCTGTCAGATTTGGCTGACTTTGTGGTGTCGCGCGTTAGCTAAGCTTGGTTGCAACGATCCACCAGTTTTGATGGGCGGTTTGCAAGCTTTGTACGGCACGTTGTGCGGCGGCCTCATCATTGTAGAGCCCAAAACAAGTGGCACCTGAACCGGACATGCGGGCGATCTGACAGCCGGCTGTCTGTGCGATCGCACTCAACACATCCTGGATAACAGGTTGGGCCTGTATGGCCGCTGCCTCCAGATCATTGCGCGTGGTTCTTAGAAAGGTGATGCAGTCGCTGGAGTTTTTGAAACCCGGCAGAACCGAAGGCATTGCCGTGTTCTGAGTGCTTTCCAACTTTGGGAAGATCGTCTTGGTTTCGATCGCGACGTTCGGATTGATCATAACAGCATGTAACGTTGGGAAATTTGCGATGGATTTGATTACATTGCCAATTCCACGCATCCGTGCGGCCTTTGCTACAAGACAGACTGGAACATCAGCGCCCAGTACAGCGCTGTCTTTGGGCAAGGGGGTGTTGCCAAGCTGTGCCAGAACTTTCAGGGATGCTGCCGCGTCACTGGATCCACCGCCGATTCCGGCGGCGTGGGGCAGCCGTTTCTCCAGGTGGATTTTTGCCGGGACGCCGATCAAGGCCGCCGCGCGTAACACAAGGTTTCTATCGTCGGTGGGGACACCTTCGGACATCGGACCGGAGACAGTCAGCGACGCTTGAGTGGCACTCTCAACTGTCAGCCGGTCACCGATGTCGGCGAAAACAACCAATGAATCGAGCATGTGATAGCCATCCGGTCGCCGGTCGGTGACGTGCAGGGTCAGGTTGATCTTGGCGGGTGCAAATGCCTCAATCTGCGTCATTTACAGCGGCAAGCGGTTCGGCACCTTCTTCGGCCAGAACTTCATCTAGGCCAACCTCCAGTTTGCGCCGGATACGGTCGGGATCAATGTCAGGCGAAGGCTTATCTTCGTCATAGAATGACAGGGCGCGACTCCATTGGAATTCGGCTTCAGTCTTGCGGTCAACCGCCCACAGAACATCCCCCAAGTGGTCATTCAGGACTGGGTCGACCGGTTCGAGTTCAGCGGCGCGTTCCATGTGGCCGATGGCCTCTTCATAGCGGCCCAGACGGTACAGTACCCAGCCTAGGCTATCGACGATATAGCCGCTGTCAGGGCGGGCTTTGACGGCACGTTCGATCATGTCGAGGGCTTCATCAAAATTGACGCGCTTTTCCACCATTGTGTAGCCCAGATAATTTAACACATCAGGTTGCTCTGGGTTAATCTCTAGTGCTTTGCGAAAATCGGCTTCGGCCTTTTCCCAATGTCCTAGCCGCTCTTGGGAAATGCCCCGGACATAGTAGACAAACCATTGTTGGGTTCCGAGTTCATCGTAAATTTCAATGGCTTGGTCATAAGCATCAGCCGCTTCTGAAAACTGCTCTTGCTGGCGATGCAGATCGCCGGTTGAAACATGTACCAGCGGCAGCTCTGCGTGGCTTTCGCTTAGTTGTGTCAGGACTTCGATTGCAGCATCGGGTTTCTCTGAGCGGCGCAATGCATCAGCACGGCCCAGTTCGGCTACGAAAAACGACGGATGATTTCGCGGAACAGATTTATACGCAGCGGTTGCCAGATCATATTGGCGCAAAGATTCAAGCAGTTCCGCAGACAGGATGATCGCGTCAATATGGTCAGGTTTAAGTGCCTGAGCTGCGCGCGAATAAAACAGTGTGTAGCTTTCACCTGAATCCACAGCCAAGGCCTGTCCGAGGGAATAGAACACCTCGGCGAGCCCTTCCATTGGACTATGGATCAGGGAAAATGGGATGCTCTCACCTTCTGCAAGGCTGGCGCGTAGGGCGGTGATTTCAGGGTCGCGGTTGTTGCCAAATGCGGCATTAAGCTTTTCAATCGCCTCTTCATTGCGGTCCAGCTGGCTGAGGATTTGCGACCATGCAATCATTCCGCGACGAGTGTTTTGAACCGGACCTAGATCAGCGCCCGAGAAAATTTGATCAGCACTTTCGAAATCGCCTACCGAAGCCAATGCCAGCGCTTTGTGATACAGAACGAAGTTCTTGACGCCGCGCTGTTTGGCCACCTCATCAAACTTGGCCTGTGCCGCACTCATGTCGCCTAAGCCAAGATGCGCCCATGCCACCATCAAACCATCTGCCAGATCGCCAATGCCACGTTCGTCATTGGCACGTTTGATCAGTGCTTCATAATCACCACTTTGGGCATCCGCAGCAGTTAGAACAATATTGGCCACCTGGCTTCGCAATCCCGCCGCTTCGATCGCCTGCGCCATTGGCAAGGCGTTATCCAACTGACCTAGGCGAAGGTAGGCTGCTGCCGCACTTTCCAGAACCGCTGGATTTGCAGGGTCTCGGGTGAGGACTTCGGAAAAATAGCGCGCTTCAGCAGAATAGTCGCTGTTGTAACGTGCTTGCTGCGCAGCCAGATATGCCCCGACACTATCTTCTGCAGTGGCGGGGAATGCGAGGCCTTGCAGGCCAGAGATCAGGGTAATGGTGAGAAAAGGTTTCAAGCGCACGCGGACGGCCTCATTATGATTTCTGAACAAAGGTAATATGTGACACCGGCCAAAGCAATGCGGGGCGCTCAATTGAGCGCCCCGCAAGCTGATTTTCACCAAGATTTTACATGTTGGGATAATTTGGACCGTCGCCACCCTGCGGCGTGACCCATGTGATGTTCTGGCTTGGGTCTTTGATGTCGCAGGTTTTGCAGTGCACGCAGTTCTGGAAGTTAACTACGAACTCTGGTCCATTTTCATTTTCCACGATCTCATACACACCAGCGGGGCAGTAGCGTTGCGCCGGTTCTGCGTATTTCGGCAGGTTGACCGAAATCGGCGTGGTGGCATCAGCCAGTTGCAGATGCACAGGTTGGCTTTCTTCGTGGTTGGTCATCGAGAAGCTGACGTTGGTCAGGCGATCAAAGCTGATTTTACCATCGGGTTTTGGATAATCGATTGGCTTGTGCTTTGAGGCTTCCTCGGTCGCTTCGGCATCGGTCTTGCCGTGCTTGACCGTACCCAGCAAGGAAAAGCCCAGCGTGTTGGTCCACATGTCCATTGCACCCAAGGTCAACGACGCCAACAGGCCGTACTTTGACCACAGCGGCTTGACGTTGCGCACTTTTTTGAGGTCTTTGCCGATGGCGCCGGTACGGACCTCCGACTCATACTCATTCAGCTCATCACTGGAACGACCACCTTCGATTGCAGCATGTGCTGCTTCAGCTGCGGCCATGCCGGACAGCATGGCATTATGGTTACCTTTGATGCGCGGCACGTTGACCATGCCAACCGAACAACCCAGCAGGGCCACGCCGGGTGCAACCATCTTGGGCATCGACTGGTATCCGCCCTCAGAAATTGCACGTGCGCCGTAAGCCACACGTTTGCCGCCTTTCAGCAGCTCTTCGATCATTGGGTGATGTTTGAAGCGCTGGAATTCCATGTAAGGGAACAGGTGTGGATTTTTGTAGTTCAGGTGAACCACAAAGCCGACATAGACCTGATTGTTTTCCAGATGGTATACGAACGAACCGCCGCCAGCGTTTGAACCAAGAGGCCAGCCCATAGTGTGGGTCACAGTGCCTTCTTTGTGTTTGGCTGGGTCGATCTCCCAGATCTCTTTCATGCCGATGCCGAATTTCTGCGGCTCTTTGCCGTCAGACAGGTTGTATTTGGCGATTACTTCTTTCGAGAGGCTGCCACGCACACCTTCCGACAAGAAGACGTATTTCCCGTGCAGTTCCATGCCGGGCTCGTAAGAGGGGCCTGGGGTGCCGTCAGCGTTTTTGCCAAACTCACCGGCGACGACGCCTTTGATCTCGCCGTTTTCGCCATAGATCAGTTCGGAACAGGCCATGCCGGGGAAAATTTCAACACCCAACTCTTCGGCTTGTTCTGCCATCCAGCGGCAGACGTTGCCCATCGACACGATATAGTTGCCGTGGTTGTTCATCAGCGGCGGCATGGGGAAGTTCGGAATGCGGATCTGCCCCGCTTCACCAAGCATGTAGAAGTTGTCGACTTTGACAGGCGTGTTCAGCGGTGCGCCCTTTTCCTTCCAGTCGGGAATCAGAGCGTCAAGACCACAAGGGTCCAGCACCGCACCTGATAGAATATGCGCGCCAACTTCAGAGCCTTTTTCCAAAACGACGACTTCGCGTTCGGGGTTCAGCTGTTTGAGGCGGATCGCTGCGCTCAGGCCCGCCGGGCCGGCACCAACGATGACCACATCGTATTCCATGGCTTCGCGTTCGATCTCGGACATTACTCCAAATCCTTTCTCAGGGCGTGCCGGCATTCCGGCTGGCAATAAAGTTGCGCTGTGGTAGCGCGCAGTGAAGCATATCGTCAATTGAAAGATGAGGCTAAATACGGCAGAAAACGGCATTTTGACGCGTATCAGAAGCAGATTGCACGCAACGTTACCATCCTCTATTGCATTCGCTGTTTCGCTTAGGGCAATCTGGCGCGAAGATTTGTGAATGAATGATGTGCCGCAGTCAGGCGGTAAGGACATAAAAGGGGGCGCTCAAAATGGAAAAAATTCCGATGACCCATAAGGGTTATTCTGAGCTTGAAGTCGAGTTGAAGAAACTGAAATCAGAGGAACGTCCGGCGATCATTCGTGCCATTGCCGAGGCGCGTGAGCACGGCGATCTGTCCGAGAATGCCGAATATCACTCGGCCAAGGAAAAACAGTCGTTCATCGAAGGCCGGATCAAAGAGCTGGAGGGCGTCATCAGCCTTGCAGATGTGATTGATACCGCCAGCCTGAAAGGCGCGATCAAATTTGGCGCGACCGTAACACTGGTAGACGAAGACACAGATGCAGAGAAAACCTATCAGATCGTAGGTGAATATGAGGCCAGCATCGAAAATGGGCTTTTGAACATCAAATCGCCGATTGCTCGCGCCCTGATCGGCAAAGAAGAGGGCGATAGTGTTGAAGTGCGTACGCCGGGTGGCGAAAAATCTTATGAAGTGCTAAAGGTTGCCTATATTTGATTTAGGCAAAAAAACATGTCGGACCGGCCTGAGACTTCCCCGACGTCGTTGGGAATTTATGACAAATTGAGCAAGGCTCGGATCACCGGAGTGGAGGTGATCGCCCTTGTGTTATCTGTTCTGTGGCTGAGCGCTGCAGGGCTTTTCTTTCTGTTGATTCCTTCAAGCGATGCAACCGGATCGTCCGGTAATTTGCTGCAATTTGTCATGACGATGTTGGCAATTTTTCTACCGTTAGCCATGATATGGGTGGCAGCTGTAGCGGCGCGATCTTCGCGTGTGATGCGTGAAGAGAGTAAGCGCCTGCAATCTGCCATTGATGCTATTCGCCAAGCATATGTGACGCAAAATCAAACACGTAACACTGTTTCAGAGGCCTCGGTTGCGCGTAAGTTGGACGAAATTGCAGCGGCGCAGCGCAAGACAGAAACGGCGATTGCAACCTTTTCGACCTCTCGCGGGTCGGCGGCGGTTTTTAAACCTCGTGCAACGATGGTGGCGACCGGTGGAAAAGAAGATCAGGCGGCTTTGCCTTTGGGTACAAGTGCCGAAGATATTCTGCCGCCATTGGAGCGGAAAGACTTTATCCGGGCGCTGAATTTTCCGGAGACGGTGAATGACAAGGAAGGGTTTGCGGCTTTGCGCCGGGCGCTGAAAGATCGTTCGGCCTCGCAGCTGATTCAGGCGTCTCAGGACGTGCTGACGCTGTTGTCACAAGAAGGCATTTATATGGATGACCTACGCCCGGATATGGCACGGCCCGAGGTTTGGCGCCGGTTCGCCGAAGGAGAACGAGGGCGTGCAATTGCTACACTTGGTGGGGTTCGGGACCGCTCATCTTTGGCCCTGGCAGGGGCAAGAATGCGCAATGATGGGATCTTTCGGGACGCAGCGCATCATTTCTTGCGCCGGTTTGATGCGATGTTTGCCCAATTCGCGGAAACGGCAACAGATACAGAGATTTCCGAACTGGCTGACACACGGACAGCACGCGCCTTTATGTTGTTGGGCCGTGTGGCCGGAACGTTTAACTAATTGGTAACGAGTCGATAACCTGTTGCAGCTACAAACCTTTTCGGCAATGATGCCGGACTGAGGGGAGAAAATCATGCGTAAGTTTCTTGTCGTCTTGGACGAAAGCCGGGAATGTCTGAATGCCATGCGGTTCGCTGCGATGCGGGCGGCACACACCGGTGGTGGTGTCGAAGTTTTGGCGGTGATTCCCCCTGAGGAGTTCAACCACTGGATCGGTGTGGGCGACATCATGCGTGAAGAGGCGCGCGAGCGGATTCAGGTGCATTATGAAGTGTTTGCCAAGTGGATGCGCGACAAGCAGGGTGTTGAACCCGAGCTGGTCATTCGCGAAGGTGTACCAGTGACCGAGATCATGGCGCAGGTGCACGATGATCCTGAAATCGGTGTTCTGGTGCTGGGTGCTGGCACGGATAAAAAGGGCCCCGGACCATTGGTGACACAGCTGTCGAAGAACTCGGGCTCGTTGCCCATTCCGATCACAATTGTGCCGGGCGATCTGTCGAAAGAGCGGCTTGAAGCCATCACTTAAGCACGGAAGTTTGTGTACAGCCTGTACGTTTTAGGGCCTGAAACGTACACAAATCATTGCTGGGATAAAGGTCCACTATCAGGTGATGGGAGGCTCAGTTTACCCTCGATTACGCGCGTTGCGATGCCGCCGACCTGAAGGCGAGTGATGTCACCATCTGAAACCATGATTCGGCTGGTGATCTGGCTGGGGCGACCCAGTTTGAGACCTTGCTCAGCGCGGATTTCAAACAAATCTGCGCCCTCAGGCTTAACCAGATTGTTACGAAACAGATAAGCCGCCAATGCCGCATTGGTGGTGCCCGCTGCGGCAGATTCGGAAACACCGACAGCGGGGCAGAAGTCCCGCACATGTAGGTGGCGATCGACGGCGATCACATCGGTGGAAAACGCGGCCACAGTTTCCAATCCGTTCTCAATGCAAAAAGCCGCGAGACCGGCGAAGTCGGGCTGCAGGCGGTTCATCGCGTCGAGATCGCGTAGCGGAAGGCACAGGTGAATGAAATCGGCGCTGGCAACCTCGGCCGGCAGAGATGATGAATAGTCGTCTGGGGTGATCCCCAGTAAAGTGGCTAATCTGTCCATGTCGAGCGCGGCGGGGGCGAAGGTGGCTGTCGCGACATCCAACATCACCTCAATTCGACCGTTGGTATTGCGACGGTATTTGACCGTGGCCTTGCCCTTGGGCAGATCAAGCGTCGCGTTGTGCCAATCATCACTGTCGCAAGGTAGCAGATCCAAGTCGACCAGCCGGGTGATTAGGCAGAGAGTGCCATGACCGCACATTGGCAATTCCATGACAGTGGAGAAGAATTGCAGGGATACAGTGGTGCCCTCTATCCGGTCCACAAAGGATGTGGCTGGGACGCCGATCTGGCGAGCGATGCGCATACGGTTTTCTGTGCTGAGTTGCCCGGCATTTAATACGATGGCGGCCTGACTGCCGGAATAGGGCACATCGGTAAAGGCGTCATACATGGCAAAAGGCAAATCGGCGATGTCTGTCATGAACGCGGCCCTTGTCTGGTCGTGGGTGCAGGCACCGTGGCATAGCACGCGTGCGAGCGGCAAGGGCGGATCGTCAGACCAACCCTTTCCACAGCAGGAAGAGCAGATAGAGCGCAGCAATGACCACCAGATTGAAGACCAGCAGGCCAAGGAAGTTTATGATCTTATCCTTGCGGCGCTCAGTTGGGTTGATGTCTTTGAGATAGTGCCGGAACATGGCAAAGGATCGATCCAGTGCTTCCTGATCGATCAAACGCGCCATTTTGGGATTGGTCGCCTGTTGTTGTGCCTTGACGATAAAAGCCCCTTCGCGGCGCAAGTGTTTTGGCAACGTGCGACCGGCGCGTTTTAGGCGCTTTTCAAGCGTTTTACCGCGAAGACCAAGCTTTTCCTTAAGCTTGTCGTTCAGCCGTTTGACGCGTTGATCCATTTTATCAGGTTCTACCACGAGTAATCCTCCGTGGCTGAATTTAGGGACTTTCAGTGCAGGTCTCAATAGGGACTGGAGAGTTGTCGAAGGCGGGGTTATCAAAGTCACATGTTGAATATGATCGAACACGGCACCCCGACAGACAAACCCGGCCTTGTGATTGTGCATGGGCTGTACGGCTCTGGTCGCAATTGGGGCGTGATCGCCAAGCGTCTGTCGGATGAGCGGCATGTTGTGGCGGTGGATATGCGCAACCACGGTGCCAGCAAATGGACCACGACACATAACTATCCCGAGATGGCCGATGATCTGGCCGAGGTTTTGCAATCCTTGGGTGGACCATATGATGTGTTGGGTCATTCGATGGGCGGCAAGGCGTCAATGACGCTGGCGTTGACACAACCCGAATTGATCAACCGTCTGATCGTGGCAGATATCGCGCCGGTGGCTTATGGCCATACGCAGTTGCAATATGTGAAGGCAATGCAGGCGGTTGATCTGTCACAGGTGAGCCGCAAGACAGAGGCGATTCCATTGCTGGAACCCTATGTGGACGATCTACAGTTGATTTCGTTTTTCTTACAGTCACTGGATGCACCGAATAAGCGGTGGACATTGAATTTGGAAACTCTTGAGGCTGAGATGACGGAGATTATGAGTTTTCCGGAATTGGATGCGGCTTATGATGGGCGGGTGTTGTTTTTGTCTGGGGCGGATTCGGATTACGTGAAACCCGAGTACCGCGATAAGATCAAAGCCCTATTCCCGGCGGCAAAATTCATGAAAATCCCTGGCGCGGGCCATTGGCTGCATGCGCAAAAACCACGTGAGTTCGAAGCGGTGGTGCGGGCCTGGCTGGCGCGAGACTAGAGCTTGTTTTCTGCAATACTGTTGAGACGATCGGCCAATGATTTGAGTAGTTGATCGGCAAAGGCGCGGGTGCTGAGTTCAACCACATCTGAGAGCTCTGGCAGGGCTTCGCGCAGGGCATGGATCTCGTTGCGGATCTGAACCAATTCAAAACTGTCGGCGTTGGCGAGACGGCTTTCGAGTCTGTCTGCGCGGGCGCGGAGCTGGTCCAGCTTTTGGGTTTGCGGCGCTATGGCCTCGCGGGCAATCTGGGCTGCGCTGTCACGCAGTTCATTCAATTCACGCAGCATGAAGGTGGCGCAGATCAGAACGATGATCACCAGCATCAATGTGGCGTTGAGCAAAGCCAATGCCAGTTCGCGTAGGGTTTGAGGAAAGGTACGATGTGACATCTGGAACGCCTTTGCGTGGTCATGGGATAGAAGGTGCGAGGATTTTTCATCATAACCGCATTGCACAGGAAATTGAAAACAATTGATAAATTTGTGATCTTCTGCGAGTCTCCTCCGTATAACGGGAAGATTCTCGCGCATTGCGTGTGTTCAAACAAAACCGGAGAGTAGATGAAAGCCATCTTGAATAAAGCATGGCGAGAGCGGCGAAGCATTATGATGCTTCACATCCTGTTTGTAGCCTTATCGACAGCGGTGATATTCCCCCTGTGTCAGGCAGCGATCCGGCTTGCCGTGTCTTTTTCTGGCAATGCAGCGCTGACCGATCAGGATATTGCGAAATATCTGCTGTCGCCGCTTGGGCTTACGCTTTTGGTTACGGTGGGGGCGATTATTATTGCCGCGTCGGTGCTGGAACTGTCGGGGCTGTTGATCGAATTTCGCGGCGCAAGTTCCGTGCGGGCGGTGTTTGCGCATTTGCGGCAAAAGTTTGCGTCGGTTTGCATCTTTGCCGGGTGGTTGATTGTGCGGGTAATGGCGCTGGTGCTGCCCGTGGCGGGGGTGATTGCGTTGATCGTGTTTAGCCAGATCGGCGAATATGACATCAATTATTATCTGAGCACACACCCGCCGGAATTTATCCGTGCGATTGTCTATGCCGCGCCGCTGGCAGTGGGGCTGGTGTTGGTTCTGCTGTGGTTTTTGGCCGGCTGGGTGATGGCGCTGCCGTTGATCTTGTTTACCGAATGCAGCCCGCGACGCAGTTTTGCCCAGAGCGTAGCGTTGACACAGGGGCGCAGGCGGCAAGTGGCCTTGGCGATTGCGGTCTGGGCTGGGGCGGCGATTCTGGCGGCGGTGGTGAGCGCTTGGCTGATTGGGGTTGGGGTTCGGCTGCTGGCCCCGCCGGTTGATGCAGGATTGGCGCGGATTGCGCTGCTGGCCTTGCTATGTCTGCTGCTGTGGGGGGCATTGCTGCTGTTAAGCGGCGCGGTGAGCGCTGGGGTTCTGGCTGCCGCAATCGATACGCTGAGTGGGCAGATTATTCCACGCTTGCCAGAATTTGATACCCGAGGGGACCGCTTTTCTGGGGTTTTACTGTGGGCGATGGCGGGCTTCATCGCGGTGTCCTGCGCAAGCACAGGGTGGGCGCTTGTTCAAAAGGCGCGCACGGTTGAGGATGTTGAGGTCATAGCCCATCGCGGTGCTGCTGGCGTGCGGCCCGAGAACACTCTGGCGGCGATGGAAGAGGGGATCGTGCAAGGCGCGGACTGGTTGGAGATCGACGTTCAGGAAGATGCCAATGGCGAGGTGATCGTTGTGCATGACAGTGATTTCATGAAACTTTCGGGCAATCCGCTCAAAGTCTGGGACGCCACGGCGGCGGATCTGGCAGATGTCGATATCGGCAGCTGGTTTGATCCGGAATACGCGGGCGAGCGCGTGCCAACCCTGCGCGAGGTGCTGATGTTGGCCAAAGGGCGGGCGAAGGTTCTGGTCGAACTGAAGTACTATGGTCATGACGATCAGCTGGCCGAACGGGTGGCGCAGGTGATTGAAGAGGTCGATATGGTTGATCAGGCTGCTGTGATGTCGCTCAAGACCCAGCAGGTTGACGACATCAAACGTGTCCGTCCCGAATGGCGGCGGGGTCTGTTGGCGGCGACGGCCATCGGTGATCTGTCACAATATGATGCGGATTTTCTTGCGGTGAACAGCGCGATTGCATCGCCCGGGTTCATCAACCGGTCACATGCGGCGAGCAAGGATGTTTATGTCTGGACGCCCAATGACGCGATGACGATGTCGCAGATGCTGTCGCGCGGGGTGGACGGGCTGATCACCGATGAACCAGCACTGGCGCGCAGGGTCATCGTAGCGCGCAGCGAAATGAGTGTGGTCGAGCGGTTATTGGTTGAAGTCGCTGACTTTGTAGGGTTTTCAAGCCCGGTCAAGACTTATCGAGATGCGTCGCCATAGGGCGGCACGGGTTGTATTGTGAAAGGATACAAGATGAATAATTGGGGACTTTGGTTGATTGCAGGCATCGTATCATTGCTAGGCGGTCTTTTTGCGTTGGCCAATCCGATGGCGGCAACATTGTCGGCGACCTTATTGGCGGGATATATGTTCATGGTGGTTGGGGCGCTGACGGTGGTATCGGCGTTTCAGGCCTCGGGTTGGGGCGGCCGGATTTGGGCGCTTTTGTTCGGTCTGGTCATGTTCCTGATGGGTTTCCATCTTGTGGGTGAGCCACTCAAAGGCACGCTGACGCTGACCTTTGCCGCCGCGATTTTGATGCTGACAGCCGGGTTGTTTCGCATTCTTATGGCCTTTGCGGTTGAGGGCGGACAGGTTCGGATGATCCTGATCCTATCGGGTGTCATTTCGCTATTGCTGGGGGGCATGATCCTGTCGAACTTCCCACAATCGGCAACTGTTGTGCTGGGTCTGTTCCTGGCGATCGAATTGATTTCGAACGGCGTGTCACTGATCGTACTGTCGCTGGGGTCGCGTAAAGCGGCTTGATGCGGGATCTGAGCAAAGGAGAAAGCCTATGAAACATTGGATGTTGTGGCTATTGGCCGGGGTCATTGCTGTGACCTGTGGCCTGTGGGCGCTGATTAACCCAAGCACTGCGGGCACCACAACCGAGGTTATCGTCGGTGGCGGCTTGTTGGCTGTGGGCGGGCTGCAGGGCTATGCCGCCTATACCAGCGAAGGCTTCAAAGCCCGTGGCGCTGCCATTCTGGGAGCGGCGGTGGCGCTGTTTCTGGGGCTGTCGCTGTTGTTGGGGCCGTTTGGCGATGGCTCCATCCTGGGCTGGATCGTGGGCGGATCATTGGTTGCTGCGGGAGTTGGCAAGCTGATGGCCGCGCGTGAGATCAAGGAGGATAGCCTGTCGCAATACATCATGATGGCGGCGGCTGTGTCGGCCGTTCTGGGGGTGATTGTGCTGCTGGGTGGACTGGGTATCACCCTCGGCCTGATCGTGGCGCTGGAGCTGTTGGCGCTGGGCGTGACCCTGATCATCCTATCCCTGCGTCGGAAAAAGAAAACTGGCGCTTGAGTTTGATTCAAAGGTCTCGCCTTTTAGGGGGGGCCTTTTTACGTGGGTTGCTGGTAGAAGGAATTGAAAAGCCATGAGCGACTTTATCGCCCATGGCTTTCGAATTTGAACTACACTTTGAAGAGCTAGCTCTCAGATTTGGCCAGTTCTGCTGCTGTATCAGCGAAGACACCGGCAAAATCAGTTGCTTCGCGCTCCGTCTGGCCCCCACTTTTCAAGAACGCCTTGATGATGGTTTGTGTTTTATCTTCTGCCGCACGCTCAAGAAAGTAGCGCAACTCGATTGAAGCGCCTGCAGCTTCGTCACGGATCGATGCATTTACGATGTCCTTGTACATCGCCACATCGCGCAAATCTCTTGCTCTCAAAGTATTCAAAATACCCTCGAGATACTCATCAAGCTCGGCCTTGGGCACATATTTCGTAATGATTTTCAAAGCCTCAGCATCGGGCGCGGAAATATCTTCGCCAGTCAACAGCACCTGCATCGCCTTTTTCCGGCCCAGTCTGCGGGCGAACTGAACACCACCTTGCCCGCCGGTTGGAATGTTGACCCCGATCTCGGGCTGGGCAAAGGCAGCGTTTTCTGTGCCATAGGTGATATCGCAAGCCATAGTGAACTCGTTGCCGCCACCGCGCGCGAAACCATCCACCACGGCAATTGACAATTGCGGAAGCGTTTTGACGTTTTCGATCATTTTAGAGAAGGCATAGATACCTTCTTGTCCCTCAGGCGTGCCGTTAATCGTGTTAAGATCCAGATGAGCCACAAAAAAATGAGGGTTGGCCGACTTGAAGACGACTGCTTTCGTCTCATGGTCGTGCTTCAGCGAATGAAAGAAATTATTCATTTCATTGATGACATCCACCGTCCAGATATTGGCTGGAGGGTTGTCGATAACGACGGTTTTGATCCCGTCTTCTGTTGTTATGTGCAGTTTGCTCATTTCCGAAGCTCCTTTGAATCAAGTGCAATTACGTCAGATTCGGCACCGAATGTGCTCTGGTTTTCCGACCAGCAATCTTTGTATTTAGCGGGCATAGGTAAAAATTATACAGTTGTAAAGTTATTTATTATACGATTGTAAATACTCGGCGAACACTCTTTGAGGACCCAAAGTCATATAGACAGTTGAAATATCTCCAACTGGCTTTAGTACGGTTAGAGACGGGAGGCTGGTCTATGGCGGAAACACAGAGTCGTCTTGGTGAGGCAAACCAACGCGCACAGGCAAAAGTCGACAAGTTCGAAGCACGAAGAGCGGAACTCGCCGATGCCGCACTGTCGACGTTGTCGCGTTTGGGTTATGCCCGAACGTCACTGCGCGATATTGCCGAAAACACAGAGTTCTCACACGGTGTGCTGCGCTATTACTTTGATGACAAGTTAGACCTGATCACCCAATGCATCAGGCAATACAAAGCCGTTTGCGTTAAACGCTATGATGTCGCCACCACAACCGCAGCAACACAAGATGAATTACTTGATGGTTTCATTGCGCAGCTTTCTGAAACGCTCGTGGCCGAAACTCATTTGCATCGACTTTGGTATGATCTGCGCTCTCAAGCCTTGTTCGAGGCCGCGTTGCGGGACGATGTGCAAAAAATCGATAGTGACCTGGAGCAAATGATCTGGCGTGTCGTTGCAAGATATGCGGAAATGGAGGGCGGGTCGCCAAAGCTCTCACCCAAAGCGCTCTATGCCCTTTTCGACGGATTGTTCCAGGCTGCGTTGGCACAAGTCGTCGCCGGAGAAGACACTGCGGTTTCGGAGATGGAAAAAGAGCTGCGCGCGCTGTTCCCTGCTATTGCGTAAGCTGGTCAACGGTGGTCGTTAATCCCTATCTCGACCTCATTGCAATGTTCTGAAGCTGACTTTCCGGCCAATCAATTGGATAGACGTT